>DRPG01000582.1 GCA_011376105.1 Deltaproteobacteria bacterium
CGGAGCACAGACCCTGACCCTCTCTGGTGGGGAGCCCACCCTGCGCAGGGCCCGGCTGATCCAGCTGATCACGGCCGCCCGGGCTCAGGGGATCGCCCAGGTCGAGCTGCAGACCAACGCGATCCTGATCGACACCGCCTATGCGGCGGAGCTGGCGGAGGCAGGGTTGACGTCCGCGTTTGTGAGCCTGCTGTCGGACGACGCTGATCTCCACGATCGGCTGACCGGAGTCCCTGGCTCATTCGAGCGCTGCCTGCGGGGCCTCGACGCGCTGATCGGAGCGGGCGTGGCGGTGACCCTCAACCCCGTGATCGCAGCGATCACTGAGGATCGAGTGGTTTCGTATGTCGACTTTGTCGCCCAGCGGCTGCCTGCGGTCCGATCCATCAGCCTCTCGGCGGTCCAACCCCACGGCCGGGCGGCCCAATCCCCGGAGCTAATGCCCGACTATGCGGTGTTGAAGGTGCAGATCCCCGCCGCCCGGGCCCGGGCTGCTCGCCACGGGCTGACGCTGCTCAACCCCTACTGTGGCCTACCCGCCTGCGTCGGCTGGGCCGACGATCTCGCACACAGCGTGGAGGCGGTGGAGGCCGCCGAGGTCACCCCACGGGAGGTGCCCGGCCTCGACAACGTCGGTGACAAGCGACATGGTCCCCCCTGCCGCCGCTGCGCGCTGCGGACCCGCTGTGGGGGGGGCTGGCACGCCTGCTGGGATCTACGCGACGGCGCAGGGCTCGCTCCGATCGAGCCCCTGGACTTTGCCGACGGAGCGCCCACCGCCCTGCAGTCGCGGATCGACGCCCCGGGGGGCCCCACGGACGAGACCTGGCGCGCGCTCCGGCGGGCCCAGACCCCCACGGTGTGGCTGTGTACCGATCGCCTCCCGGCGGCGGCGGCCCGGAGGCTGCAGGCCTCAGGGTGCACCGATCTGGTGCTGATCTCCGAGCTGTCGGAGCGCGGGCAGGTGGCCACGCTACGCGCCTTGGCCCGGTCCGACGCGGATCGACCGCAGGAGCGACGGCTGCGGGTGTGGCTGATCGTCTCGGCGAGGCGGGCGAGGGAGGCCTGGCGGGTGCTGCAGCTGGCCCATGCCCTGCCGGCGCACGCGGTGCGTCTGCCCCGTCGCTGGGGCGCGTTGGTCACTGAGGCCCGCCGGCGGCTGCCGGGGCTGCTGATCACAGCGCGCTGATCTCCTCGTCACCGTACAACTCGACGTAGTTGCGCCAGACCCCCTCGCAACGATCCGAGGCGCTGCAGCTGCGGCAGGCCGACAGCCCGCCCTTGAGATCGAGGCGCTTGCGATCCTGCCAGTTGAACCGAGCCCGCCCTCCCTCGACCCGGCTGATCCCGTCGTCATGGCCCTCGGCGCGGATCGAGCAGTCGGTGTCGAGATCGCGGTACTCCCCGACGTAGCGACGCATCAGGCTCGGGTTGCGCCGGAACGCCTCGGGCAGCACGCACACCGGCACTCCCCCGAAGGTGAAGGTCCGGTGGAAGTGGCGCTCGTTGAGGATCACCGCCCTCATCAACAGCGGCACCACGTCGCGGTAGCGCGGGGTCAGCTCATGGCTGCCCTCAGCGTACCCTTCGGGGCGCACGAAGTTGGTGCGTACATCGACCAGCCCGAGCTCCTCGAAGAAGAAGCGGAGCATCTTCGGCAGGGCTCGGTAGTTCCAGCCGTTGAGCACGATGTTGACGCTCACGCCGTCTCGCAGCAGCCCGTCGCGGCGCTGCCGGAGCAGCAGGTAGCGGATCGCTGTGCACTTCTTGTCGAACACCCCCGGGACCCGGGTGAGCCGATCCTCCAGGGCAGCGGTGTGGCCGTGCATGCTCACCGTGACCCGGGTGAGCCCAGCGGTGAGCAGTCGATCGGTGAACCGGGGCCGCACCAGCCGGGTGACGTTGGACGCGATGGCGATCCGGGTGTAGCCGAGGTCCCGGGCGGTGGCGATCGACTCGACGATGTGGGGATAGATCGTCGGCTCACCCCCGAGGAAGCCCACGGAGCGATGCCCCAGCCTGCGCCAGCGGGTCAGCTCGGCGACCATCTCGTCGAGCGGCATGTAGCGACGGTTGTCGGGGGACGGCAGCCCGTCGAGGCAGAACACACACCGGTTGTTGCAGGCCTTGCCCACGTTGATCTCGACGTTGCGTCGCAGATCCCGTGGAGGGTCCAGGGATCCGTCGTCGGGCCGGGTGCGCATGATCGAGCATAGCGCGCTGTCTCCGCCCGTGGCTGCCCTCCACGGTACGATGCATCCCATGGGAACCGGGACCGGGCAGGGCTGGCACTACGTCGTCGAGCAGGATCAGGACGCGGTCCCGGTGGATCAGCGGATCGTGACCCGCGGGGGTCGGATCCTGACCCGTCGACCCCACGGCCACGCCGGCCGGATCGAGGTGGTGGATCGCGTGGGGTTGCCGGTGGCGGCCGGGCTGCGTGCCTCAGCTGCGGTGGGCGCGATCGTCGGTGAGCAGCGCGTGCGGGTGGTGATCGATTTTCGGGGCACCCGGATCACCGACGAGGCCCTGCACCTCGATCCCCAGCTGGTCACGGCCCCGACCCGCTTCCCGCTTGAGGCGGCCCTGTCGGCGCTGGGCCCGATCCCCGAGCGTCGGCATGAGCCCCGGCTCCCCGATCATCCTGTCCCGCGGGCGCTGTTCTTCGAGTCCCTGATGAGCTCGGAGCTACCCCACAACGACACCGAGCTGTCTCAGGGGGTGCTGTACCTGATCAGCGCCCTGTCCGGGATCAACACCGAGGTGGTGCTGGCCGACGTGAAGATGCCGATCCAGGGCTCGAGCAGGCCCACACAGGGCCTGGAGCGGCTCGAGGCTGCCCTGTCTGGTGGGCCCATCGGGCTGATATGCATCACCCTGCTGGAGGGCTACTGGCACGGCGTGGTCCAGCTGATCGCGACCCTGCGGAGGCTGGGCTGTCGGGGCCATGTCGCGGTGGGGGGGGTGATGCCGTCGCTGGCCCCCGAGCACGTCGCAGCCCACCTGCCCGGGATCTCCTTCGCCTGCAGGGGCGCGGGCGAGGTCTTTGTCCCTGCCCTAGCCCGGATCCTCGGCGACGGCGACATCGACACCCCGCTGACCGAGGAGCAGCGCTCAGCCTTGCTGCAGCTCGACGGCCTGATCGCTGTGGATCAAGCCGGTGGCGTGTTGATCAGCGCACGCTCTAGCCGCACCGTCGCGGTGCCGGAGCTCGACACGATCGCGCTGGATCCATCGCTGCTGACCGAGCGCCACCTCCAGGGGGGGATCGAGCTGTCCACCAGCCGGGGCTGCATCCACCGCTGCACCTTCTGCTCGATCCTCGGCAGGCAGGCGTACCAGGCCCGCAGCGCAGAGAGCGTGCTCGCCCTGCTGGAGCGCTACGAGGCGCACTTCCACAGCCTCTGGGGCGAGGCCGTGCCGGCCTGGGCCTACCGGGTCCACATCAGCGACGACGACTTCGCCTGTGATCGCCAGCGGGCCCGGGCCCTGCTGCCCGCCCTGCTGCGCACCCCTTTCCGGCTGTCCTCGGTGCAGGTCTCAGTGGCGGATCTGTGCCGTCGCCAGGGCCACCGGCTGCTACCGGAGGTCGACGAGGGCCTGCTAGACGCCTTCGATCCAGCGTGCTTCGCCGATCATGGTGAGATCCTCCACGAGGACGACTGGATCGAGGATCACCGGAGCCGGAGCTGGAGCTCGTTCCTCCAGATCGGCGTCGAGACCTACTGCGACGCGGAGCTGGCCCGGCTGGGCAAGGGCTACCGGGTCGCGCACATCCGAGCGGTGGTCGCGGCCCTGGCGGCGAGGGGGCTGCACATGGACGGCTACTTCATCCTGGCGAACACCGACACCACCGCGACCGAGCTGATCGAGGTCCTCGACGAGGTGGCCCGGCTGAAGATCCAGCACCCTCGCTGGTTCCACGTCCGCTTCCCGATCGTGCCCAGGCTGGTCAGCTACTTCACCTCGGCCTCGTTCCGCCGCCTGGTCCGCACGGATCGCGAGCACACCCTCGCCCTGCGGGATCGAGCCCGGATCGAGGGCTACCCCGAGTACGATTACCCCTTCGTCGATCACGATCGACCCGAGGATCCCTGGGTCGACGATCTGGACGGCACCTTCTTCACCGACGCGGGGCTGTACACCGGCGCGCTGGTCGCCCTGCGCGCCCGCTGGCTCGAGCGACACCGGGGCCTGGCCCCGGGTGCACAGCGGGACCGGGGCGCACGCCTGCTGCGCCGCCTCGACGATCGCCCCCGCCGCCTGGTGTTCTCCCTGCTCGCGGACGCGCTGCGGCGGACCCGGGCGGCGCCTGGGCCCGCCGCCCCCCCGGAGGTGGACGCCGATCAGGTGCTGGCCTCGGCGGAGCGGGTCCTGGGCCCCCGCTCCAGCTGGCTGAAGGCGTTCCGGCGCTACACCTCGGACGAGGTCCCCAGGATGGTGGTGATCCCCACCTGGCAGTGCGAGCTGCGCTGTGGCTACTGCTTCATCCCCAAGCAGGGCGGCCGGGAGATGCGCCCCGAGACGCTACAGGCCGCGATCGAGCTGCTGATGGCCTCAGATCGCGGGCAGCTGATCCTCCAGTTCTTCGGGGGCGAGGCCCTGCTGCGGTGGCCTCTGGTGCAGCTCGGCATCACCGAGGGGGCCCGCCGGGCTAAGGAGGAGGGCAAGCGGCTGCGGTTCATCGTCTCCAGCAACGGCCTCTCCTTGGACGCCGAGAAGCTCTCGTGGCTCGCCGAGCACGAGGTGAAGCTGGAGCTGTCGCTCGACGGCGATCGTCGGACCCAGAACCTCCAGCGCCCCGCTGTAGCCCGGGGCCTCGACAGCTACGATCGCGGGATCGCCCACCGCGCTGAGCTGATCCGGAGCTCCGGGCTGGAGCACGAGGTGATCATGGTGGTGCACCCCCGCCTCGTCACAGCGCTGCCCCACAACTTCTTCCACATCGTAGACCTCGGGTTCCCCCGGGTACAGATCAACTTTGCCCTGGGGTTTTTGTGGAGCCCTGAGCAGCAGCGCGCGCTGGCCGAGGGCTTGTTCGCCGTGGGCCGGGAGCTACGGAGGCGCTGGGGGGCAGGCGAGGCGGTGTCGATGGTCAACCTCGAGTCCGAGCCGATCCCGGTCCGTCTCAACGGAGAGCTGACGGTCGACTGGGACGGGACCCTGTACGGTGGCAACGCCTTCCTCCACGAGACCGAGCACAAGGACCGCTTCGTGGTCGGTCACCTCGACGAGCTGGGCAGCTTCGATCGCTACTGGATGGACGCACCGAGCAACGAGGCGCTGCTCGCCTACAGCTACCCCGCCCCGATCACCGAGAACAACCTGGAGGTAGGCAGGCTCGTGCGCAGCTTCATCCGCTGGATGCGGCTCGAGGGCCTCGGGCCCGGGCGAGCGACCCCGAGCCCCACCTGAGGCCGCCTCCATCTCTAGAGCTGCCCCCAGAGCCACCACCGCTGAGGATCGCGTCCACCACCGCCGGATCACGAGCCAGCGGCGGCGTAGACCCATCGTTCGCGGATGCCCCGCGGTGGACCTGTGGCGGGCCTGTGGCGGGCCTGCGGTGGGCCTGCGGTGGGCCTGCGGTGGGCCTGTGGCGGGCCTGCGGTGGGCCTGCGGATGCCCCGCGGTGGACCCGCGGTGGACCTGCGGTGGGCCTGTGGCGGGCCTGCGGTGGGCCTGCAGATGCCCCGCGGTGGGCCTGCGATTGCCTTCAGGTCATGATCCGCTGATCCATGCTAGGCTTTCACACGAGCACCATTATAAACCAACACCACCTAATCTTCTCAGATTGGCCACCTCGTTGTGTGTCGAGCCCCAGATATAACACTTCCGAGTCAACTACCCAGATCCACAACCCCGGATATTTGTCAAAACGACCCAAACCGCGATCAACACGAACCAACGATCGCTTTTCCTATGTCTGCCCGGAGAGCAACCTTCTATAGTCCTGACAGGATCAACCTGTCTGTCCGGGCCACCCGGAGAACCCGATGTCACGCTGGATTCTGTTCACCCTCGCCACCGGATGCCTCCCCATTCGCTCCCCGCTCACCTCGGACGTCCAGCCCGAGGGAGCCCGGAGCGCTGCGGGTGGTGACGTCGCGTTCCCCGAGGAGATGACCTCCTGGGGCTGGTCTCCGCTGGTCGACACCTTTGGCTACGATCCAGCGGCGGCGCGCCAGCTGTATGGACACGATCTCCAGTTCGTGAACCTCGATCCGTCTGGCTTCCCCGAGACAGCGTCGGGCCGGGCAGCGGTGCGGGCCCTGGGTTGGCTGATCAGCCACCCCGTCGACGATCTGGAGCTGCCGATCTGGGCGAGGCTCACGATCGAGCCCCAGCTGGGCCCGGTGCCCGATCGCCTGGCCCTCTATGGCATGATCCCCTCCCCCTATCGTGCACAGTTCGCCGCACCCGTCACGGTCCCGACCACCAGGGGGGCGGAGGTGGAGGTGGAGCTCAGTCTCTCGCTGGCGAACACGATCAACACCTTCGACGAGGGAGAGCATGGAGAGCGGATCTACACCAGCTCCAATTGTATGACGTGCCACGCGGGGGTGTATGGAGATCAGGTCGTCCTGGGGGCCCCCAACAAGAACCTCAACCTAGAGCCCACGTTCCAGCTGTTCGACGAGCTGACGCTCCTGCGCCGGATGGCGGACACGAACGAGGCCCTGGCGCGGGGGGTCGCGCGCCTGGCGTTCGGGGCTGCGATGGTGCCCCAGGGCTCGTGGTCTGGCCTGGGGCTAGACATCTCCGATCCAGAGCTGGACGTGCTGCGGGCGAGCAGCCTGGCCTACGAGAACCACATCCGTCCCCTGCTCAACCCCGACGCCAACCGGGTCGTGGGCGCTAGCGCGATCAGCTTCGCGGGCCCGTACATGGTGGCCTGCTCCCTGGAGCCAGGCGGCGAGACGCTGGACACCTGGCAGCTCGAGGGCGACGCGCCGGGCCCGCTGTTCGAGCGGATGAGATCGATCATGCAGGCCGCTCCGGATGGAGCGGTGCCCGTCAGCAACCCCAACCCGTGGTGGGTCGCTCGGTACAGCGGTACCCACTTCACCTGGCACGCGACCAAGTACGGAGCCGATCGTTCAGCGCCGGATCTGACGGTGTTCACGAGCGCGGTACCCAACTACGGGAACCACCACACCCCCAGCTACTTCGATCGACTGCAACGACACCACGACATCATGACCCTGATCGACGAGATCGAGTCTCCGCCGTACCCGCGCTCCGTCGACTGGGCGCTGGCGGGCGACGGACTGTCGGTGTACGCCGACAACTGCGAGAGCTGCCACGGGGTGCTGACGGTGCACGAGGGCGCCCCATGGGGGCCCGACGCCCGGCTCACCCTGACCTACGACGAGGCCGCATCCCGTGTCTCCCACGATCGGAGCCGCACCGACGCAGCCTACACCCAGCTCGCCATGGATCTGGAGTTCTGCATCGAGAACATGCGCACCAACCAGCAGCTCCAACAGTCTGGGATCTTCGCTGATCTTCCCGAGCCAGAGGGCCGGGTGTTCGTGGGCGCTCCCCCGCTGATCGGTGTCTGGGCGTCGGCGCCCTACCTACACAACCAGTCGGTCCCCACCGTGCGGCAGCTGCTCGACAGCCGCACCCGGCCCGACATCTGGAGGCTCGACGCCGATCCCTATGCCTACGACTACGAAGATCTGGGCGTGTCCCACGAGCCCCTAGCGGAGACCCCGGCGGAGGAGCGCAGCGATCCCCTGGACTGGTACGTGTACGACACCCGCACCCCGAGCACCGGCGCCTCCAACCGGGGCCATCGGTACGGCGATCGCCTGACCGACGCCGAGCGAGACGCGGTCATCGAGCTGCTCAAGGTGCTGGGCACCCACAACGTCGAGCCGGATCCAGTCCACCTGCCCTGGGAGCAGGCGTCCGCCCCGGAGTCCACCGGCTTCGGGGTGGAGTAGCGCGCCGGCGCGCCGGCCCCTGGATCGTGCCACCGAGGCGACGGGCGTCCCCGATCCTGCCGAGCGCCTCACGCCCTTGGTCCCGTCCTTCGGAGCCATGATCCTGGGCCCGGTGGTCTCGCCACCTGTGGGATCAGGGCGACGACTGTGCGTCACGGCGGGCGATCAGCTCGGCGAACCAGCTGCCATCGAGGAACCGCAGCACCGAGGCCCGGGACAACCCTCCATCCTCGGCGAGGAGGTGGTGGAGCAGCTGCAGCTCCCCCACCGACGCCCCCAGGCTGATCGGATCGTCGGCCAGCGCGACGCTGCCACACAGCAGCTCCCAGCGAGACAGCCTGCCGTCTCCGTCGCGATCGGTCCGGCGCCACCAGGCCTCGAACGCGTCCTCGTCGAACGCGCCGTCGGAGGTGAACGCGCCGGTGTCGTCGTGGCGGACCTCCAGTAGATCCTCCACCCGCCGGGGCAAGGCGATCGCCAACACCGGAGCGAGCACCGTGGCGACCAGGGGCGAGAACCCCAGCTCCTCTAGCCCCTGGTGGATCTCGTCCCTGGTGATCTCTCCGTCACGATCGACGTCGAAGAAGGTGATGTGGGTCTCGAGGGCCTCGCTTGGATCTGCTCTGTCTCGTGGCATCGGGATCTCCTCCGGGCCTGGGATCGGGGAATGTGCTAGCCCCGCGAGCTCGCCGGTAGCACGCACCAGGGGGGGCGGGCCTGATCCTCACCGGCTGTGATGAGCTGGGGATCACAGAGGAGCCCATGCCGCTCAGCGGGCTGGCGCTCGGTGATGGAGGCTTGGTTAGACCTCCGCTCGCAGCGCGCCAGACACGAGACGAGCACACCTCCGACCTTAGATTGTGCGCCCGATCTCAACGACCCGGCCTCCACCCGGAGACCAGAGAGTGGGAGACCAGAGAGTGCGCGAGGGGGGAATCGAACCCCCACAGCCTTGCGGCCACAAGGCCCTCAACCTTGCGCGTCTACCAATTCCGCCACCCGCGCGGGTGTTGGCTCCGACCTATCCGGTGGCTCGGATCCCGTCAACCACCCCGTGCCCCCCGGGGACGCTCAGCCGGAGCGCGCTCCCTGGCTACGGGACGGCCTCTGGCTCCGGAACTTCCCGGATCTCGACCTCTTCGGGCAGCTCCTGTTGCTGCTGGAAGCGATCGATCGCATCGTCGACGTTGCCTCCGGCCCGAGCCCCCCGATCGGAGTACAGCGCCAGGGTGACGCTGGTGGCCATGAACAAGACCGCGACCACGGTGGTGGCGCGCTGGAGCAAGCCGGTGGGGCCCCTGGGGCCGAACACGGTGGAGCCCCCGCCGCCCCCGCCAAAGGCCGCGCCGACGTCTCCGCCCTTGCCCGGCTGCAGGATGATGATGAGGATCAAGAACAAGCACAGCACGACGTGCAGCGCCACCACGAACATGTACCAGCCGCCCATCGTTCCTCCGTCTCAGCCCGTGCTGGGCATTCCCGTGATGTCCCGGTTTGTGATCTCAGTCTCCTGAGGCCGCCGCAGCTCGGGGCAGTTCGGCGTCGTGCACTCTGCGTAGATCTCATGGCGGTGGGAGACCACCC
>DRPG01000583.1 GCA_011376105.1 Deltaproteobacteria bacterium
CCAAGTCAAAGATCTATGTGAGGGAGGACCCTGCAGCCCACGCTCGACCGAGCTACCCTATCCTGGGACCACAAGGTGTCAACCGCCATCCAGAGGAAGCCGTGCGCGTGTTCTTTGCCTTGCTGACGGGTGTCTTCTTTGGAGCTTCCACCGCGACAGCAGGCGAGGTCTCGCTGACCACGTCCGACGGCGTCCACCTGGCCAGCGAGGCGTGGGGCGACGGCGCAGAGGGCGTGCTGCTGGTCCACGACGAGGGGCGCTCCCGCCAGGACTGGTCCACCCTCGCGCCCAGGCTCGCGGCCAACGGGTTCCGCGTCCTCGCCCTGGATCTCCGGGGTCATGGGGGCTCCAGCACGGCCCCCGCCGAGTACGTCAAGATGCCCGCCGATGTGGTGGCGGGGATCGGCTGGCTGGAGTCCCACGGCGCCTCGAAGGTCCACCTCGTGGGGGCCGCCTTCGGGGCGAACCTCGCGCTCCAGGTCGCGGGGAGCAACGCCTTGGTCAGCGACGTGGTGGCGCTGTCGCCTCAGCTCAACGCCCAGGGGCTCAAGGTCTCCGGGGTGCTGGCCGGGTATGGGGAGCGCTCCCTGCTCGCGGTGGCGAGCGAAGACGACACCTTGTCGGCCCGGGCGGCCAGCTACCTGATCCAGCAGACCACCGGGCCCAAACACCTCCAGCTGTATGAGGCGGCGGGCTCCGGAGCGCGCATGCTCAACGGCGCCCCGGATCTCGAGACCCTGGTGCTTTCCTGGCTCAACGGCACCTTCCTCCGGAGCATGGATCCGATCGCGGCTCAGCAGGCCAACGTCAAGACGGGGGATCCGCAGCAGATCGAGGCCACCGGCACTCGCCTCGAGGAACGCGAGCGCTGAAGCCCATGATGCCCCCCCAGCTGCCCGATTCGATCCACCACCTCGCTGAAGCGATCACCTCAAGCGGCGGGCGGGCCTACCTCGTGGGCGGTGGTGTGCGCGATCACTGGCTGGGCCGCACGGTCAAGGACTGGGACATCGAGGTCTTCGGGCTCGAGCTGAGGGCCCTGATCACGCTGCTGCGGCGTCTCGGGAGGGTGAACACCGTCGGTCGCTCCTTCGGGGTGCTCAAGTGGAGCCCCCGTGGGCGCTCGCGGGCCGAAGAGATCGATGTGTCCATCCCCCGCAGGGACTCCAAGGTGGGCCCCGGACACCGGGGGATCGCTGTGGAGGGGGACCCCGACATGTCCGTCGAGGAGGCCGCGCGGCGCAGGGATCTCACCATCAACGCCATGATGTGGGACATCATCGGTGGCCAGCTGGTGGATCCCTGGGGTGGGCTCGACGATCTCCAGTCCGGGCGGCTCCGGGCGGTGGATCGAGACACCTTCCTCGAGGATCCACTCCGGGCCCTGCGGGTGGTGCAGTTTGCGGCCCGCCTCGGCTTCGAGACCGATCCAGAGCTGCTCGAGCTGTGCCGGACCGCAGCCCTGGGCGAGCTACCCGCCGAGCGGATCCAGGGGGAGTGGGGCAAGTTGCTGCTCAAGGCCCTCCGGCCCTCCCGGGGGTTCGCCGTCGCGCGGCAGACCCGGATCCTCGAGCGGGTGTTCCCCGAGGCCGCAGCGCTCGACGCCGATCAGGTGTTGGATCAGCTGGCCGCAGGCCACCGAGACGAAGCCGGGGGCGAGGGGCGGCGCTGGGCGCTGATGCTCGCGGGTTGGCTCCACCGGGCGAGCGCCGAGGGGATCGAGCAGACCCTCGATCGCCTCTGGATGCACAGCGTCCAGGGGTACCCTGTCCGGGCCCGGGTGCTCGGGGCGGTGGCGACCTGGGGCACCCCGCTCCAGACCGACGCCCAGATCCGACATGCCTCAGTCCACGCCGAGCTGCGGCTGGTGATCCCCCTGCGCTCGGTGATCCTCGGAGAGGATCCGGCGGAGCTCCGGGCCCGGGTCGAGGCCCTCGGGGTGCTCGAGTCCAAGCCCGCTGCCCTGCTGTTGGGGCGCCACCTCGGCCCCCTGGGCGTGCCGCCGGGTCCCCAGATGGGCGAGATCCTGCGAGCGGTCTATGAGCAGCAGCTCGATGGCACGGTCCACACCCTCGAGGGTGCTGAGGCCGCAGCCCGGGAGATCTGGAGCGCCCTCTCGAGCACAGACTGAGCGCCCGGGCGCTCCCCGGGGAGCCCGGGCCACAGGGGGGCCACAGCGGGAGCGGGCCCTGGGCTCACCC
>DRPG01000584.1 GCA_011376105.1 Deltaproteobacteria bacterium
GGCGGGCGAGCGGGTGGGGGAGGCGATCGGATCCTTCATGGAGGCCTTCGAGGAGGAGCTGCGCAGCTTCCGACGCCTCCTGCCGGCCTGGGTGCCCACCCGGGGACGGCGGCGGATCGCAGAGGCGCGTCGCAGTATCTCGGGGGTGCTCGATCCGATCATCGCCCGGGAGCGAGCCTCGGGGGAGGAGCGCGATCACCTGTTGGGACGCCTGCTCGCAGCCCGCGACGAGGACGGTGAGGGGATGAGCGACGCGCAGCTGCGGGACGAGGCGATCACCCTGTTCACCGCCGGGCACGAGACCACCTCGATCGCGCTGTCCTATGCCCTGTGGCTGCTTGCGCACCACCCCTCGATCCAGGAGGAGGTGGCGGCCGAGGGGCGCGCGGTCTCTGGTGATCGCCCTCCCTCCGCCGCCGATCTGTCCCGGCTGCCGCTGCACCGGGCCGTGATCCGCGAGTCGATGCGGCTGTACCCTCCAGCGTGGATGATCGGCCGGGCCCCGACGGAGGACGTCCAGATCGGTGGGCATGTGGTCCGGGCCGGGGAGCAGATCCTGATGCCCCAGTGGGTGGTGCACCGCGATCCACGCTGGTGGCGCGAGCCCCTGGCGTTCCGGCCCGAGCGCTGGCTGGGGGACGAGACAGAGGGGCTGCCCCGCTTCGCCTACTTCCCCTTCGGAGGCGGACCCCGGGTCTGCATCGGGAACCACTTCGCCACGCTTGAGGCGGTGCTGATCCTGGCGGTCTGGCTGAAGCACCACCGGCTCACCGCCGCGCCGGGGGCGACGCTGGAGCCGATGCCGGCGGTGACCCTGCGCCCACGGAGCGGGGTGTGGCTGGAGCACACCGCCCGGTAGGGGCTCGGGGCGTGGGCACAGGGTGGGGGGCCCAAAGCCTGGCCTCTTGGGCGCAGTCCCGGCGCAGTCCCGGCGCAGTCCCGGCGCAGTCCCGGCGCAGTCCCGGCGCAGTCCCGACCTGGTGTGGGCTCCGGCGCGGCCCCATGGATCTCAGCTGGTCTTCCGCACGCGGTGGATCTCTGGGAGACCCGATGGCCAGTCCACGGCTCTCGACCCATCGCCTAGCTCGCCAGCTCGCCAGCTCGCCAGCTCGCCAGCTCGCCAGCTCGTCAGCTCGCCTTAGAGCGCTGAGCCGGAGCGCGTTGGAGATCCGGATCTCCTCTACGCCCCGCCTGTCTGGGCGAGCCACCTGGAGCCACCCACGATCCCCGGCTGTGCCGAGGAGGGTGCGTCCTCGCTGCCGAGTGCTTCCAGGAGCCTGTCGTGCATGCCGCCGTCGACTCGTGTCCTGATGGATCGCTGTCCTTCGTCGTTGGTGGTCACGCGCAGGAGCATGCTCCTTCCTGCGTCTTCATCCAGCTGCCCGTCAGAGCACGACGCTCGGTCCAGACGCGCGACAGGCCCTCAGGACGGAGCGAGCACCATGTACATCCGGCGCCCCTGCATGTGGGGGCGGGTGTCGATGCTCGCGACGTCGTCCACCGCGTCGGCGATGCGGAGGCACTGCTGAGTGCCGATGTCGTGGTGGGCGTGCTCTCGGCCCCGGAACCACACCGCGACCTTGACCCGATCCCCCCGCTCGAGGAACTCGCGGGCCCTGCGGATCTTGACCCCAAGATCGTGATCGCCGGTCTTGGGGCGGAGCTTGATCTCCTTCATCTGGGGCTGGGATGCACGCGATCTCGCCGCCCTGCGCTTCTTCTGCCGCTCGTACTTCAGCCGACCGTGATCTGCGATCTTGCAGATCGGAGGACTGGACTCGGGGGAGACCTCGATCAGATCGAGCCCTCGGTCTCGGGCGAACTGGACAGCGTCTGGACCCAGGAACTCGCCCAGGCGTTGACCGCTCTCGTCGATCACCACCACCCTACTGGCGCGGATCTGATCGTTGATGCGGGGGCCTTCGTGGCGGGGCTGCTCTCGGACGTGGCGTCGGCGTCTCATGGGCGACCTCCGATCCGGAGCGGGCTTAGTGTTGTCGTGGGTGTGGGCACGAGGTGATTTGAGATGATGAGATCCTCCTAGGTGATCGCTCCCTTCCTATCGGCGGGATCGTTTTGGATCAAACC
>DRPG01000585.1 GCA_011376105.1 Deltaproteobacteria bacterium
CGCCTCCGTCGGAGAGGTCAGCGATCTCGTCGGCGAGATCGCCGCGGCCAGCCAGGAGCAGGCCTCCGGCATCAGCGAGATCAACGACGCGCTGAGCCAGGTGGACTCAGTCACCCAGCAGAACACCGCCAAGGCCGAGGAGATGGCCGCGGCCAGCCGGGAGCTGTCCTCCAACAGCGCCACGCTGACCCAGCTCCTCTCCCGCTTCCGGCTCGCCGAGGCGCCCGCTCCTGCGCGCCCGACCCTGACGCCGGAGATGATGAGCGCGCTGCAGCTGTTCATGACCCAGCGTGGCCTGCACACCGCCTCCCGCGGCGCGAGCCCAAGGGAGCAGGCGTCCACAAACGGCCTCGGGTACAACCCCCCCCTCAACGATCCCGACTTCGGGGACTTCTGAGCCTTGGCCCCGGCGGGCCCCGGAGCGCGGCCCCGGCGGGCCCCGGCGGGCCCCGGAGCGCGGCCCCGGCGGGCCCCGGCGGGCCCTGTAGGGGGTGACGAGCGGCACCGGCCCCGGCACCGGCACCGGCACCGGCACCGGCACCGGCATCGGCACCGGCACCGGCACCGGCACCGGCACCGGCACCGGCGGCTCACATCTGATCCACCGCGGTGATCCCCAGGAGGCGCAGCCCCTCGGTCATCGCCTCGTCGGCGGCGCGGACCAGGGCCAGCCGAGCCCGGCGCAGCCCAGGCTGCGCCTTGATCACCTGGCACTCATGGAAGAACCGGCTGACTAGGCGGGAGCCCTCGTACAGCCAGCCCGCGATCGCCGAGGGATCGTTGCTGTCGGCGGACCGCTCCAGCACCACCGGGGCCTTGAGCAGGTGGGTGAGCAGCGCGCGCTCCTCCAGCGCCTCCCCGAAGCCGGCGTCCGTGGGCAGGGCCACATCCAGCGCGGGTGCGCCGCCGGCCCGGCGCTGGATCGAGCGGAGCCGGGCCACGGCGTACAGCAGGTACACGCCGGTCTCCCCCCGGGGGTTGGTCCAGCCCTCGATGTCGAACACCACGCGCTTGTTGGTGCCGATCCGGAGCATGCCGTAGCGTAGGCTGGCCGCCGCGAGTCGATGGATCGTCTCCCCGCGGAGCCCCTCGGGGATCCGGCTGGTGCCCTCGGCCTCGGCTGCCTGGATGTGGACCTCGATCGCTGCTGAGACCTGTGTGCGCAGCTCGTGCAGCGGGATCGCGGTGCCCCGGCGGCTGGACATCTTGCCCTCGGGCAGCACCACCAGCTCGTAGGCGACGTGCTCACAGTCAGCCGCCCGCTCGTAGCCCATGCGCTCGAGGGTCGCGAACAGCTGGCGGAAGTGGAACCGCTGCTCTGAGCCGACCACATACAGCGAGCGCTCGATGTCGAACTCACTGAACTTGCGCTCGGCCAGCCCCAGATCCCAGGTGAGGTACAGGCTGGTGCCGTCGCTCTTGCGCAGCAGGGCCGGCACGTCGAGCTCGGGCCTGAGGTCGCACACCACCGCGCCGTCGCTCAGCTCGAACACGCCACGCTCAAGGAACGCATCCACCAGGGCCCGGCTGGCGTCCTCGACCTGGGACTCGAAGAAGTCGACGTCGAAGGACACGTCGAGCCAGCGGTAGGTGTCGGCGAACTCCTCGAGGCACCAGGCACGGGTCTGCTGGTACTGGGCCCAGACCCCTGGCTCTTGGGACTCCATCGCGTGCAGCACCTCCCGCACCTCCGCGAGGCGCTCCTGCTTCAGGGCGACGGTGTCCGGATCATCAGCCACCTCCCCCTCTTCCTTGCCGTCCTTGACGCGCAGCGCCTCGTTGGCGAGCAGGTACGCCTTGCCCAGCCAGGCGGTGCGGTGGGTGTCGGGGGCGATCTCCTCGGGGTGGGTCTGCAGCCACCACAGACACTTCGCCACGTCGATGCCGAAGTCTCCGTAGTAGTTGGCCGCGATCACCTCGTGGCCCCGGGCCCGGTGGATCCGCACCAGGCTGTCGCCCAGGACCACGTTGCGCAGGTGCCCGACGTGGAACACCTTGTGGGTGTTGGGCTGAGAGAACTCGATCATCATCCGCTGTGGGACCTGGGTCCGCCCCGGAGCCCACAGCGAGCCATCCGCCACCGCACGACAGGTCGCCTCCAGCAGCGCGACTGGATCCGCCCTGAGGTTGAGGTAGGGCCCGACAGCCTCAGCGGATCGGAACAGGCCCCCGGGCTGCCAGCTGGCCGCGAGATCTTCGGCGATCTGAGCTGGGGATCGTCGCAGGATCCTCGCCAACCCGAAGCACCCAAAGGCGATGTCCCCCAGCTCGGGGTTCGGTGGATCGGAGAGGAACTGCCCGAGGTCACCCGCCTGCTCGGCGGACTCCCCCAGCACCCCGGTGAGGGCTTCGATCACGGCAGCGCGCAGCACGTCGACTCCTGGCCGGGCGGTCGATCCCGGCCCGTGGGTCCGTCGGGTTGGGGTCGGACCGGATCCCCGTGGTGTCCCGGCGACACCTACCAGGGGGCTAACGAGCCAAGGCACGGACGGCCTCTGCAGAGCCGGCCCAGGGCCCAGCAGGGCACAGGCGGGGACCTCCCCGACGGCGGAGGCGGCCCACGTCGTCGCGGCCCGATCACCGGACGAGCCGAGGGGGCCCGGCCTTGGTGCACGATCCCCAGGAGGTGGCGACGTCGGTCTCGACGAAGAACGTGCGCCGGGTCATCCTCCTCGTCCCGGCGCACCTGGATCAGGGCCCGGAGTGCCCGGAGATCTCCTCCAGGGATCCGCGCCACAGCTCGAGCCGCTCACCGAGGCCGGCCTGGCGGATCCAGGCCGGATCGAGCATCCCGGAGCCGGCTATGCCCTCGGACTCGTCCACCAGGGCGCTGGCGATGAACAGCCAGGTGCGGGGCTCCGTCAGCGCCGACGGGTGGGGGAACGGCGTGTGGCTGAACGCGATCGCCTGCACCACCTCTGCGGGCAGGCCCCACTCATCGAGCATCCTCGCCCCGTGCTGGGCGTGGGTCGCGCCGTAGCGTTGTCGCTCCAGCTCCGCCAGCGAGCGCCCCCCATCCCGGGCCCGCTGGCGCAGCGCCGGGTAGTCCGGATCCGCGCTGAGCAGCAGCAGCTGCCCGATGTCCATCAGCAGCGCTGAGGTCACCGCGACGTCTGCGTCATCTCCGGCCATCATCCGCATCAGCTGCATGGTGCGCAGGCCACGCTCCCGCACCGCGGCGATCTCCGGAGAGGAGACCCCGGGCACCGCGTCAAAGCAGCGCCCGGCCAGGGCCGCGACCCGGATCGCGTTCACGCCCAGCAAAGTGATCGCGTGCTTGAGCGACGAGACCCGTCGGGCCAGCTGGAAGTACGAAGAGTTCGCCAGCTGCAGGATCCGTGCCGCCAGGATGGGATCGGTGCTGATCACCTGGAGCACGTGCTCAGCGGTGTTGTCCGGATCATCGAGGACGTCGAGCAGCCGCTGCACATCCTGGGGCATCGGTGGCAGGCAGGTCGCTCCACCCTCCGGCAGGGGCACGTCCAGCAGCCCCGTCCCACCGCGGGCACAGTCGAGCACCATCTCCAGCGCCTCGGCGCCTGCATCGGGCGACAGCAGGTGCTGGGCCAGCCGCGCGCCGGTGCTGCACAGCCTCCCCCGGGGAGGCACCAAGACCCGCACAGCGCCCGGATCCGCCCGCAGGGCAAACAAGAGCACGTCGGGGCGATCGGCGACGACCAGATCGTATCCCCCCTGCCGCAGGGCCCGCCGGGGCCTGGGGGCGACCTCGATCGACCAGGGGGGGCGATCGGAGCTCGTCGCCAGGACGCGACCTAGGGGTACACCTGGATCGAGGGCCACGAGGATCCGGGCGCTCGAGGTGGATCGGGGGCTGGGATCGGCGGTGGGTACGATCTGCATCTGTCCTGGGCTCCGTGCCCCGATCCCATCGGATCTCTGCAAGGACGGAACAGGGCATTGTTGGATCGTCCCCGCCCGATCACCGGGCCCAGGATCTAGACGCTTAGGAGGCTGTAGCCAGCAGCATGGGCCTCGCTGGACAGCTCCAGGGATCGCCCGCGTTCACCGCTGGTGTCGTGGCTCCACGGGGACCCGGTGGCGCTATGTGGGGGCGATCACGCCCAGCACCCCCCCGGTGGGATCCGCCATGATCGCCACCCGCCCCACCCCGGGCACGTCCATGGGCGGGGTCACGCCCCGGCCACCGTGCTGCTGAGCTCGCTCCAGCGCCTCGTCCGCGCTCGAGACCTGGATCCAGGGCAGCCACATCGGTGGATCTTCCTCGCTCCGGCTCGCCAGGGCCCCCCCCCGGGGCACACCCCCGTGTTCCAAGACAAAGTAGGCTCCACGCGGAACATCCACCTTGTTCGCCCCGAAGCCGAACGTCGCCGACAGCCAGGCCAGATCGGCCTCGATCTGCTTGCTATGCAGCTCGACCCAGCGCACGCTCCCGTCCCCTCCGGGGTGGTGCTCAGCGGTGGGATCAGCCTCGTGGAACAGGGACAGGGGTGCACCGCCGGGGCTCGTCACCACGCTGAGCCGCCCCGGCGCGATGTCGGTGGGCGCCACCAGCACCTGGCCCCCGTGCTGCACCGCCGCCGCGGTGGAGGCGTCGACATCATCGACCCGGAGGTAGCTCTCCCAGTGGCTGCCGATCCCCTCGGCGGAGGGGCGCGCCAGGTGGGCCAGGGGCACGCCCGCGGCCGCGAACATGCGCACCTCGCCGTCGCCCATCTCGGCGATCTGGACCTGCCAGCCCAGGGTCTCGGCGTAGAACCCCTCCGCTCGATCGAGATCGGAGGTGATCGCGCCATGCCAGCAGAATCGGTTGGTCTCGTAGGCCATGCTGAACTCCCTGTGGGTGTGTTCAGTGTCGAGACGATCGAGCCCCTGCTGGATCGACATCGATCGTCACGCCCCTCCACCCTCGGGGGGGCACGCGGCGGACCGGGGCAGCGAGCTACGCGAGCCTCACGGTCGGGGTGCGCGACGGGCCCACTGCTCCAGCCAGGCGTCTCCGCCGGGGAACGTGCTGGCGCGCAGGGCGCGGGTGAACGCCTCGAGATCGAAGGGGATCCGGCAGTGCTCGACCGACACCCGACCCGCCACGTGGCCGACGATCGCATACTCCGACCAGGGCAGGACCGCGGGCGGCGGACCCCCTGAGAACGCCCACCGAAACGGCTGACCCACGCTGCCCACGTTGACCACCAGCTGCTCGTTGAGCCTGCGCAGCAGGGGTACATGGGTGTGGCCACACACCATCACGTCGAACTGTCGATCCCCCCACCACGCATCCAGGGTCTCGAGCGGCGTGTCTGCGAGGACCTGATCGCCGACGGATCGGGGAGAGGCGTGCACACACAGCACCCTCAAGCCATCGAGATCCTCGAGGTGCTCCACCGGCAACGCATCCAGCCAGGCGAGCTGCGCCGCCCCCAGCTGATCCCGGGTCCAGTCCTCCACCTCAGCGAGGCGCTGGATCGGAGGGTGCTCATCGAGGGTGTCGTGGTTGCCACGGATACAGGGGATCTGCAGCTGCTGGAGGCGCTCGAGGGTGGAGGAGGGCTCAGGCCCGAGATCGACGATGTCGCCGAGGCACACCACCCGCTCGACCCCCCGCTGGGCGATGTCGGATAGCACAGCATCGAGGGCATCGAGGGAGGCATGCAGGTCTGAGATAAAGGCAACGCGCATGGCCGCAGTGTATCCCCACAGCCCCCGACGGGGATCCGCGATCCACCCGTTCGTGGTGTAGGCTGCCCCGAACGGAGGGACGCATGATCTGCGCCACGCAGCTTGTCCGAGCAGGCCTGATCTCGAGCCTCGCGCTGGCCTCTGCCTGTGAGCCACCCCAGACCCGGGCCCGGGAGCAGGAGCTGAACCTCACCCTGCCCGACGAAGACGAAGACACGATCATGGATCACCACGAGGGGGAGCTCACCGAGGTCAACGCGGCGACCACCTCCCCCATCGATCCAGACGCCGACGGCGACGGTGCTCCAAACTGGCAAGACACCGACTCGGACGGCGACGGGATCGCCGACGCGATCGAGGCCGGCGACGACGATCTGATCACCTTCCCCGTCGACAGCGACGGCGACGGGATCGCTGACTTCCTGGATCTGGACTCCGACGACAACTGCCTCGATGACGAGCACGAGGGCACGGGGGATCACGACGGCGACGGCCTGCTCGACTTCACCGACACCGACGACGACAACGACACGATCCTCGATCGGATCGAGGTCGGGGACTGCGACTTTCGCGACGCCGACGGCGACGGGATCCTCGACTACCTCGACGACGACTCCGACGGCGACGGGATCGCCGATCTGTACGAGGCCGGCACCACCCCGTTCAACGAAGATCCGGTGGACACCGACGGCGACGGGACACCCGACTACCTCGACGACGACTCGGACGGTGACGGCTTCTCCGACGCTGAGGAGCGCGGCGGAGGCGCGGCGGGGGATCCACCACGCGACACCGACGGCGATGGGATCGGCGACTTTGCCGACCTCGACAGCGACGGCGACGGGCTGACCGACAACGACGAGGCAGACACCCACCACACCGATCCCTATGACGACGACTCGGACGGCGACGGCTTCTCCGATGGATCCGAGATCTCCGCCGGCAGCGACCCCCTCGATCCAGGCTCGATCATCGAGGGGATCTACGTCGAGGTCCCCGCCCGCACCGACGTCACCCAGAACTTCCCCTTCACCCTGACCATCGAGCAGGGGGACGTCGCGTTCTTGATCGACACCACCGGCTCGATGGGTGACACCGTGCGGGCCATGGCCAACGAGTTCGGCCAGATCGTGCAGGACATCTCGACCGTCCTGCCCGACGCCCAGTACGGCGTGGCCACCTTCGACGACTACAACTACGGCAGCGGCCTGTTCAACACCATGGGATCGGGTCAGGATCGACCGTTCATCCTGGTGCAGCAGATCACCAGCGATCTGAACCGGATGCAGAGCGCGCTGTCGGGCGTGCCCCTGCACTACGGCGGAGACAGCCCCGAGAGCGCCTGCGAGGCCCTGTTTCAGGCCCTGTCGGGGCTGGGCTACGATCAGAGCTGCAACAGCGCCTTCGACAACCAGGACGACATCGCTCCGTTCCTCTCATCCCCCGGCGATCCCTTCGGCGGTACCCGGGAGAGCTACGATCCCAGCTCCCCCGGGGGAGGTCTGGAGGGGGGCATGGGGTTCCGTCCCTACGCCCTGCCGGTGCTGGTCTACGCCACCGACGCGCCGATGCGGGCGAGCGACACCCACAACACGCCCGGGGGCTGCCCCCGGGACGCCTCCACCGACGACGTGGTGTACGCAGCGGGCCAGCTCAACGCCAAGCTGATCGGCATCCACGTCGCCGGCACCGCCGCCCGATCCCGGATGGAGGATCTGGCCCGGCGCACCAACTCCCGCGCCGATCTGAACCACGACGGCACCATCGCCGCCGACGAGCTGCTGGTGCTGGGATGGTCGGGCTCCGACGCTCAGTTCCGCCAGGCCATCGTCGACGCCGTCGACGATCTGATCGACTCCGTCGAGTTCTCGGAGATCACCCTCGAGATCGAGGGAGACGACGAGGGCTTCGTGATCGACATCGAGCCCGAGGTGCACAACGTGGTGGGGGCCGCCAGCGGCAGCCAGATCGACTTCGAGCTGACCTTCCGCGGAGCCGACGCTCCCTCGACGGAGGACGAGCTGCACCTGCTGACCCTCAACGTCATCGGCGACGGCACCGTGCTGCTCGACACCCGCGACATCTACGTCCTCGTCCCCGGCACCGTCGTCCCCTGAGAGCCAGCCCATGCAACGAATCGTCCCTGTCCTCTCCCTCGCCGTGGCGGTGGCCTGCGGCTCCGAGCAGAACCTGTCGAACAACGTGTTGCCGGCCTCCGATCCCGATCTGTCGATCTCGGGTCGGGTCTGTCACCCCGAGACCCAGCTGTGGGTGAGCAACGCGCTGGTGTACACCCACCTGTACGATCTGTCTGACGTGGTGTACGACAGCCGCTCCGTCACGAGCGACGAGATCGGAGCCTACACCCTCTCGGATCTGGTGCCCAACCGGGACTATGAGATCTATGTTCAGGTGGGCCACGAGATCATCGACAAGTTCATCGTCCCGGTGGGCAACGAGCCGGTGGTCCTGCCTCCGGGGGGCTGTGCGCCCGACTCGGAGCTGTCCGTCGCGGTGGTCACCGGCGCCTATGACGACTTCGCGGCCCTGCTGTCAAGCATCGGGATCAACAGCGTCAAGGTGGTGGACGGCCAGGTGGGCTCCACGCTGCTCGACTTCCTCGAGGATCCGGCGAACCTCGGCCAGCACGACGTGGTGCTGTTCGACGGGGGGCACCAGGAGCAGGGCATCATCTACGGAGGCGGTGCGTCGGCGACGATCCAGGACAACCTCCGGGCCTACGTGCGCTCCGGGGGCGTGGTGTATGCCACCGACTGGTCCTACGACGTCGTCGAGCAGATCTGGCCCGACGCCCTAGAGCTGTTCGGAGACGACACGATCCCCGACGACGCCCAGGTCGGAGACACCGACACCATCACCGCGGAGGTCCTCGATCCACAGCTGGCGAGCGCCCTCTCAAAGGACACCCTAGATCTAAGCTACGATCTGCCCACCTGGCCGGTGATCGAGGACACCTCAGCGGAGGTGACGATCCACCTCCAGGGAGACGCGCCCTGGCGCGACGGGCTCAGCTCGGGCACGGTCCCCGGCGCGCCCCTGCTGGTCTCCTTCCCCGACGGAGACGGGCGGGTGTGGCTCAGCACCTACCGCAGCGCAGCAAACCAGGGCGACGAGATGCTCGAGGTGCTCAGCTACGCCCTGATCCCCGCCCCCTGAGGCCCGGGCCCCGGGCGAGCCCCGCAGCAGCGCGGGCCCCGCGGCAGCGCGGACGCCACCGGAGGGTGTCGTGGGACAGCGTGTGGCTCGAGGCCCCCGTCTCCGATCCGACAGGGACGTTAGGCCACTGTCATGTCCTGGTCGCCTCCCCCCCACCTCCGGAAGCTCAGGTGATCCGCTCCCCCCTCCTGTGGCCCGTGCTCGTCGCCTCCTGCGCCCTGCTGCGTCCCAACCAGCTCCCCCCCCACCCCGCCGCTGAGGTGGGGCTTGCGCAGAACACCGAGCCCCCCCCGCCCCCTGAGCCACCCCCCGAGCCCGAGCTGGTCGACGTGGCGGTGCCCCGGGAGTTCCGTGGCCTGTGGGTCGCGACGGTGTCGAACCTCGACTGGCCCTCCCGCAAGGGGCTGCCCGCCGAGGAGGCCATCGCTGAGCTGACCGCGCTGGTGGAGGGCGCGAGCCAGCACGGCTTCAACGCCCTGGTGTTCCAGGTGCGGCCCGAGGGCGACGCGCTGTACGCCTCTGAGCTCGAGCCCTGGTCGCGCTTTCTCACCGGCCAGCAGGGCGGAGATCCAGGCTTCGATCCACTGGAGATCCTGATCCAGGAGGCCCACGCCCGCGGCCTCGAGGTGCACGCCTGGTTCAACCCCTACCGGGCGTCCGCCAACCGCAAGGCCCCGGTCGCCGACAACCACATGTCTCGCTGGGCCCAAGAGCACACACGCACCTACGCCCACCTGCTGTGGATGGATCCGGGGGTAGAGGAGGTCCAGGCCCACACCCTCGCGGTGATCGACGACGTCCTGACCCGCTACGACATCGACGGTGTACACCTCGATGACTACTTCTACCCCTACCCCAACGGCCGGAGCACCTTCTCGGATCAGGCCAGCTTCGACGCCTACCGCCAGACCGGTGGAGCGCTGTCCCGCAGCGCCTGGCGTCGACAGAACGTCGACACGCTGGTCGAGAAGATCTCGAGCCTAGTGACCGAGCGCTGCCCCGACTGCAAGATGGGCATCAGCCCGTTCGGCATCTACCGGCCGGGGCAGCCCGCCGGGATCCGGGGCCTCGATCAGGTGGAGGCGCTCCACGCCGATCCCCTCGTGTGGTACCGGCAGGGCTGGGTGCACTACCTGGCGCCCCAGCTGTACTGGAGCACCCACCGGGAGGCTCAGCGCTACGACAAGCTGCTCACCTGGTGGGACGCTCAGGTCGAGCTGGAGCGCCCCCTGCTGGTCGGCCTCGATGCCTCCAAGGCCGGCAGCAGCAGCGAGTGGGCGACCTCGGAGTTCCGCACCCAGGTGGAGCTGTCCCGGGCCGCGGGCCACACCGCGGGCCAGATCTGGTTCCGGGCTGAGTTTGTGCTGCGCAACCAGGCCGGCGTCGGAGATCTGATCAAGGAGCTGTATGCCGCCCCCGCGGTGGGCATGCCCACCCCCGGCCGCACCGCCGCTCCTCCCGAGCTAGCGCTCGACGGCGACACCGTGACCCTCACCCACCCCGATCCCGAGGCGCTCCGCTCGATCGTGCTGTACCGCGAGCGCGACGGGGCGCTGGCCTTCGAGTCGCTGCTCCCCGCCGACACCGACACCCTGAACCTCGAGCCCGGCGTGTGGGCGATCAGCGCGCTGCTCCGGGGCGCGATCGAGAGCCCCGGCGTCCGCCTCACCGTCGACGATCCAGCCGAGCAGACCGAGCAGGCCACCGACGCCTCCGGGCCCTCCGACGCCTCCGGGCCCTCCGACGCTAAATCCCCCGACGCCGGGCAGCCCGACACGCCCTGATCGGCCCGGAACGCCCGGATCAGCTCGTGCCGAGCTGCATCGCGAGCTGCACCGGCACCGGGAGCTCCCGCCCGTCCCTGGCGGTGGTGGCCTCTCCGTACAGACGCCGGAGCTCGGGCACGAGGTCCGGACGGTGTCGGTGGATCAGCTCGGAGAACGAGGGATCGGCGAGGGCCTGAGCGGCCCAGTAGACCCGACGCGCCCACAGCTGATCGCGCTCCTCGGTGGGCTCGGCCACCCGAGACAGGGCGATCGCAGCCTGGAGCTCCAGCAACACATCGGTCGACAGCGCATCCGCGACGAACGGCTCCCCGATGAGCTCCCGGAGAGACAGGGCAAAGCCCTGGGGATCGCTCCAGGTGTCCATCCACACCGCGAGGCGATACTCGATACCTCCGGCGGGGGGCAGGGCCCAGGGCATCACCTCGTCGATCCCGATCCCCGGGGGGAGCTGGCCTTCGATCCGCTCTGGATCCCTGGGGCCCTCGAGCCAGCGGAGCAGGTCACCGAACGCATCGATCCCCTCGACCTCCGCGGCCAGCAGCCGCACCTGGTGCTGCTGGAAGCAGCTCCAGATGGCCTGGTACAGCACGGCGTGGTCAGGGGACTGGGCCACGCCCAGCTCGACCGCCTCCAGGCCTTCGGCACAGCGTCGGCTCCGGATCGCCTGGACGGCACGGAGCTGGAACATCCCGCCCAGGGGCATCATCGCTGGAGAGGAGCCGCGGTGGCGCGGCCGCCTGGGGGGGTGGGGGATCGAGGGCTTGAACCACAGGGTCTCCATACCTCGATCCGGAGGTGGGGCCTGTGCGGGAGGATCGGGGGCTGCGATCTCTGCGATCGCAGAGGTCACGGGCGGAGGTGCGGGGGCCACAGGCGGAGGCGCGGGGGCCACGGGCGGAGGTGCGGGGGGCACGATGAAGTGTTCGGGGAGTCGGGCCACAGGCCCGGGGGACGGCGTGGGATCGTGTCCCATCACCGCTGCGGTCCACACCAACAACCCTGTGATCAGCGGTCCGCTACGCCACATCTTGCTCCCCCTGGAGGCTGTTCAGGGACACTCTATCACGCCTCTCCAGATCGAAACCCCCAGCTAAAAACTCGTATTTCGAGACATTCCCCCTCTGGGGCCCGACGGATCCCGTGTCGGCGTCGGCGAGATCACCAGGCCGCTCAGGGGGCGCTGAGGCGCTCGAGGCTCTCACACGCCAGATCGTTGCCCCTGCTGCAGGCGTGCTGGTACAGGCTCACCGCAGCCGAGACATCCCGGGGGACGCCCTCGCCGGTGTAGTACAGGTAGCCGAGCTGCGCACAGCTGGTGGCTGAGCCCCCCTCACAGGCCCGACGCGCCAGCGCAGCCGCCTGGACGGGATCGGTGGGGACGCCCTGTCCCTGCTGGTACATCAAGGCGAGATCGCTGCACGCTACGATGCTGCCCGCCTCACACCGCTGCGAGAGGCTCGACGGGGAGTTGAACGAGACCGAGCGGACCGGAGCCGCGGAGGTGGCCCCGATCGCCACGGCGTCGCGCCGCGACGTCAGCCACTTGGTCCACTCCCCGGGCCCGGAGCGGAGATCGGGGCTGACGTCGCGTGCGTCGGAGACCACCACCGTGCCGACGAGCCAGCTAGACGGTGCGTAGTACTCCTGCAGGATCAGCCCGTTGCTGTGGATCACCGTGAGGACGACACAGTCTTTGTACAGCTGGCCGCTCGGCAGCAGCACGTCGATGCCCACCGCCGAGACGGTCCGCTGCTCGAGCCACATCGATCCATCGGAGCTCCTGCCCGTGTTGGACCAGGACGCGAGCCGCTCGAGGGGCAGCTGCAGGACCGTGTGCGCCTCTGTGACGGATCGGCCCGACGCCGTCGTCGAGCTGATCCGCACGATCCGATCGGCGTCGATCTGGTAGGTGGCGTCCCCCATCTTGACCGAAGCACCCTCGGCGCTCCCCAGGAAGACCTCCAGGCCAAAGGCCCCGGGCGTCTGGCTGACGACGACAGTGTTCTGAGTCAGGGAGCCATCGGACAGCGGCACCTCATAGGTGTAGGCACCAGGCTGGGGGATCAACACCCCCAGGCCCCCCCCGGGGACCGCGGCCGGGGCCACAGGGACCGCGGCCGGGGCCACAGGGACCGCGGCCGGGGCCACAGGAGCTGCGACAGGAGCTGCGGCCGGGGCCACAGGGACCGCGGCCGGGGCCACAGGAGCTGCGACAGGGGCTGCGGCCGGGGCCATAGGGACCGCGGCCGGGGCCACAGGAGCTGCGACAGGAGCTGCGGCCGGGGCCATAGGGGCTGCGGCCGGGGCCGGGACCGCCGGAGCGGTCCCCGAGCCACCGCCGGCGGCGGCTGGGATCGGGCTGCTCCGGGGAGGGAGCAGCCCGATCGGGAGCTCTCCCCCGCCAGGAGCCTGTGGGATCGGTTGTGCTCCTGCGACCAGAGCCGTCACCGCGAGACAGAGCATCGTGACCTCCCGGGTTGTTCCGATGGACTCGGCAGCAACCCCCAACGACAGCGTACCCCCTGGACGGTGCCGGTGGCCACCGCTCCGCCCCCCACACCCCGTAGATCCTGTGCTACACCGTGCCCCCCCGAGCGCCCCCCATCCCCCCCCCAAACC
>DRPG01000586.1 GCA_011376105.1 Deltaproteobacteria bacterium
CCCCGCCAGCCACTCCGGCCCCCCGAGCAGCTTCTCGAGGCCGGTGGCGGTGTACATCACCACCAGCTGGATCTGGACCAGGCGGATGGCCAGGATCGGCACCTGCCGGACCGGCTCGACGCCCAGGCGCTGCCGGAGCTGGGCGTCCACCGACCAGATCGCCCCGCTGGGGGACAGCAGCAGGCTGAGGGTCCAGATCCGCAGCAGCCGATCTCCTCCGTTGTGGATCCAGGGGGCGCGGTGCCAGACCGCGACCAGCAGCACCAGGGTCAGCAGGTTCGACAGCCGGGTGCCCAGGCCTACGGTGAACGCCCCCAGCACCACGAAGCCCCCGAGCCAGAGCTGGTGCAGCTGACCCGGGGTCAGCCCCTCGAGCAGCCGCACCCGCCACTCAGTCCAGTAGGTGTCCATCAGGTGGGCGTCGAAGGGACCCTCGATGTGTAGCAGGGGCAGCGCAGCCCCCATGGACACCCACCACGACAGCAACAGCAGCCCCAGGCTGATCCGCATCGCGGCCAGGGCCCGGGGATCGACGGGGGCGAACCAGAAGCGGTCCCATGCCTTTAGCGCTTGGGGCAGTTCCAACGGCCAAGATCCTCACGGTTGACGGGCCAGTCGCTGCGCGGGAGCTGGTAGGTGCCCGGAGCGGGGGTCTGTCGCTCAGCGCCGATCACCGAGACCCGGCGCACCGGATCGCCCTGGGCCACCTGGTGCCGACACGACCAGCGGACCAGGGCCATACGCAGCCGCTCGCGGCGCTCGGGCTCTGCGTTGCGCTGGAGCTTGCCCGCCCGGACGTAGCCGGTCATGAACCACCCGGGCTCAAGCTCCCCCGGCAGCAGCGGGATCGGGACCTGAGTGCCGTCCTCACGGTGGCCGATCAGCTCCACCCAGGTGGTCTGTCTCGGCGCGTAGGCGAACATCGGCCAGTTCTGGTGGACCCCGAGCACCTTCTCCCAGGGCTCGGTCCACGCCCGGACGGCCCGCCCCACGGGCCAGCGCGACAGCAAGCTGCCGAACACTGCAGCCCCGTGCAGCAGCACGATCACGGACAGCACGATCTTGTGGATGGGCCCCAGGCTCCCTCCATGGCCTGGCCATCCTATCCCGGCGGCTCGTCCGGCTCCCCCCGGTGTCGCTCAGGGCGGGGGGGAGGCCCCCGGTGCCGGAACAGGACCATCATCCCCCAGGTGACCGCAGAGAACGCGCCGATCCACACCACCAAGCTCAGGATCGCGGGGGGCGGGGACGCGACCCCCTCGGGCAGCGCTGCGTCCTCGGCCACGGCCTCGTGGGCTCCGGGGGGCTCGCCCGGCTCCATCGCCCTATACCCCCGAGAAGGACGAGGGGATCGCTGCGCTGATCTGCCCGGGCGCGCTTGGTGGTGATCGACGAGGCCGCCTGCTCCGTCCCGCGTGGCGCGCCCGGGCACAGCGGGCGACGGACCAGGCCACCACCCCGCCACAGCCGAGCCTCAGCACGACGTCGTGGCGCTCCAGCCTCACGGGGCCTCCTGTGGGGCCTCGGGCAGGGCTAGGGGATCGCGGGGCCCACAGGCCGCCAGCGCCTGCTCGGCGCCGTCGGGGCCCCCGGTGATCGTGCCCGCGATGCAGAGCTGATCGTCGTCGATCGCCAGCGCGGTGATCGTCTCGTCCTCAGGGCCACCCCAGCGGATCTCCTCGACGATCCCCCCGGTGGTGGGATCGATCCACAGCAGGGCCAGATCGGTGCCTGCGTCCATCGCCACCACCGCCAGACCATCTGGATCGAAGGCCACGGCGCGACCGCTGTCGCGCCCGCCGGAGTCCCACAGCCGCTCCCACAGCAGCGCTCCCTGTAGATCGAGGCCCAGGATCACCCCCTGACCGAGGGCGTCGGCCCCCACCACCACGATCGTGGTCCCGTCGCTCGCGACGGCGTTGCCGATCTCCTCAGACTGGAACGCCTCGCCCCACTCGAGGGACCAGCGCTCGGACAGATCACCGGCCTCAAACGCAGCGACCCACAGATCTCCGTGGTCCTCCTGATCGGACTCGTCGGTGCTCTGCCCCACCGCGATCACCGCGTCCGCCGCCAGGGCCGCACCGAGCCCCCGCTCGACCTCGCCCCCGTCGAACAGGACGTCGTCGGTGGGGACCCCGTCTCGATCGAGCTTCACCAGCAACAGATCCTCCCCCGACTCGCCGACCGCGATCGATCCCTCCCCGCTCTGGGGGGAGGCCAGCAGAGCCCACACCACGTCCCGCGCCCCGGTGGGGTTCCACTCCCAGGTGGGGTTGCCCGACAGCGCCCCGGACTGCAGGTCGACGTCGAGCAGCAGGGTGCGGGTGTCGGCGAAGGTGATGTCCTGCTCCCAGATCCCACCGGCGATCCGGATCTTCCCGGAGGTGATCTGCGAGGCGTGCAGCTCCTCGTCGAACTCCCGCCCCCAGCGCAGCTCCCACGCCTCGATCCCGTCGGCGGACAGACGCTTGATCACCGCATCGGTCCGGGCGGGGGAGGCCAGCTCGAGCCCGACCACCGCCCCCCCGTCGTCGAGGAGATCGATCGTGCTCACCCGATCGGTGTTGTAGGAGCCCCAGATCTCGAGGAAGCTCACCTCTGAGCCGGGGATCGGCTCGACCTCGGGCGACCTGCAGCCCACCCACAACCACCAGACCATGACGTGCTCCACTGCCCCGGGGGATCTATCGTATTACCGGCAGACGATGTCGACGTCCTTCCTGCTCGGGTTCTCCCAGGCCCTGATCGCCCGGCTGCGGGCCGATGGGTTGGTGGAGATCACCGAGGGCCAGATCCCACGGGTCGAGGTGTACCTGACCAACTACCTGGACACCCGGGCCCGGGGCTGCTCCCTGCTGTCGAGCGTCGAGGCCGCGCTGCTCGCGTGCCCCGAGGTCGAGGAGCTGTATGTGGATCTAGAGCAGCTCAAGGAGCTGGTGGAAGATCTCCGATGATCCGTGGGCTCCAGTGGCTCTGGTTCACCCCGGGCGGGGCCTGGGGTACAATAGACTCCCCCCCGGAGCCCCTCTGTCCTCTGCCCTCCGCTCCCTGCCCGTCACGCGCTGGGCGAACCGCTTCGTTGGCGGCACCGTGCAGCTGGCGGGCCGGCTGCCCGAGCCCCTCGAGACCTCCTTCGGAGGCCGGCAGGTGCGGCTCCCCCCAGGCACCGTCGAGCTGGAGCTGACGTTCCGTGGGGGCGAGGAGCCCCAGATCACCGAGCTCCAGCTCCTGGCGGGCCCGGTGGCGCTGCGGCTCACCGAGACCTCCGGCGAGGGCCTCAGCGCCCTGGTGGATCAGCTCCACGATGCCTCGATCCGGGCCGAAGCCCACACCGAGGGCGATCTGCTGGTCAAGGTCGGCCACGGGATCGAGGCGATCGTGTTCGGTGGCGGGGTCGTCACCCTGACCGCGGTGGTCCAGGGCCCCCCCGAGGATCCCCGCCTGGCATCTGCGCTGGAGGCCCGGGTGGGCGGGGCCGGGATCCGGGTGTCCCACAGCAGCGCACGCTGGCTGTCTGCCCTGGCTAAGATCCGGATCCATCGCGTCTCGCTGCACCCCGATGGCTCGGTCCAGCTCGAGGGTGGAGGCCGGGGCCTGGTGGATCTGGCGGTGATGCGGGGCCTGCGGCGGGCCAGCACCCGGATCACCGATCTGGTGAAGCAGAGCCCCAGGTTCGAGCGCGTCCGGGCGTTCCTGCCCTGATCCCACGGGGGATCTCGCTCGATCGGGGTACATACTCAGGGCATGGATGATCTCCGCGACGCACTCGACGATCTGAGGCGCCAGGCGGCGCTGCGCAGCACACTCCGCCAGCGCACCGAGGAGGCCGTGGGTGTGCGGGAGGCCGCCCACGAGGCCTGGGCCGTGGCCTGCAAGGCCCAGGTGGATCTGGATCGAGCCCAGCGTGGGCTCTCCGCCTGGGCCGCGCGGCTGCTGGGCCAGCTCGAGCCAAGGCTCTCCACCCTGCGCCTCGCCGCCCGAGTCGCCCACGCGACCTTCGAGGAGATCGAGGCCCGGCGGGTCACGCTGGACGAGGAGCTGAGCAGCCTCAAGCTCGCCCTGGTCCCCCTCGAAGACGCTCCCCAGCGCCTGATCGCGGCCCGGATCGCGGCCCAGGAGCACCTGCTGGCCGAGGGGCACCCGACGCTCGCCGCTCAGCTCGAGCGGCTGCACAACACCGAGGCCACCCTCGAGGCCCTGCACACCACCCTGCGCCTGGGCCGCGGGGCGCGGACCGAGCTCGCCGGGATCGAGGTGGAGCTGGCGAGCGATCCCGAGCTGAGCGCCTCGATCCCTCCCACCCCCGATCCAGATCGACGCAGGGGAGAGCTCGCCCGACGGATCGTCCGGACTCAGGCGGCGCTGGATACGTTCACCCGCGCGGCGGGGGCCTCCAGCCTTCCCCTGTCCCAGGTCTCCCGCGATCGGATCGCCTACCTGGGGGGGCTCTCCGATCTGGCACAAGCACGGGCGGCGGGGGGCCTGCACAGCGCCATCCGCCAGGCGATGGGGTCCCTGGAGCCCGCCATGGAGGGGCTGCAGGCCGCCCTGAGGGAGACCCGATCCAGCCTGCTCGCTCAGCGCAACAACCTCGATCTGTTGCTGCTCTCCACCCACAGCCCCTCCCCCGACGAGCTCAACACCTTCCCCCGGTTCAGCTCGATCCGAGGGGACTAGGCGTGGGCTGTTGTGGGTCTTAGCCGAGGCGGCGCGTCCTGGAGCACCCGGCGGCCGAGCTCCACCACAAGAGATCCCCACAGCTCGATCGCTGGTGGCGGTCGGGGGAGCGTCGGGTCGAGCGCGTCCGGTCCAGTCCGACAGCTCGGTCCAGAGCCTGAGCCGGGGGCGG
>DRPG01000587.1 GCA_011376105.1 Deltaproteobacteria bacterium
ACAGACACACGAGCAACCCTGCTGGCTTGGTCACCGAACCTCCTACGCCCGCTCGGGGACGAACGCGTACAGATCGACCTCGATCGGGGCAGAGCGCCCGACAGCGTGGCCCGACCCAAAGCCGCTGCACCCACCCTCCTCGTCCCCCCAGCGGACGCCCCACGCGGCGCGGCCCTCCGGCGTGATCTCCCGGAGGACGGCGTGGGTGCCGTGGTTGTGCAGGGTGTCGCCGCCGGGGACGCCCCACGACACGCCACGACATGCGGAGCGGACGAGGGAGCCGCCGGCTAGCTCGATCTCGTCGAGGAGCCCCTCGATCGCCGTCAGGGAGATCGAGGAGGGCGTGGGGAGCTCCGTCGGCGCCGGCGCCGGGGGCTGCGCCGTCGGTGTGGAGGGAGCCCCGCTGCAGGCCGCCAGCGTTGGGATCCAGGGCCACTTGCCCATGGCGCGCCTCCTCAGATCGATCTGTTACTCGAGCGATCCGGGGCGCCCCGGATCGACATAGGTCTCCGAGAAGCTGAGCACATAGCCAGGCAGCTCAGCCCGCCAGCGTCGCGTCCCATCGGGGCGAAGGCGGTCGATCAGGCCCGCGGTGGCCCACGTGATCTGGGTGTCCCCGTTGGGATGACGGTAGGCATCCCCAAGGATAAAGCTGTAGACCGGGGGGTCCGTCCGGAACTCACCGATCACCGTGGCCGTCTTGGCGGCCTCGTCGAAGCTGAACTCCAGCACCCGGCTGACCGAGCCCACGGCTCCGTCGTTGTCGAACACCAGCAGCCGATCGTCGAACCGGTGGAACTGGTGCTGGTGGATGAAGCTGCCTCCGCTGACGGCGACATCGCCCCCTGAGCCCCCCAGGCCCCAGCGACACGCGCCCGTGGCCCGCTCGACGTACACCAGGGTGTTGAGGTTGCGCATGCCGACGATGAACGCGTCTTCTTCGGGGAGGTAGTCCAGCGCGTTGGTGTGGGTCCAGTCGTCCCGGGTCGGATCCCGGCTGGGGTGGGTCGCAGGATCGAGGCAGTCGAAGGCCGACCACAGATCGGAGGTGGTGCCATCGGGGGACACGGCGACGAGCTTGTTCCCCTCGACACCACCCCGCCAGTCCGAGGCGAGGGTCACCAGGGTGCCGTCGGGCAGCTCCGCGAAGTCGTGGGACAGCTTGGGCACATTCAGCACCTGAGTCTCCTCCCCCTCCCACGAGACCCGGACCAGGACCGAGTCGTCCGACGGCAGACCGGCCTCGAGGGTGGAGCTGTACACCAGCCCGGAGCCATCGACCGACAGCCTGGCCCGAAACACCTGGCCGGGCCGGGTGTCATCGTGCACCCAGACGATCCGACCCTGAGGATCGATCACCACAGGGTGAGCATAGTCATCGAGCAGCGTCAGGACGGTGAACCGATCCTGGCCCTCGCCGGAGACGACGATCTCCGGGGCGGGGACAGGCAGGTCGCCGGTGGTGACGATCGCCTCGTCGCTGAGCTCCTCACCGGAGACGACCTGGTACGAGATGTCGGTCAGGGGCGCCAGCGCCACCAGCTTCGCCTCGTGCTCGGTGCCTTCGGGGGTCTCGAGGGTGTAGCGATCCAGCGCCCCCTCGCCAAAGGTGACGTACCCAACGGATGGATCCGCCGTCCGCCAGCGCACGGTGACCACCGTGGGCATCGTCGGAGAGACGACGGCCTCGACATCGAGGGGGGTGGTGTCCGGGGGGGCGACGGGGGCGTCGTCCCCGGAACACGCAGCGAGCAGCAGGCCTCCGAGCAGGATCCGCAGTGGATCAGTTCGCATCGTAGTATCCATCGATCTGGAGGTAGCTGAGCGTCTTCTTCACCTCGTCCCACTGAGCGTAGGCGTCGCCGCTCCAGTAGGTGCCGTTGTAGACCATCAGCACCTGAGCGTGACCGAAGAAGTCCGGGTTGTAGCCGTAGATCCGGACCTGCCCGTCGAGGTCGGAGACATTGCCTGCGTCGTAGCCATAGACCGGGGCGCACAGCGCGAGGTCGTCGACCACGACGGTGGCGTTGCTGATCACCAGCTCATAGCCCCAGTCACAGCCGGGACAGTCGTCCCGGGGTGCGGTCGAGCTCAGATCATAGGTGATCTCGCACAGCGGCACGTAGGTGGTGGAGTCCACCACCTGCAGCGACTCAGTGCCGACGTAGGTGCTGTCGACCACAGCCTGGCCCTGCCGCTGGATCAGCGGCGGGCTGCCGGGGCCCGTGCCGGTGTCCGTGTCGGCATCGCTGTCGGCGTCCGCGTCGGTGTCCGCGTCGGCGTCCGTGTCGCTGTCGGCGTCCGCGTCGACGTCCGCGTCCGCGTCCTTGGTGCCTAGGTTGGTGTCTTCGGCATCACCCCCACACGCAGCGAGGAAGAGCCCCAGGAAACAAGCCAACCGCATCGAGAGCCTCCACTTCGGACGTCAATGTAGGGGACCGCTGTGGTTGACATGCCAAAGGCCTGTCAACCACAGCCCCCATCCCGCGTAACCTCGGGATGCGACGCTCGGGGGCGATGGCGATACCACGATCCGATGGACTACCTCCCCTGCATCGAGCATACCCCCGGCGTCCCCGCTGAGGGCAGCGTCATCTGGCTGCACGGCCTCGGAGCCAGCGGCAGCGACTTCTCCCCCTTGGTGCCCCACCTCGGGCTCCCCCGGATCCGGTTCGTGTTCCCCCACGCCCCCACCGCCCCGGTCACGATCAACCAAGGCCACGTGATGCCCTCGTGGTACGACATCCGCTCCCTGGATCACGATCGTCCCGATCGAGAGGATCCAGCAGGGGTCCAGGCCTCAGCCACCGCCATCGGGGCCCTGATCCAGCGCGAGATCAGCCGGGGGCTCCCCCACAGCCGGATCGTGCTCGCGGGTTTCAGCCAGGGGGCCGCCATGGCCCTGCATGTGGGGCTGCGGCGGCGGGAGCCGTTGGCGGGGCTGGTGGTGTTGTCGGGCTATGTCGTGCTGGCCGACACCTGGAGCACGGAGATCACCTCCGAGGCGCTGACCACGCCGGTGTTCTTTGGCCACGGTCGAGACGACGAGGTGGTGCCCATCGAAGGCGGGCGGGCGGCCCACCGGGCGACCACTGAGGCCGGTGCGACCACCACCTGGCGCGACTACCCGATGGGGCACGAGGTCTGCCCCGAGGAGATCAGCGATCTGAGGCGCTGGCTACACGCCTGCTTCGCTCCAGGCCGATGACCCCCCGGGTGAGGTGCCTGGAGAGGCCGGGCGCTCGAGCCTCGGATGGTCGGAGCGCCGCGCCGTCTAGGCCCGCCGCGACGCAGCGCCCGACCGCGCGGCGCCCGCTTAGGGAGCCTCAGCCAGCCCGAGGCGGATCGCCATCGCACCGGACTCTGAGCGAGCCAGTTCCTCCCAGACGGCCCGGGCCTCGCTCCGGGTCGCGTCGCTGTCGGCGAGCGCGCTCCACCCAGCGGGTGGCTCAGGCAGCTCAGCCACCTCCTCGCTGAGGCGCTCCATGTAGCCCGACGCCGCGGCCGCGCGCCGCTCGGGGGGGGAGAGGATCATCTGGAGCCAGGCATCGTCGAGCTCCGCCCCCACCGCGCCGGCCTCGCTCAGCTCCCTATGCAGCTCCACCGCCGCGATCAGGGACTCGGTGTGGGCCTGAGTGGCCCGCTCGTGCAGCGCGGCAGCCTGCCCGAGGCGCCGGGCCCCTCCCCAGGTCAGCACGGCGGCGGCAGCCAACATCACCAGCACCAGCGCCCCCCCCACCGCGATCTGATGCAAGGACGGACCCGTCGGTGCCCCCACCGCATCGAGCCCCACCGACAGCGGCGGCGAGGGCACCCCCGCGGGCCGTGACGAGACCTCGGTGGCCGGCCCTCCGGCGGAGGTGGGCTCAGCGGGCGTCCCAGCGGAGGCGGGCTGTGCCGAGCGCTCCACGGCCGCGACGCCCACGCCCTCTCCAGGGACCCTCTCAGCCAGCCCGGGATCGGATGAGCCCCCCTCGGTGGAGGGCTCCCCCCCCCGCACAGCAGAGGTGATCTCGCCGGCACACTCAGCGGGGCCCCCATCGCCCCCGGTGAGGCGCTCTCCGGCAGAGACCGCCGCAGCGGAGACCGCATCGCCGGAGACCGCATCGCCGGAGACCGCATCGCCGGGGACCGCCGCAGCGGGGACCGCATCGCCGGAGATCACCCTGCCGGGGACTGCATCAGCGGAGATCGCATCGCCGGAGACCGCATCGCCGGGGAC
>DRPG01000588.1 GCA_011376105.1 Deltaproteobacteria bacterium
CCGGCCTCTTGGCGCGCTGACCCAGGGGCCCCACCAGCCCACGCCCCCGATCCCGCGGAGGCTCCGGCGGAGATCGACAGACCGAAGGAAGGCATGGTGATCCCAAGATCTTCGGGCGTAGAGATCCATGGCTCGCCGCGCGCGAAGCTGCATGCTGGAGGCCGCGGGATCTCCGAGATACTCGTCGACATCGTGCGCCGCTTGCTGCTCGGCGGCCGGTCCCGGGGTGCCCCCGAAACCCGAGAAACTGCACGCGACCACCAGCAGCAGCGCGGCGGCGAGCTGCTCCACATAGGACCCGAAGATCTCGTCGTAGCGATGCACTCGGTTACATCCATCGTCGGACGTGCCGGATGATGCCGGGCGCGTACTCCCTGACGCTGTGCGCCCCTTGGGTGTGAGTCTCGGCAACGTGCCGTGCCACGTTTCGCTGCGCGCTCAAACACGTCCTGCAGTGCGGGATGACGGCCCCCGCGGACCGGGCCCAGGTCTCGAACGCGGCGGGATCGTTGTTTACGTAGGGGATCGGGGCGGGTCCCGTCGGTGCGGGCGGCGAGATCACCGCCAAGCAGCGGCCTCGTGGCAGCCGCAATGGGTCCCGTCGGTGCGGGCGGCGAGATCACCTTCGACGGCGCGCACCTGTGGCTGCCGAGGGCCGACGGCGCCCAGGTGCGCACCGAGCGGCTGGGGCCGGGGTAGGCCGGGATCCAGCTCGCCCACGACGAGAGCACCGCGACCCTGATCGGCCTGTGGTCAACCGAGCACGCCGGCGTCTTCACCCACAGGGGCCAGTCAGTGCACATCCACGTGACGATCGAGGATCTCCTCGTCTCGGGCCATGTGGACGAGGTGTCTGTCCCGGCCGGGGCGACGCTGTGGCTACCCCTACCCTCGGAGTGAACCTGAGCTACACCGTCGCCCGGTGGCCCTCCAGGCCGGTCGAGCCCCCTCCCACCCCGGTGCTCCACCGACCACGCCCCGATGCCGGCGATCGTGCCGGCGATCGTGCCGGCGATCGTGCCGGCGATCGTGCCGGCGACGGAGCGGCACAGGCGATACCTTCTTGCTCTGGACAGGAGGACAGGGTGGAGTTCTTGATCGTGACGGTGATCTTCGTAGGCCTGCCCGGCACGATCGGTGGGCTGCTCTGGGCGCTGCTGCGGCAGCGCAACAGCTACGCCCTCGCCCTCAAGGAGCTCGAGATCCAGGAGATCGAGGCGAAGGCGAAGCTGATCACAGCTCAGCACCAGGGCGATCTGCCGGAGTATGTGGACCGAGACGATCCCGTCGAGGTAGAGGCGTGGCAACGCGCCCGCGCGGAGACCGCACAGGCCGCAGCCAAGCAGCTCTGAGCGCCGGCCCGACGGCACACCGGAGGACACGTGACCGATCTGTTCCGAGACAAGGCCCAGGGCTGGGATAGCCGGCCCGTCCCCGCGCAGATCTCCGAGGGCGTGTCCCGCACCCTGCGGCGAGCGGTGGCCCTCGAGCCCCACATGCGGGTGATGGATCTAGGCGCAGGCACAGGGCTGATCTGCGCCCAGGTGGCGCCGTTCGTCGATCACGTGCTCGCTGTGGACGTCTCCGGGGCCATGCTCGAGCGCCTCGCGGCCAAGCCCGAGCTCCAGGGCAAGGTCTCGATCCACTGCCAGGACATCCTGGAGGAGCCCCTCCCGGATCGGGTCGAGCTGGTGGTGAGCGCGATGGCGATGCACCACATCGAAGACACCGGGGCCCTGCTGCGCGCGCTGCACGCCCACCTCGTGCCCGGGGGCCGGATCGCGCTGGCGGATCTCGACGCCGAGGACGGCAGCTTCCACCCGGCGGGCACAGAGGGGGTCTTCCACGCTGGCTTCGATCGTGGAGCGCTGAGCGACCAGCTCGCCGAGGCTGGCTTCGTCGACGTGTCCTTCCACGACGCGGCGGTGGTCCACAGAGGGGATCGCAGCTACCCGATCTTCCTCGTCACCGCGACGCGGGGTTGAGCGAGCAGCGCAGCTCGTCCAGCCCGCCACCCGGGATCCAGGTGGGGCTCAGCGCCACACGGTCCAGCAGATCTCCCTTCTCTGATCCGCCCGACGCGCCGCCCCGGCGCTGGGTCGGGCCCGGTGAGCGCGCAGCTGTCTCCGGCGCCGCGGCCAAGATCCCAGCTGCGCACGCTGCGTGTGTTGCTGCTCGCCCTGCTGCAGCAGCCCCGCCCCCACTGCACCCCAGCGGGGGGATCCTGTACCGTGTCGTCTGTGTCTACGCTGGTGATCCAGTCCCACCGCAGCCCGCTGCCCCATCCCTGGCTCGGGGACTGCCTCGCCTCGGTGCGGGACTGGGCCGGAGGCTCGGGGTTTGCCTACCGCTTCCTCGACGACGCCCTGTTCGATCCCGTGCCGGCCGAGCTGCGCCACAAGTGCGCTGATCGTCCGATGATCGCCGCCGATCTGGGCCGGCTGTATGCGCTGTCCGCTGCCCTGTCCGAGGGTTTTGAGGCCGCGGTGTGGTGCGACGCCGATCTGTTCGTGTTCGATCCGGGCGCGCTGACGCTGCCCGATGTCTCCCACGCCGTGGGGCGGGAGCTCTGGGTGCACCCCCACCGGGGCCGTCCCCGCGTCCACCGCCAGGTCCACAACGCGATGCTCCTGGCCCGCCGGGGCAACCCGCTGCTGGCCTTCTACCTCGACGCAGCCCAGCGGATCGTGGCTGAGCACACAGGCCCCATGGTGCCGCAGCTGGTGGGCCCAAAGCTGCTCACCGCCCTGCACAACGTGGTGCATCTCCCGGTGATCGAGGCCGCCCAGGTGGCGAGCCCGTGGGTGCTCGCGGATCTCCGGGCAGGGGGCGGCCCCTACCTCGACTGCTTCCGGCGTGCCTGCACGGTGCCTCCGGCCGCGGTCAACCTGTGCGCCTCCCTCGTCGAGCGAGGTGATCTGACCGATCAGCAGCTCCACGACAGCTTGCGGGTGATCGAGCACCTCGGGGCCCGGCGCTCGGACCCAGCACGAGGTGGGGCGTGAGGACCGCCCTGTCGCCCTCCCTGCTCAGCGGTGAGCCCCGGGCCGATCGCGCTTAGGCCGCGGCGTCATCCCGCCTGAGCGCCTGGGGGGCCCCGGGCTCGCCCACCCAGGCGGCGAGGATCGCCCCCACCGCTAGCGCACCGAGGCCCGCAGCGATCGCGTTGCCGGTGTAGCCTAGCTTGACATAGGTCCACCCCGCGACCGCAGCACCGAGCGCGAACCCCACCTGGCTGCTGGCCATCGACAGGCTCATCAGCGTGCCCCGGCGCTCCTGCTCGACCATCGCCGTCAGCAGCGCGTTGTAGGGGCTGATCCGCAGCGCGACGGTCCCCATGACGGAGAAGAAGAGCACATAGAGCAGCACGAACGACGGGATCAGGGGTGTCAAGATCATCAGGACGGCCAGCGTCACGCTGCCGAACACCACCAACCCCTTCCGCCCGATCCGATCCGACAGCCGACCCGCGATCGGGCCGACCAGGGCGTTGGCCAGGCCACCGACGAGGAACAGGCTGGCCACCTCGTTGGGGCTCGCGTCGAAGTGCTCCTCAAGCCAGATCGGCTGGTACACGATGTAGCTCGACACCGACAGCATCATCAGCGCCCCGGCGGCAGCGACCGCCTGGACGTCGCGTCGGGCCAGCAGGGCAGCGTAGCTCCCGATCGCCTCCCTCAGGCCGAGGGTGTGGCCCCGCCGGACGTGGGCCAGGGGCAGGGCGGTCATCGTGAGGACCGAGGCGATCCCCATGATGACGCCAAAGCTGATGAAGGCAGCCTGGAACCCCCACAGATCTGCGAGCACGGACCCGGCAGGGATCCCGAGGATCTGACCGAAGGCCATCGCGGACATCACCACGCCCATCGCCGTGCCCCGCCGCTCGTAGGGGACCACGTCGCCCACGTACGCCACCGCCGCCCCCGCGAGGATCCCCGACGAGGCCCCGGCCAGGCACCTCAGGAGCAGGAGCGAGGCATAGCTGCTGGCCCAGCCGTGGAGCACCAGCACCCCGGCCATCGCCACGCTCCCGATCCGGAGGATGGTGCGCCGGCCAACATGATCCGAGATGGGACCGGCGAGGATCGCGAACACAGCAGTGCCGATCGCATACCCCGTGACCAGCAGCCCGAGGTAGGCCTCGTCGACGCGCAGCTGCTCCCCGATCCTGGGGAGGATGGGGGCCACGATGAGGAACTGGCTGGACTGGGTGAACAGCGTGAGCCAGAGCGTCAGCAAGATGAGTGCGTCGCGCATGGGCTCGTCCGTACCCCCCCCCCGACAGCCCGTGCCCCCCGGGAGCGGGCACGCCCTGGCACCCACCCCTGAGGACACCAGGTCTGATGAACACATCGGCCAGCAAACTTTCTTCTGGAGGCCCCCCCCGGGGGCACCCCCCCCCAGGGGGCACACCCTCCAGAGCCGGCGCTGGGGCTACGTCGCACCTGCGTGGGCGGTCAGCTGCTCCATCACCTCGCCCCAGCCATGTTGGGCACCGTAGGCGCACCCTGCCCACAGCGCCGGGCCGAGGCACGAGCCCGCCGATCCACGCCCCGAGGGCTCACGGCTCCCCAGGGCGCTGTAGCTGCCGGGTCAGCTGCAGCAGGGCCCGCCGCAGCACGTCCGGAGCAGCGCCCACATGCCAGCCCAGGCTGCACACCAGCGCTCGGTGAGCCTCCCCGGCCCGGGGCCCCAGCTCAGCCCCCACACCCGACAGCCGGATCCTCACCCGGCGCTCGTCTCCAGGATCGCGTCGGCGGGTGATCAGCCCCGCCCGCTCCAGCCGCTTGAGCAGAGGCGTGAGGGTGCCCGAGTCGAGCATCAACCGCTCGCCCAGCGCTGAGACGGTGATCGCGTCGCGCTCCCACAGCACCATCATCACCAGCAGCTGCGGATAGGTCAGCCCGAGCTCCTGCAGCAGGGGACCATAGGCCTGGACCACCGCCCGGGAGGCCACATAGATCGCGAAGCAGAGCTGATCGTCGAGGCGCGGCGGGGTAGGCCGGCCCGCGCTACGACGATCCCCGGGCCTCGGGGTGGGTGGAGGCTCAGCCAAAGCGGCGCTCGTGGGCATCGAGCACCTTTCCGACCCGCTGCAGCGCCCGCTGCACCCGCTCCGCAGCGGACACGCCGGCGCTGGAGGGGGGCGGCAGGCTCCGGGTGTGGGCGGTGCACAGCTGCTCCACCCCCTCGCACAGCGTGATCAGCTCGCCGGCCCAGGCCCTGAACTCAGCGACAGCGCCGGGCCGGGGCTGGAGCACCGAGCGCAGGGTCGGGTGGAAGGACAGCCCGCCCACCAGAGGGAGCCCGACCCAGGTCAGGGTGTCGTCGACGTGCAGCGTGCGGCTGGCCCGGTGCAGGGCGAGCACCGAGGAGAAGTGTAGCTTCTCGTTGTCGGAGACAAAGTCGACGCCCCGGGGCACGGTGAACGCGAGATCCTCGGCGAACAGCTCGTGCAACGCCTCGTCTTCGGTGTGTAGCGCCTCCCAGCGGAGCTCGGGGGCCCGGGCGACGTGGCGTACGGTGCCATACAGCCGGGCCCCGGGGAGCTGCTGCGCGATGGCCCGGACGTGGACCGTGTGGAAGGGGTGCAGGTTCAAGATGGCCTCGATCCCTCGCCCTTGATCGGTGCGCTCCATCACCTCCCGGGCCACCTCGCCCTGGAGGGCATAGGCGTCGAGCAAGGCGAAACCACCAGACGCCAGGCGGATCAGGGAGGCCTGAGTCCCGATGTCGATCAGGCCCGCGATCTTGAAAGATCCCCGAATGTTCCAGAACCCATCCGCGATCTCCACAAGACGATCCGCCACCTGCCCTCCAAGCTGAGCTTTTATATTGTGCGCTATATAATTGTGCACAATATATTCTCTCAGGCTCCGGTCGATCCGCCGCGAGATCACCCCATCCCCGGGTGCGATCGCCTCCGCCCCGGGCTCCGCCCCTGGTGCTGTGCGCCCCGGAGCAGATCAGGGGCTCGTTGTCTTCCGCCGGCCGTGCTGACGTGATCTCTGCAGGCGGCCTGGACGGCCTGTCTAGCCGGGCACACACACCGTGCAGCGGCAGCCTTGGGGCGCGATGAACTCCTCG
>DRPG01000589.1 GCA_011376105.1 Deltaproteobacteria bacterium
CCACCCGCCGCAGCAGCTCCCCCCGGGCCGAGTGGAACAGGTGGTAGCGCTGCAGCGTGCCGCTGAGGGGCTCCATCAGGCGCAGCCCCGCTGAGGGGCCGTGGACCATCGACGCCGCCACCGCGCGGTTCAGCGCCACCACCGGTGAGGGCACGGACGCCTGGAGGATCCCGTACAGCCCGAGGATCTGGACCCAGTCCGTGTCCTCGGGGGACTCCGCCCGGGCATGCAGCGCAGCGATCGCGGCCTGGACAGCGAACGGGCCACCGCCCCCCAGCGCCCGGGGCACCAGCGACAGTCCCTCTTCGATCGCCTCCCGATCCCACAGCCGTCGATCCTGGTCCTCGAGCAGGATCGGATCTCCCTCGGCGTCGATCCGGGCCACCGCCCGGCTGTGCTGGAGCAGCAGCAGGGCGAGCAGGCCCAGGGCCTCGGGATCGTCGGGGCACAGCTGTCGCAGCAGCCGGGCGAGGGCGATGGCCTCCTCCGCCAGATCCGGCCGCAGGACGTCGGGCCCCGAGGTCGGAGCGTAGCCCTCGTTGAAGATCAGGTAGACCACGTAGAGCACGCCACCAAAGCGCTCAGCGAGCTGATCCGGGCCAGGGACCTCGTACGGGATCCCCGCCCCGGTGATCTTGCGCTTGGCCCGGACGATCCGCTGCTGCATCGTGGTGCGGGAGGTCACGAAGGCCCGGGCGATCTGCTCGGTGGTCAGCCCGCCGAGGGTGCGCAGGGTCAGCGCGACCCTCGCCTCCAGGGACAGGGCCGGGTGACAGCAGGTGAACAAGAGCTTGAGCCGATCGTCGGGGTAGGGATCCATCTGGGGCTCCGGATCTCGGATCAGGTTCAGGCGGGTCAGGTGGGCGATCACCTCCTGGCGATCTTCGAGCCGCCTCCGACGGCGGAGCTGATCGATCGCCCGGTTCCTAGCGGTGGCGACGATCCAGGCCCGGGGGTTGTCCGGCACGCCGTCCCGGGGCCAGGCCTCCATCGCCTTGATCAGCGCGTCCTGGACCGACTCCTCCGCCAGATCGAAGTCTCCGATCACGCGGATCAGGGTGGCCAGGACCCGCCCGAACTCCTCGCGGACGAGACGATCGAGCATCGCCCGGGCCTCGCTCATCCCTCGTCGATGACCATCACGGGGCGGACCTCGACGCAGCCGTGGGCGGCCGCCGGGATCCGGGCCGCGAGCGCGATGGCGCGGTCGAGGTTGTCGCACTCGAGCAGGTAGTAGCCGCCGAGCTGCTCCCGGGTCTCGGCGAATGGTCCGTCTGTCAGGATCGTCTCGCCGTCCCGGACCCGGACCGTGGTGGCCATCGAGGTGGGCTGCAGCGCGTTGGCCGCCACCAGGGCGCCCTGGGCGGTCGCGTGCTCGTTGAAGGCACGGTAGCGGGCGAGGGTCTCCGGATCGGGGGGCTCCCCCGTCTCGGATCGCTCGGTGGTGTAGATCAGGGCGAGGTACTGCACGGGCTGCTCCTTCCTGGTGAGACGAACGAAGCTCCCATGGATCGACGCCGCCGGGATCAGGGCCGGGGATCCGCTCCTCCATGTAGCCGCAGCGTGTGCACTGCGACGGTGCCCTCAGTGCCCGCACCCCGAGGCCACCGACCGACCGTCGCAGGCGCCGCGCTGCTGCGTAGCCTGTCGGTGCACCGACGACGCCGGCGTCAACGCGGCGGTCCACCCCTCGCGGACGTCGGGGCGTGCCGTCAGCGAGCGCGCGAGCGCGGGCAAGACGAGGCAGCCCACGTGAGCCCCTCTGGTCGTCGGGTCACTGTTGTCGTCGTACGGAGAGCAGAACGGTTACCCGCGCTCTTGGGGACCCATGAACGCTCAGCCCCAGATCTCCGGTGTCGATCTCCTCTCCTCTTGTGGCCAGCTGGGTCCGTTCGTGCGCTGGCGCGCGGTCCGGGGCCGCACCCCGATCGAGGTGTGGCTCGCTGATCCTGGCGTGATCGATCCAGTGCAGCTCGCGACTGAGCTAGAGCGCTCAGCCGAGGCGCTCCATCCCGGCCTGTGGCGCCCCCTGGGCTCGGGGTGGTGCACCACCGGAGAGCGCTACGTCGTGTTGCCCGAGGGCCTGCCCCGGGATCTGCGCTCCCTGGGGGAGGGGCGCCCTCTGCCGGCCGCAGACGCGCTAGCCCTGACCCACGCCATCGGCGGCGCGCTGGCGGTGCTGCACAGCCACGGCGTGGTGCTGGGGACCCTGCGCCCCGAGCACGTCCGGATCCCTTGGGATCTGCCGTCCGGTGGGGCGCTCCTCGTGCAGGTGCCGGTGCTGCCCCGGGCCGTCCGGGGCGGTCGCCACGGGTTTCTCGCCCCCGAGGTGGCGGCGGGCACGCTGACGCCGGCCGCGGATCAGTACTTCCTCGGCCTCGTGCTGTGCGCGGCCTTCACCGGGTGCTGGCCGGTGGAGGGGATCGTGGCCGAGCTCCCGCCGGGGCCCGACGCGGTGGCGCGGAGGCTGCTCCAGCCCGATCCAGAGGCCCGCTTTGGCTCGATGGGTGAGGGGGTCTACGCCCTGGAACAGCTGCTGCGCGATCTCGCCCCGCCCCCCGCCCCCGCGATCCAGCCGCGGCGCTCGCTGCTGCCCTGGGTCGCCCTGCTGGCGCTGGCGCTGGCGCTGGCGCTGGCGCTGGCGCTGCTGGGGGCGCTGCTGTCCTTCGGGATCCTGAGCACCGGAGGATCGGAGCATCGAGCGTTGGAGCGCCAGGCCTGTGTTGACGCCCGTGTCGTGCCCGCTCTGGCCGAGCCCGGGTCCAGCGTCCCCCCCGGAGGGCTCCGGGCCTGGCACGGCCAGGGCGGCGGTGCTGTCGTCGTTCAGGGTGTGGATCGTAGCTGGATCGCCGGCCTGGGGATCAGGGTGCGTACAGCTCCAGCCGCACCTGGGCGCCGGAGGGGGGCCTGGGCCCCGGGACCTCGGCGGAGGCGAGGCAGCCGGTCAGCGGGGTCCCGGGCTCGAGGGACGACCAACGCCAGGCGTCGCCTGCCCAGGTGCCCTCGCCGGCGCCCTCGAGGGTCCCGGCGGGTCGCTCCACCTCGTCCCTACAGCGCAGGGTGGCGACGACGAGACCCTCTTGCCAGCTGGTGGGCTGCAGCGACTCAGCGGGATCGTCAGGAGCGGTCTCCGCTACAATCCCCGACCCGGAGGCATCGATGCACAACCTCTCCCCGACGTGGCTGCTCGGGATCCTGCTCGCATGTGGCGGAGATCAGCTGTCCACCGATGGCCCCGACAAGGCCGACGCAGGCGGTGACGCAGGCGGTGACGCAGGCAGCGACGCGGACGCAGACAGCGACGCGGACGCGGATGCAGACGCAGACAGCGACGCAGACAGCGACGCAGACACGGCGCCCACCGGTGACACTGGGCCGTGGCGGGCTCCGTTCTCGGCGACCTTTCTGTGGCGGGACATCACCTTTGATCGGGTGGTGGATCTGGGCCACACGCCCGCTCAGGACGCGGTGGTGGTGCCCGCCGGGCCCGCGGCCCTGGCGGAGGTGGCGGAGCAGGCGGGCCTCGGCGCCTCGCTGGCGGGGGGCAACACCCACGGCGTGGGGGTGGGCTTCTTCGACGTCGACGGAGAC
>DRPG01000590.1 GCA_011376105.1 Deltaproteobacteria bacterium
GCGCTGCGCGATTCGCCTGCCTGCTGCCCGCCGATCCCCCACCCGACAGCCCCGCTGCGGCGCCGCTGCGGGCCCTTGACGTGTGGGCCTGCTCCTCCTGGGGCGCCCCAAAGCACTCAGGACGGTACACGACCTCCCCCCGGGGGAAGGTCCTCGAGGGGGCCGACATCGCAGGAAGCGCGGCCAGGCCAGCGGGGAGCAGGGCCAACAGCGTGATCACGGTCCGTTGCATCCAGATCCTCCATCGGGGGTACGGCCTCAGCGCCCCCGCAGTCGGTCAGCCAACGCCGGGCCTCCCTGGAGCTTACACACCTGCGAGGGAGGAGACGGGGCGCTACACTGACGGGGATGGAGACGTACCTGAAATGCACCATGATGCACATCTACCCCCCTTGATCCTGCTGGTGGGGCTTCCGCTGGTGGGGTGCACGCCCGAGATCGAGATCGTGTCGCTGGATCCCGAGATCGCCCTGCTGCCGGAGGCTCTCGAGTTTGGAGAGGTGGTGGCGGGCGAAGAGACCGGCGAGGCCGTGCTGTTCATCGAGAACACCGGCGCCGCGGATCTGATGATCACCACCATCGACTTCTCCGGCGACGACGCAGCCGTCTTCAGCCTAAGCCCCCTCGGCACCGCCACCACAACCGACGCCGCCACTACAACCGACGCCGCCACCACGACCGGAGGGGGCCTGATGGTGCTGGAGCGCCAGACCTCGGCGGCGGTGCCGATCCGGTTCGCCCCCACCGAGGTCCGGGCGTACACCGCCGAGGTGGTGGTGAGATCGAACGATCCCCTCAAGCCGGCGGAGGCCATCGCGCTGTCGGGGGTGGGCCGGGTGCCCTATGCCCCCGACATCGAGGTCACCCCCCTGTCTTTGGACTTCGGCGACGTCGGCGCAGACGAGAGCGCTGAGCGACCCTTCCAGGTCGAGAACGTGGGCGACGCCGATCTGCGGATCGAGTCCGTCGTCCAGACGGGGGCGGGCACCTTCCAGCTGCAGCGCAGCATCTCGGGGATCACCCTGCCGCCGGGTGCATCCGACACGGTGTTCGTCAGCTTCGATCCCGTGCAGCCCGAGGGCGACTCCGGCGGCGTCACGATCGGCTCCAACGATCCCGACGAGCCGTTCGTCACGGTCGACCTGCTCGCCAACGGGGGGGGCGACTTCCCCTACCCCGAGGCGGTGATCGCCAGCTGCCCCCGCCGGGTGAACATCGCGAGCCCGATCGTCGAGTCCTTCGATGGATCGGGCTCCAACGATCCGGAGGCCAGGCCCCTGAGCTACACCTGGGAGATCGTCCGCAGGCCCGACGCCGCCGATCCCGACGGCGCGCCCTCCTCCCCCGATCAGCCCCAGACAGACATCCGGATCGACGCGGCCGGGACCTGGGAGATCACCCTGCAGGTGGCCAACGATCTGGGTGTCCCCAGCGTGCCCACCTCCTGCGTGGTCGAGGCGGTGCCGATCGACGACATCTACGTCGAGCTCAGCTGGGGTGGCCCCACCGCCGACTTCGATCTACACCTGGCCCGCGATGGCGCCGACTTCTTCGCCACCCCCTCGGACTGCAGCTGGTGCAACAGCAACCCCGACTGGGGCGTCCCCGGGGATCCAGACGACGATCCCCTGCTGGCGCTGGACGACGACGACGGTCTGGGGCCGGAGATCATCACGATCCACACCCCCGCGGACGGCAGCTACCTGGTCCGGGTACACCACTTCGACGACGGCGACGACGGCACCACCACTGCCTTCGCTCAGGTCTTCACCCAGGGCACCCTCGCCTGGAGCGGCTCCAGGCCGATGGGTCGCAACGAGGTGTGGGACGTGGGGCAGATCAACTGGCCCGCGGGCACCTTCGGGGTCTTCAACACCGACAGCTGGGATGCGGCAGGCATCCGGGAGTGCAGATGATCACGCGACTCGTACGTTCCCTGTGGTTTGCTCCCCTGCTGGTGGCCTGCGTCAGCGAGGCCCCCTCGATCCGGACGCTCGAGCCTGCGCTGGCGGTGGCGCCGGAGGGGGTGGAGTTCGGCGAGGTGGGTCCGCCCCTGAGCGCCACCCTGCCGCTGTTCATCAACAACGCGGGCCGGGCGACCCTGGAGGCGACGCTGACCCTACCCGACTCGGTCTCGGCGTTTGCCATCGACACCCCCGCGCTGGAGCTGGGCGTGGGCGACGAGGCTGAGGTGCTGGTCACCTTCACCCCCCACACCTTCCGGGACTACAGCGCCCAGCTGCGGATCGACAGCGACGATCCCGACAAGCCCACGGTGTGGATCCCGCTGCGGGGCACCGGCGCCGATCTCGACGTCCCCGACATCACCATCGACTACATCGAGATCGAGGCCGACGATGTGTCCCCGGGCTCCCTGCACTACATGAAGTTCGACGTGATCAACGACGGAGCCGCTCCCCTCGAGCTGCAGAGCGTCCGCCTCGAGGGGGATCCCGAGTTCCAGCTGTCCAACGACAACCTCGATGGTTACACGATCAGCCCCGGAGCCCGCAAGCTGGTGACGGTGGAGTACAGCCCCGTCGACGATCTGGGCGACAAGACCGATGTGCTCATCAAGTCCAACGACCCCGACGAGCCCGAGATCATGTTCCAGCTGGTGGGCAACGACGGGATCGATCCTCCGGTGGCGGTGATCGACTGTCCGTCCCAGGTGCTGCTCACCGGCCCTGAGACCGTCACCCTCGACGGCTCTCAGTCCTACGATCCCCAGCTGTTCTACCCGATCCGCTACCAGTGGCGGATCACCCAGCGCCCGGCGGCCTCCGACACCGACTTCGATCTCGATCCCGACTACCTGTCGTCGGTGGATCTGTACGTGGACGTCGGTGGGACCTGGGAGGTAGAGCTGGTCGTGAAGAACGGCATCTACCTCCAGAGCGATCCAACCTACTGCCGATTCGAGGCGATCCCCGAGGACGAGCTGCACCTCGAGCTGTCCTGGGACACCTCCGCCGCCGACATGGATCTCCACCTGATCCAGGGCGGGCAGGAGTACTTCGACGAGCCCTACGACTGCAACTACTGCAACAAGAACCCCAACTGGGGCGCCAGCGGCCCGGTCGATGATCCCCGCCTCGACATCGACGATCAGGGGGGCTTTGGGCCCGAGAACATCAACATCGAGGAGCCCGAGGACGGCACCTACGACGTGAAGGTCCACTACTTCCGGCAGAACGGCGACGGGCCGGTCACCGCCACCGTCCGGGTGTGGCTGCTGGGGGTCGAGGTCGACGTGCTCCAGCGGGTGATGCTGTACAACGAGGTGTGGGACGTGGGGGTGATCGACATGCCCAGCGGGCTGTTCATCCCCGACACCGCCCTGAACTACGAGTCACCCCGGCGCTCGTGCTTCTAGCCTCGACCCCGAGCAGGCAGGGGGCGGCCCAGCGGGATCAGCTCTGCTGATCGCCCAGCCCCGCCCCCCGACCTGGGTCGAGGCCCACACCTTCTGGTCGTCTGCGCCCCTGGAGGACCGACAACGTGGCCGAGCCCGCCCCCGATCGGATCCCCGTCGAGATCGACTGGCGCGTCGATGGGCTCGAGGCCCACTTCTCTAGCCCACCCCTGGCCACCGGCGCCGCCATGATCCTGTGGGCGGTCCTGGTGGGGGGGCCCCTGGGGCTGCTCGCGCTGGTGTGTGGCCCGGGCTCGAGCCTGGGCACAGCCCTGGCGATCTTTGCGGGCCTGCTCTGGGCTCCGGCGCTGATCTTCTTGCTCTTCGGAGGCTCGATGTGGCACCATCGGGTGAAGACCACGCTGACGATCGAGGCCCACCGGATCCGGATCTCCAGCGAGCTGGAGACCCAGGAGATCCCCCTCGATCAGCTCAGGGAGGTCCGCGCGTCCTCCAGGGCCCTGGAGCTGCACACCGACGATCGGATCATCCGGATCCGTGCCGACGGCAACAAGCTGCGCTCGATCCAGCAGATCAAGCGCGAGCTCCAGCGGATCACCACCCAACACCTCGGGGCTGCACCGGATCCGGTCGAGCAGGAGCGCCTCTCTCGCCTCCTGCAGCGCACCTCCACCGACGGATAGCCGGGTGTGGGCGCGCCGAGCACGCCCCCGCGCTACCCATGTGGCCCCGGCGTCGAGGATCGTGGACAAGATCGTCCACGATCCTCGACGCCGGGGCCGATAAGCCGCGCTTGAGCGCTGGCACCATCTGTGCACGAGACCCCTCCAGATCGGATCCAGCCGATCCAACCCGAGTCCAGAGCGAGCCCATGTCCCCGATCCGATGGTTCCTCCCGCTGTCCTTGAGCGCTGGCTGCAGCGGTGACGATCCCTTCAAGGACCTTCCCAGCCCCCCCGACACCGCCGGCGAGGACACCGCCGGCGAGGACACCGCCGGCGAGGACACCGCAGCACCGGGTCCCGAGCTCGACGGCCAGTGGTCGGGCGCCTGCGAGCCCCAGCTGGGCAGCAACACCAGCAGCACCACCACCTTGGATCGCCTCGATCTCGATCTCGATCTGATCGACGACGGGGGCGTGGTGAGCGGAGTTGGGGGCGTGGAGTTCGTCTACCTCTACACCTCGACCTCGACCTCCTACCCGTACCCGATCGCGGTGGATGGCACCTCGGACGGCACCGACGTGGAGCTGGTCGTGACCTTCGACCTCACCTCGACCGATCCGGAGTGGGTGCTCGAGCTGACGCTCAGCGAGGCCAGCCTCGACGGGACGCTCACCGTCGAGGGGATCTACCTCTGGAGCTGCAGCCTCGCCCGGATCTGAGGCAGCAGCGTCGAGCCGGCCCCGCCCTGATCCGGGCGGGGCCCCCTGGCCTCGTGGCGGGCCTCGTGGCGGGGCCCCCTGGCCTCGTGGCGGGCCTCGTGGCGGGGCCCTGATCCCCAGCCTGCGCCGCTGTGGCCCGGGGGCGTCCGGGTGTGCACCGATCGTCCACGACAGCGACAGGGGCCCGAGGGAGCCCGTGGCGCTAGAATGGGGCATGATCGGCGGTGCCTCATGATCCGCATCGAGCAGCTGCTCTCCCGGGCGGCGATGTTGTTTCCCGATCACCCCGCGATCCACGATGGATCCCGCGGGGTGACCTGGTCGGGCCTCCTGGACGAGGCCGACACCACCGCCCGGAGGCTCGCTGGGCTGGGGATCGGGGCCGGCGATCGCGTCGTGGTCTTGGCCAGCAACCAGATCCCCTATGCGGCGCTGTACTTCGCCTGTGCCCGCCTCGGTGCGGTGCTGGTGCCGCTGAACACCCGCCTGCTGCCGGGGGAGATCGGTGCGCTGATCGAGCGCTCGGGGGCCCGGGTAGCCCTGGTGGATCAGCGCCTGGCGCCCTCGCTGCAGCCCCTGCCCGCCGGGTGTCAGGGTCTGCTGATCAGCGGCACCCAGACGCTCCCGGGCTACACGCCCCTCGGCGCGCTGCGCCCCGACGGGGCTCCCCCCGCGCCAGCGCACGACAGCGATCCAGTCGCGGTCCAGATGTACACCAGCGGCACCACCGGCCTGCCCAAGGGGGCGATGCTCACCCACGAAAACGTCACCGCGATGACCTCGAGCTGGCTGCTCGAGCTGCACCTGCGCTCCCACGACACCTTCCTGCAGGTCACCCCGCTGTACCACGTCGGCGCCATGCTGATGCTGATGTCCTGCGCCATGAGCGGCGCGAAGATGCTGTTGCTCCCGGAGTTCACCCCCTCCAGCGTCGCCCGGGCCCTCTCTGATCAGGCCGTAACCCACACCCTGCTAGTGCCGGCGATGATCCGTTGGTTCCTAGATGATCCTGTGAGCGAGGGCCTGAGCTTCCCCAAGCTGCGGACCGTGGTCTATGGCGCCTCGCCCATCCCCGTGCCTCAGCTGCAGCGCGCGATGGAGCGCTTTGGCTGTGATCTACTCCAGGGCTACGGCCTGACCGAGACCGCCGGAGTGCTGACCACGCTGCGGCCCGTCGATCACCACCACGATCCAGCGGCTCCTCCCCCCCGCCTCGCCAGCGCGGGCAGGCCGGTGCTGGGGGTGCAGCTCCGGCTGGTGGATCCCCGGGGCGACGACGTGCCCGACGGTGAGGTGGGTGAGCTCGTGGCCCGGGGGCCCAACGTGTTCGTCGGCTACCACGAGATGCCCGAGGCCACCGCTGAGGCCTTCCTGCACGACGCCGAGGGCGCGCGCTGGCTCCGCACCGGAGATCTCGCCGTCCGCGACGAGGCGGGCTTCATCCACATCGTCGATCGCAGCAAGGACATGATCTTGGTCGGGGGGGTCAACGTGTACCCCCGGCAGGTCGAGGACACGCTGCGGGGCCACCCCCTGGTGTCCGACGTCGCGGTGATCGGGATCCCTCACGAGACCTGGGGCGAGGCGGTGCTGGCGGTGGTGGTGCCCTCTGAGCCCCCCGACGAGCCCGACGCAGCGATCCGACAGCTGGTCCGCCACGCCCGCACCCACCTCGCCCGGTTCAAGTGCCCGTCGTCGATCGCCTTCGTGCCTGATCTCCCCAGGAACGCTGCGGGCAAGGTGCTCAAGGCGCAGCTCCGGGCTCCATACTGGGCTGATCACGACCGCCGGATCTGAAGAGGAGGAGCCAATGCCCAACCCCGACACCCTCGGGACCGACGCGATCGTCCGAGTCCTCGAGGACACCCTGCTGGTCGAGCGGGGCTCGATCCGCCTCGATCAGGTCCTCGCCGAGCTCGAGGCATGGGACTCGATGGGGATCGTCGCCTTCGTGGGCGAGGTCGACGGCCACTGGTCGATCCGGCTGTCCGTCGACGAGATCCTGGTCTGCGAGACCGTCACAGACCTGATCGCGTGCATCACCCGGGCCGGCGAGGCATGAGCCCGGAGACTGAGCGTGGGATCCTCGAGGCGATCGAGGCCGCTCAGCAGGCCGGGGGGCAGCTCTACGCTGAGACCGGGCTGGGCAGTGAGCCTCTGCCGAGCGACATCTACACCGGCGCCGATCGCTACCGCGCTGAGATCGAGCGCGTCCTGTGGCGCTCCTGGGTACCGGTGGCCCGGATCTCCGAGCTCACCGCGCCCGGCAGCTGGCTGGTGCGCAGGATCGAGCGAGCACCGATCGTGCTGATCCGGGATGCCTCGGGGGGGTTGCATGGCTTCCACAACACCTGTAAGCACCGTGGCTCGCTGCTGGCCCGGGCCGACGGCTGCGGAAAGCGCCTGGTCTGCCCCTACCACGCCTGGTCCTACGGGCTGGACGGCCAGCTGGTCCATGTGCCCGAGCCCGCGTCCTACCCACCCGGCTTCGATCCAGCGGAGATCGGGCTGGCCCGGATCTCCGTCGACACCGCGTGGGGCTGGCTGTGGGCCAACCTGCGGCCGGATCCTCCGGGGCTGCTCGACTTCCTCGGCCCCCAGCTGCTCGAGGAGCTGGAGAACTGGCAGCTGCCCCAGCTGGAGCACAAGGGCCGCCTCCAGCGAGACGGCGCGTTCGGCTGGAAGATTGCGGTGGAGGGCTTCCTTGAGCCCTACCACGTGCCGTGGGTGCACCGGCGCTCGGTGCACCCGATCATCCGCCACCAGCACACCGCGATGGCGTGGTGGGGCGATCACTCGCGCATGGTGATGGCCCTCCGGGACCGGGGGCTGTACGAGCCCGACGGGTTCCTGGGCCGGCCCGCGGCGGCGGCGGGCGTCGGCTGCCTGCCCCGGCTCAACACGCTCCAGCGCATGGCCAACCTCGTGTACCTGGTCTGGCCCACGACCATCCTCAACCTGCTGCCCAACCACGTGGTGATGATCCAGCTGCGTCCCCGGGCCGTCGATCGTACCGATGTGATCCTCGACGTCCTCGCTCCACCCACGCTCGACGAGGCTCAGGCCGACTTCTGGGCTGAGCTGGTCGCTGGCTATGCCTCGCTGCTCGACGAGGACGCAAGCGCGTTCGCCGCAGTGCAGCAGGGCCTGTCCGGGCCGCTGCAGCCGCCGCTGATCCTGTCCCACTACGATCGACGGATCCGGCACTTCCGGAGCCGCCTGGAGGCCTGGCTCGCTCCAGAGAGCTGATCCCTGGGAGCTGTTCCTGGGGATCAGCTCCCAGGGGGCCGACGCCAGGGGTCGGGGCTCGGGCGTGCCTCAGGGGGCGCAGTCCACCAGGACGTCGTCGACATAGAAGGTGTCGGAGCCGGCGTACCCCCCCGACTGGTGCAGGCGCCAGCGTAGGGCGATCGAGCTCGCCGCTGGATCCATGATGAGGCCCTGCAGCGGACCAAAGGCTGGATCGTCGATCTCCACGCCCTCGACGAAGGCCGCCACCACCCAGTCCACACCGTCCCAGTACTCGAAGGCCAGGAACTCGTTGGGATCGGGCGCGGGGGGCCCCCGCTTGAGGAACAGGGAGAACGCGAGCCCCGAGGCGCAGCCGGTGGTGTCCATCGGCAGGGAGGTGGCGGTGCCTCCTCCCCCCTCGAAGCTCAGGGCGTAGGTGCCGC
>DRPG01000591.1 GCA_011376105.1 Deltaproteobacteria bacterium
CTGCAGCCCCGCCACTATGGATCGAGCTGAGCTCCTCAGCGCTGCGCGACTCGATCCCGGGGGCTCGCCCTCCGCGGTGCTCGATCACAGTCGGTGTCGGTTCCCTCCGGCGTCACCTCCGCGGTGCTCGATCACAGTCGGTGTCGGTCCCCTCCGGCGTCAGGTGGTGTCTGGGGGGCTGTCTTGGGGCAGGGTTCGGCGGTAGGGTTGTCCATGGCCACCGTGACCGAGACCAGCCTCCGCCAGCGCCTCGCCCGGGTCGAGGCGCTGGAGCGTGGTGCCACCACCCCCGGAGAGCGCGCAGCCGCAGCCCGGGCCCGGGAGCGCCTCATGGCCCGGATCGTCCAGCTCCGGGCGAGCGATCCTGTTGCTCGCTTCGTGGCTGCCCACGTGGCGTCTTTGGGGGTGAGCCCCGCCCGCCCCGCGCCTCCGGCCCGGCTGCCCACCGAGGGGCAGCTGGTCGCCGCCCTGCTGCGCTGGCGCGCCGGCGACTGGGGGCGGGACGAGCTGCAGCTGTGGGCAGAGCGGATCGTGGATCGGGTCGTCCTGCCCACCGATCCCGAGGCCGAGGGCGCTGCGGTCGCGGAGGTGTTGCTGCAGCTCGCCATGCTCCATCGGGTGGCGCTGCAGCCCCGCGACGTCGGTGCCATCTGCGCCTTCCTCGGGGATCGGGACTGGCGGGCGTGGTTTGCCCTGGTGGCGGCTGCCTCGGAGCGTCGCTATCGCAGGGGGTGAGGGCCATGGCTGAGCACGACGAGTCCGATCCTTCCCCCGCCACCGCGGGCCTGGCGTCCGCGCCGCCCCCGGGCCCCGGGGCACAGCACGAGCCCGCGCTGCTCGAGTCCTATGTGCGCGCCGCGGTCCACCGGGATCGCTCTCCGGGGGCGCTGCTGGCGGTCTGCCACCCCCTGCGGATGTACAAGGTCCCCCGGGGGCTGCTCGACGCCGTCGCCGGTCTGGGGTTCGAGGTCGAGGTGGTGGAGACCTTGCCCGATCGGGTGGCCTCGGTCACCGCCATCCGGGACGCGCTGCTCAAGCTGGCCGAGCTCGACAAGCCCCTGGACGTCGTGGTCTTCTCCGGGGACGGCAGTCTCGATCACCACGTGCTGGTCGCGGCGTTCTGGGCGTTCTACCCAGAGCTGGTCGCCGAGCGTCCCGGGGCGATCGAGGTGGCTCAGCCCACCCCCGGGGAGCTGGCGCGCCTCGATCCCGACGTGGTCCATGCCTTCTTGTCCCCCCTCCCCGATGGGGCAGGTCTCGAGCCCGACGAGGACACGATCCACCGGCTGTGGACCCTGCGCTCCCGGGTGACCCGGTGTCTGCGCCGGGGGCAGGCGCCGGGGCGGATCGCGGCTGCGGTCGGGCTGGCGGAGTCCGATCCGGTGCTTCGGCTGGCGGTGGTGGCGGCCCTGCTGCCCCACCGGGTCCGGATGAGGCCCCATGGCTTCGATCTGGAGGGCTTGGCCGCGGCCACCCAGGAGCAGTCCTTCCAGGGTCTGTACCCCTTCGTCCGCTCGATCGCGGTCTACCCCGCCGGGACCGCTGCAGACAACGCCCTGTACGCGGGGATCCCGGGCTGGAGCTTCGCCCAGGCGGCGCGGTGGTTCGATCGCACAGGGTGGCTGTCGGGCCTGCGGGCCCGGTGGGAGGCGCGGGCGCTGCGGCGCTTCGTCGAGGTGTTCTCCGAGGGGGTGGTGGTGCCAGCGCGGTTCAGCGTGGTCGCCTTCGACGGAGACTGGCAGGTGCTGTCCAGCCACACCGTGGGGGGCCCCGCCGCCGGTCGCTTCTTCGCTCCGGATCTGGAGGCGAAGACCGGGGGCCTGCTCGGCTACCTCGCCCGGATCCCGTCGGTGGTGGTGGGGGAGGGCCTGCTGGGCAGCACCCGGGTCGCGGTGCGGGGCGTGGGGATCGACGGGCAGACCCGGGTCTCCAAGGAAGGGCGGCTGGTGGAGGGCCTGTTCACCAACCGGGCGTTCATCGCTGGGGTGGGATCGGTGCCGTCCTGCAACCCCACCAGCTTCGCCGGAGCGAGCTCCCTGGTCCTGGGCCCCCCGCTGTGGCATCGCACCGCCGAGGGGCGGCTGAGCTTCGATCTCTCCGGGCTGATGAGCTTCGTCGAGTCCATCGTCAAGGGGGTCGTGGGGCGCGCCCTGCACCTGGTCGGGATCGGGGCCGGGCGCCTGGCGGGGGGCGGACGGTTC
>DRPG01000592.1 GCA_011376105.1 Deltaproteobacteria bacterium
GACAACGGGTTCGATCGACCTCGGTACGACATGAGGGCCTCAGGGACTGCGGCGGGCGCCGTAGGGTTCGGGGACGTACTCGACCGACGGCGCGCGGCCCTTGGGCTGCTCGTACATCGACAGGAGATCGTGGAGCAGCTCCGGGAAGTCGGTCGACACCGGCAGCTCGAGGGCCGCCAGCTCTTCGGCTCGCAGGGGGTGGTCGTGGGTGTGCCTGCCGACGGCGAGCACCTCGATGGCCCGACCCACCACCTCCGGGGGGTAGCGATCGAGGAGGCGCCGCACCTGGGCCTCGATCTGTGCGAGCGCCTTGCGGGCCATGTCGGCCTTCACCCACGTGGCGTCGTCGACGTGCTCGACGGGCTTCGCGTCGACGAGGGCCACCAGGGATGCGGCGGGCATGTCACCGAGCTGCGGATCCACCTGCCCGAGCACCGCGGAGGGGTCCATCACGATCTCGTCCGCCGCCAGCGCGATCAGTGTCCCGCCGCTCATGGCGTGGTGGGGCACGTAGACCGTCACCCTCGCCGGGTGGGCGCGCACCGCCTCAGCGATCTGGCTCGCCGCGAGGACGAGCCCGCCGGGGGTGTGGAGGATCAGATCGATGGGGCAGTCATCGTCCGTCATCCGGATGGCCCGCAGCACGGCCTCGGAGTCCTCGACGCTGATGTAGCGCACCAGCGGGAACCCGAGGAACCCCATCGACTCCTGGCGGTGGATCATCAGGATGGCCCGCGACTTGCGCTCTCGCTCGAAGGTCCGGAGCGCGGCGAGCCGCCTGGCCTCCAGCCACCGCCGCGACAAGATGGGCTGGAGCATGGTGAAGATCATGAAGATCCAGAAGAAGGACGAGTCCATCAGTAGCGATGCCTCCTGACCCGGTAGCGCGGGTGGTTGTAGTGGCCGGGTCGATGGCCGAAGTGATCGCGGCGCGCGAGGATGCGGACGAAGAAGCTGCCGGCGAGGTACCCCCCGACGTGGGCCCACCACGCGACCCCGGCGGCGCTCGGGACGAGCTGGTCGACCGCGCCGGAGAACAGGTTCTGGAGCACCCAGAAGCCGATGAAGAGCAAGGCGGGTACCTCGAAGAAGAGGGGCAGCAGGAAGATGGGGACCACGATGACCACGCGAGAGAGCGGGTACAGCGCGAGGTAGGCCCCCAGGACGCCGGCGACCGCACCAGACGCGCCCACGGTCGGGACCATGCTCGACGGGTTCATCCACGCATGGGTCGTCGCGGCCGCCGCCGCGGCGAGCGCCAGCAACAGTGCGTAGCGGACGTGCCCCAGGCGAGACTCCACCGGGCCGCCGAACACCCAGAGGAAGATCATGTTGCCGATGATGTGCGCGAAGCCGCCGTGGAGCAGGACGCTGGTGTAGATCGGCACGAGCCAGAGGTGGAGCTGCCCCCAGCCGGCCTGGAGGAACCGTCTCGGCACCACACCCAGCGCGTCGAACAGCGCAGCGAGCTCATCGGAGCGGAGGGACAGCTCGAAGGAGAAGACGAGCAGGCAGGCGCCCAGCAAGAGGATTGTCACGATGGGCAGGCGGGAGGTACGGACGCTGGTGGTGAACGGAAGCATCGGGGCCACTTACCAGGGCGATGGGGCGGGGGCCAAGCGCATTTTTTCTCCCGCCGGCCGCTCACCTCATGGACCGCGGACCCGGCGTGGATCGCGGGAGAGCTCCCGATAGGCGGTCCGGGGGCTCACCCCGAGCCGCTCGCGGAGCTCCTCGTTGTGCTCCCGGACCTCCTCCGACGCCACCTCGAGGTCGATGGCGCTGGGGAAGTCATGGGCCAACGTCGCGGAGCGCGAGGCGCTCACGGAGCTGACCAGGCCCCCGAGGATCGCGGTGCCGAGGCCTCCGAGCCCGATCGCAGAGAACGTGGGCTGCTGGTCGGGCGGGGCGACGAGCACGCCCACCACCCCCGCGACCCCCGCGGCGACCCCGCCGAGGCTCGCGGCGCCGAACGACCGGGAGGTCTTCTCGCTGCGTGTGATCCGTTCCATCAGCGCGTCGGCTTCCCCGTGGCGGCCGACGACGTCGAGAAACTCGGGCACCGTGAGCCGCTGGGGCCCCTGGAACACGACCCACTCGTGCATCACCTCCGGAGGGGTGCGGATCACATCGCGGGTGTCCCAGGCGTAGCCCCGCCAGGGTCTGCGTCCCCACCCCCACCCGGATCGCATCACGCTGACGGTCCCCGGGATCACGGTCTGCACCTCGCGGATCTGGAGGTGCTGATCCCGGAACGCCAGCACATCTGCCAGCTGCTCTTGCGTGAGGTCTGCGGCGACAGCCATCGGAGCGAGCAGAGCGAGCTGAATCATGGCCATGTGATCCTCCCGGCGGGAGGTATGCACACGCTGATCGCCGTCAAGTTCGCCCGGCGGAAGCCCGCTTCGATCCGCCGGAGGGCTGCCCAGCGCCGGTCTCCCTGGCGATCACCGCGCTGAGATCCTCGTCGGGGCGTCCGTGGGAGCCCGCTCCCAGCTCTCGTTAGATGTCTGCCCCTGCCCTGGAGTCGTCCATGCTCTCAGCTCTCCTCCTGTCCTCGCTCGCCCTCGCGGCGGAGTGGCGGTCGCCACCGCAGGACATCCTCGATGTCCTCTATGCACCCCGGCTCCCCTGGGTGTGGACCTCGCCCTCCGGTGAGCACCTGCTCCTGGCCGATCCCGTCACCTACCCGCCGCTGGCCGAGTTCGCGGCGGGCTGGCACGAGCTCGCCGGGGTCCGGATCAAGCCCGGCCTGGGCACGGTGCACGGGAGACAGGGGGCCACCTCGCCCCGGATCGTCGAGGTGGAGGGGGGAGCGCAGACACCGCTGCCGCTGCCGGAGGACGCTGAGGTGCTCCACGTCGCCTGGACCGCGGACGGCCAGCGCTTCGCGCTGACGGTGGAGCACACGGATCACGTGGGGCTGTGGGTCGGTGACGTCGACGGCGAGCTCTCCGAGATCGAGGGCCTCTCGCTCGTCGAGATGTTCGGGGGTGCGGTGTCGTGGATGCCCGATCAGGAGCGCCTGCTGGTGCGCAGCGTGCCCGAGCGCGGCCCCGAGCCCGCTCCCCCCGCCATCCCGGCCGGCCCCATGGTCCTCGAGGGCTCGGGAGACACGGCACGATCGACCTACGAGTCGCGCAACCTGCTCGCCACCGCCCATGACGACGCCTTGTTCGACTACTACGCCACGTCGCAGCTGCTCGTCGTCGATCCCCGCAAGGACAAGCGCGCTCCGCTCGGCCCGCCCGCGGTCTATGTGACCGCCGAGCCCTCGCCGGACGGAAAGTACCTGCTGATCGAGCGGCTGGTCGGGCCGTGGTCGCACGCTGTGCCGTGGTGGCGGTTCGCGAGCGAGGCTGAGGTCTGGGACAAGAAGGGGAGGCCGGTGGCCTCCATCGCGTCGCTGCCGCTGGCCGATGAGGTGCCCATCCACGGGGTTCCGGAGGGGCCGCGCGATGTGTCCTGGCGCGCCACCGCGCCGCACACCCTGTTCTGGGTCGAGGCGCTCGATGGCGGGGATCCCGTGGCCGAGGTGCCCCACCGCGATCGACTGGTCCGCCTCGACGCACCGTTCAAGAGAGCGCCCACCGAGATCTGGAAGGCGAAGCACCGTATCCAGCGCTGGCGTGGAGGCTGGGGCGAGGAAGGCGGGACCTTGATGGTCACTGAGCGCGAGCGCATGAAGCGCTGGCGGTACACCTGGCTGCTCGACGTCGACGCGGGCACCGCCAGGCCCTGGTTCGATCTCAACGAGGCCGATCGCTACAGCTCGCCTGGCTCACCGCTGCGGCGCCCGCTGAAGAACGGCCAGTGGGTGCTGCGCCAGAAGGGCAACAGCGTGTACTTCAGCGGCCCCGGAGCGACCGAGCAGGGCGATCGCCCCTTCCTCGATCTGCGCGACATGGGGACCGGTCAAGTCGAGCGACTGTTCCGGGCCGATGCGGATCGCTACGAATACTTCGTGGCCTTCGCCGGCAGCGATGATCGCTTCATCCTGCGCTCTGAGTCGGCCACTGAGGTGCCCAACTACCACCTCGCCTCGATCGGAGAGCCCACCGAGGCGGCCGAGGGCGAGGCCTCGCGCGCCCACAGCCGGGAGCCCATCACCCACTTCGAGGATCCAACGCCCCAGCTGCGCCGGATCGAGAAGCGCATCGTGCGCTACGAGCGTGACGACGGCGTGCCGCTGTCGTTCCAGCTGTACCTGCCGCCGGGGTACGAGGAGGGGCAGCGGCTCCCGACCGTGGTCTACGCCTACCCGCTCGAGTACTCCGATCCAAGCACCGCGGGCCAGGTCCGGGGCTCCACGAACCGGTTCGAGCGCATGAGCGGCGCCTCACACATGTTCTTCCTGCTCCGGGGCTACGCTGTGCTCCATGCCACCGCGATGCCGATGGTGGGAGATCCCGAGACGGTCTACGACACCTTCGTCGAGCAGCTCGTCGCCGACGCTGAGGCCGCCGTCGCCGAGGCTATCGAGATCGGCGTCGCTGATCCCGATCGGATCGGAGTGATCGGCCACAGCCATGGGGGGCTGATGGTCGCCAACCTGTTGGCCCACACCGATCTCTTCCAGGCGGGCATCGCCCGCAGTGGCTCCTACAACAAGACGACTCAGCCCTTTGGCTTCCAGTCCGAGCGACGCTCCCTGTTCGAGGCACGCGAGGCGTACATCCAGGTCTCCCCCACCTTCTTCGCAGACCAGGTGAACGAGCCCGTCCTCATCATCCACGGAGCCGCCGACTCCAACCCGGGCACGCTCACCTTCCAGTCCGAGGTCTTCTTCGAGGCGGTCCGTGGCTCGGGTGGCACCGCCCGCCTCGTGCTGCTGCCCTACGAAGATCATGGCTACCGCGCCCGGGAGAGCATCGAGCACGTCCTGTGGGAGCAGCTGCGGTGGTTCGATGAGCACGTGAAGAGGAACGACGACTGACGTCACCGCTGGGATAGCTTGGAAGAACTCGCTCTGTGCGATAGGCTTTGCCAAAGAGGGGAGATGTATGAGCATCTTGACACTGTCCTTGGTCGTTGGTCTGCACACCGCTGGGGCTCAGCCCGAGGGAGCAGGGGCACACACCGAGATCAGGAGCACCGAGCCCGATGTTCAGAGGAGCCCCCTCCTGAAGATGCTCTCGACCACAGGCCAGCCCAACCCAAGCGAGGGCGACGAGCGCTCGGCAGGAGAGCTCTTGGAGGCCGCCACCGAGGCCGCCGAGGCGATGGACGTCGAGGCCGCCAGGGCCAAGCTCGAGGCGCTCATGGCCCGCTACGGCGGGACCCGCGCGGCCCGGGCCGCCCAGCGGCTCGAGTCCGAGCTCGCCGTCGTCGGCAAGCCCGAGGCCGAGCTCGAGGTCGAGAGATGGTTCCAGGGCTCAGCGGCCGATGTCGAGGGCGGTAAGGCCACGCTGTATGTGTTCTGGGAGGCCTGGTGCCCCCACTGCGAGCACGAGATCCCCATGCTCTCCGAGACCTACAACAAGTTCAAGCCCCAGGGGCTGTCGATCGTGGGCCTGACCAGGCAAACCCGCGACGTCACCGACGATCAGATCACCACGTTCATCTCCGAGCAGCACGTGAGCTACCCGATCGCCAAGGAGAACGGCGACTCCCTCTCCCGGCACTACGGCGTCCGCGGGATCCCGGCGGCTGCGGTGGTCAAGGACGGCGAGGTCGTGTGGCGGGGCCACCCCGCTCGCCTGACCGACGAGATGATCTCCAGGTGGCTCGAGGACTAGGAGCCACGCCCGGGGTCCCGGCGGCGACGACGAGGTGATGGATCTAGGTGCTGGAGCGTGCCAAGAGCGCGCTGGAGCGTGCCAAGAGCGCGCTGGGACGCGCCAAGAGCGCGCTGGGGCGTGCCGCGGGCCTCGTCAGCGCCTGCACCCGGGCCTCGTCGGCGCCCGATCCCGAGCGACGCAGGGCGTCAGCCCTCCTCCTCCCAGGTGACCTCAGGCCAGTCGCTGCGGGCGTCAACCAGCCACTCCGCCGCGCGGTCCTC
>DRPG01000593.1 GCA_011376105.1 Deltaproteobacteria bacterium
CAGGTGCACGTTCAGGGTTGGATCGTTCCTCAGGATGGCATCGAGCGCATCCACACAGGCCGCTCCATCTCCCGCCACCACCACCGCCGAGCCCTGGGCCCTCCGCAGGGTGCGCAGGGTCTTCCGGATCTCGGTGTAGTCCTCTGAGCGGAGCTCACAGTGGGCCTCCTGAGCGAGCGCAGGACCAGCGAGGGAGGAGAGAAGGAGCAGGGACATGGCAACCTCCAACGTGGATATCAGTGTACGGCCTCGTTCACCCACCGGACACATCTTCTGCGCAGACCCCGTCCAGGACGGTCTACCGAGTGCCAACCGGGCGAGCCCGGGACGTGCGTCGGGGCCCCGGGCCCGCCGCCTGCACACGCTGTACACGATCCAGGCCCTAGAGCAGCGAGCCACCGAGCGACCACGACACGCCCACCAAGAGAGCGTTGGAGCGTTGGAGCGTTGGGGCGGCGGAGCGGCGGGGCGGCGGGGCGGCGGGGCGGCGGGGCGGCGGGGCGGCGGGGCGGGCTCCTAGAACAGCGGGAGCTGATCGTCGGGGGGCTCAGGCTCCAGCGGCAGCTCCCCCGAGAAGCATGCATCACACAGGCCCAAGGGATCCCCGGCGTCGCTGACCCCCCCCCGCAGGCCCGACAGGGACAACACACCCACGGTCCGCGCCCCCAACACCTCGCTGAGGTTGCCCTCATGCAAGACGTGCAGCAGCTCGTCGGTGGCGGGGCTGGACACCCCGTAGGCACAGCTCGAGTGGACCAACGGCGAGGCGATCCGCAGGTGGATCTGCTCGGCTCCGGCCTGCCGCAGCGTGCGCACGATCTGGATCAGCCCCCGGCCGGTGACGCTCGAGGCCGCCACCACGCACAGCGATCGTCCCTCGATCGCTGCAGGCACGACGCGCCAGCAGCCCTGGGCCCCCAGCTCGAGCAGCCCCTCGGGCAGGGGCTCGGGCCCGGAGACCCAGGGATCGGCGATCAGGGCCTGGATCACGGGTAGATCGCTGTGCGCGGCATAGCCCGTGGCCTGGCGCTCAGACCCGGGCACCGGCACCACCGCGTCCGCGCCGGGGCAGGGGTGCTCGCTGGCCAGGCGCTGGCCCAGGGCGATCCGCACCGTGTGGACCGAGCGCTCGAACACCACCGCGTCGGAGCCGGCCAGGGAGACGAGCTCGTGCACACACGCGCGGGGCTCGGCCCTGGGGAAAGGTCGCACGCTCTGCTGGCCCTCGGGATCGAGGATCCGGATCTCCCCGGGCCCCACCGCGCCGTGGACCTCGCCCCCCACATAGCGGATCGCTGCGTCCTCGCTGGCGACCAGGATCGCGTCCCCCAGGCTGCCGAGGACCAGGGGTCGGAAGCCCGAGGGGTCGCGGATGGCCACGAGCCGGGCCTCGGTCAGCACCACCAGAGAGAAGGCACCCTCGACCTTCCACAGGGCGTCCACCAGCCGGTTCACGAACGTCTTCTGGCCCGAGCGGGCCACCAGGTGCAGCAGCAGCTCAGCGTCGGACGGGGTCTGGAACATCGCGCCGGCCTGGGTCAGCTCCCGCCGCAGCCGCACCCCGTTGGTGAACCGACCGCTGACCCCGACGGCCATCTGGCCGCTGCGGTGCCGCCCGACCACCATGCGCTCAGCGTCGAGCGCGCCTGACTCTGGGGGGCCGGTGTGCTCAGCACAGCCGTGCACCAGCCCCGCCGCCAGGGGCCCGGAGAGCTGGGACAGCCTCGTGCTCGCCAGGGCCTCCGGCACCAGCCCCGCCCCCTGGCGGCTGCGCAACAGGTGCCCGTCGCTGGCGACCAGCCCCACCCCCAGGGTGCCCCGGTGCTGTAGCGCGTGCAGGCCGAGGCAGACGAGGTGGACCGCGTCGCGGTGGCCCATGACCGCAAAGAGCCCACCCGCGCCGACGAAGCTGTCCATGTCCCCACGCTCGCCGCCCATGTCCACAGCTCCATGGCCCCGACCACGAGCCCTGTGCACCGGGGGGCCCCACGATCGATGAATCCCCTACCCTTGCACGGGTGAGCGCTCCAGCCCACTCCACCGGGCACGCCCCGGGCCGGCCACTCGTCGGGGACGGCCCTGGCCTCCAGGGCGCACTCCACCGGGCACGCCCCGGACCGGCCCGGGGCCCGCCCCGCGCGCTCAGGCTCCCCGGC
>DRPG01000594.1 GCA_011376105.1 Deltaproteobacteria bacterium
CGACACCCCCCCCTGGTCCCTGTCCACCGAAGATCACCTCGACAGCTTCTGTGCCCGAACCGCCGCGGAGCTGATCCGGGCCCACCCCACACAGATCCCCCTGTACCTCCAGGTGAACTTCCCCGGCCCCCACAAGCCGTTCGATCCGACCTCCGAGTTCCTCCCCGATCCAGACGATCCGGCGATGCCCCTGCCGATCCCCGGCCCCCCCGAGCCGCCCCACAGCCCCCTGAGCGAGCTGTACCAGGCGATCAAGCTCGAGCCCTGGGCCGAGCCCGAGGCCCGGGCCCTGCGAGCGGCGTACTACGGCAAGGTCGCCCTGATCGATCGCGGGATCGGGCTGGTGCTCGACGCGATGCGTGGGGCCGGCCTGTACGACGACGCCTGGATCGTGGTGCACAGCGATCATGGCGAGCTGCTCGCGGATCACGGCATGACCGGCAAGGTCCTGGTCTACGAGGGTGCGATCCGGGTGCCCCTGTTGATCAAGCCCCCCGGTGGGCTGGCGCTGCCCTGGGTGGATCGAGGCCAGGTCGACGGGATGGATGTCACCGCCACGCTGCTGGCGATGGGGGGCCTCGATCCAACCGGGCTTGGCGATCGGGACCTCACCGCGCGGGTGCTGGGGGGATCCCTCGGCCCCGCTGCCCACCAGGACAAGCCGGTGATGTTCGAGAACCTCGGCCACGTGGGGCTGCGTGCCGACGATCTCAAGCTCGGCTGGGATCTGGAGCTGGGGCGTCCGGTGGAGCTGTTCGAGCTGAGCACCGATCCCCAGGAGCTGCACAACCGGATCGACGATCCAAGCCTAGCCAGCTCGCGCGAGGCGTTGGTGGAGACGCTGCGGGAGCTCCGCCCCTTGCCGGTGGATCGGGCCCGGTGATCGGGCCCCACGCCGAGCCCGGGCGCCCATGAGCCAGATCCAACCCTGCTATCCCACACCCCCTGCCCGCTCCGCGCTGCTGCGGTGTCCAACGAGACACACGCCTGCCAAGCCCTGTCCCCGGGCGAGGACCCATGGAACCACAAGCACTGCAACGAGGCTCGATCATCGATCGCTACACGGTGGAGGGGATCCTCGGGGAGGGGGGCATGGCCCGGGTCCTCCGGGTCCGCCACAACCAGCTGGGCACCGCCCACGCCCTGAAGATCCTCACGATCCACTCGCCCGGGATCGGTGAGCGTCTGCTGGCGGAGGGGCGGGCTCAGGCGACGCTGCGCCACCCCAACATCCTGTCCGTGACCGACGCGCTGATCCTCGACGGGGGGCAACCTGCCTTGATCCTGGAGCTGGTGGAGGGGCCCAGCCTCGATGTGCTGCTGCACCAGCGCAGGCTCACCCTCGAGCAAGCCGACGCCCTGGCACGCGGGATCCTCGCCGGGGTCGAGGAGGCCCACCGCCACGGCCTGATCCACCGGGATCTCAAGCCCGCGAACATCCTGCTGCAGCCCCTCGACGGGGGCTACCAGCCCAAGGTCGCCGACTTCGGGCTGGTGAAGATCCTCTCCGGTGCCCCCAACTCCAGCAGCAGGACCCGCACCGGCTCCACCATGGGCACCCCGCGGTACATGAGCCCCGAGCAGATCCGGGACTCCAAGAACGTCGACGAGGCCAGCGACGTGTTCGCGCTGGGCGCGGTGCTGTACGAGCTGATCGCCCACGAGGCTGCGTTCGGAGGAGCCGATCTGCTCGAGATCTTCAACAATGTGGCGGCGAGCAACTACGTCCCGATCCGTCAGCACGTCCCAGAGCTGCCCGAGCGGATGGAGCGGGCGATCGAGGCCGCGCTGCAGCCCGATCCCGCGGATCGTCCCGCCTCGGTGCAGGCGCTGGCGGAGCTGTGGACCGACAATCAGCCCCTCGAGGCCATGCCCTTCCCCGAGGTGGTGCGCTCGCTGGTCAGCACCCCTCCGGCGGAGGAGGCCCCCGGCTCGACCTGGTCCGGAGAGCCGAGCCGCTCCGGCGACAGCCTGTCCAGCTCCCCCAGCAGCCAGGGCGCCCCCTCGACGAGGGCCGCGGTGGCCCTGGCGGGCCTCGGTGGGGGCGTCCTGCTGCTCAGCCTCGTCGGGCTGCTCACCGTGTCCGGGCTGGCGGTGGGGCTGTGGTCGGTGCACAGCTGGCTCGCCCCCTCCGAGCCCACCACCACCGCGATCTCCCCGCAGGATCCAGGCGGGCGACCCCTGGGCTCCCCGAGCACGCCCCCCCCCGGAGACCCCGACGAAGGAGAGACCGACAGAGCGATCACCGACAGAGCGATCACCGACAGCGCGATCACCGACAGCGCGATCACCGGCGGGCTCGTCCGAGAGGACAGGGAGGAGCGCGCCGGGCTC
>DRPG01000595.1 GCA_011376105.1 Deltaproteobacteria bacterium
CGACGTGATCGTGGCCAAGGCCTCGCAGCTGTCGGAGCGGGTCGATGAGATGGAGGCCGAGACCCAACCCGGCGCGTTCCTCACCAACACCGAGGCGATCACCCGCTTCCAGGACTACCTGTACCTCCACCTGGTGGGGGAGAACGGGGCCGCCGCCGAGGGGTTCTTCTCCCTGGTGACCACCGGGGCGCTGTCCGACTCGGGGCTGCACCGCGACGCGGAGTGGTACCTCGCTGAGTCCCTGGTGGGGCTGGAGAACTACAAGACCGCCGCTCAGCGCTTCCTGGTGATCGTGGAGGACGACACCCACCCGTTCCGGGACGACGGGGTGCGGCGGCTGCTCGAGCTGTACGCCGCAGCCGGTGATCGGGCGTCCTTCCGGGAGCTCTACGATCGGGAGATCGTGCCGGGCCGGGTCAAGCCCACCGGGCTGATCACCTACTCCCTAGCCAAGAGCTTCTACCAGCAGGACGACTTCGACAACGCCCGCGGGTACTTCCACGAGGTGGCCGAGGGCAACAGCTGGTACAGCCGTGCGCGCTACTTCCTCGGCACCATCGCGGTGCGGGAGGGCGATCTCCAGACCGCGATCGGCTACTTCGAGGAGTCCGCCGAGTGCTCCATCGAGAGCGCCGACGATCGCAAGGTGCACGATCTCGCGCTGCTCGCGCTGGGGCGGATCCACTACCACATCCAGGACTACTTCCAGGCGTCCGAGTACTACAACCGGATCGGCGGAGACAGCGCGTACCAGGCCGACAAGCTCTATGAGATCATCTGGACCTCGATCCGCCGGGAGCGCTGGCGCGACGCCCTGAACAACGTCGAGATCTTCCTGCTGGCGTTCCCCGAGCACGAGTACGCCGCTCAGCTCAAGCTGCTCCAGGGGCACCTCAACTTCCAGGAGGAGAACTGGACCGACGCGCTGGAGTCCTACGAGCAGGTGGTGATGGACTACACTCCGGTCCACGAGCGGTTCTCGGGCCTGGCCCTGCCGGGCTCGGCGGCCGAGGCCGAGGCCCGGGAGATCATCGAGGACATCGAGGGGGCGGCGGGGCTGCCGCCCTACGCCGTCGCGATGATGCGCAACGATCCAGAGTTGGGTCGGGCGATGGATGTGTTCCAGGAGCTGGAGCTGGAGCGCCGCGACATCGAGGCCTCCGAGCGGCTGATCGCCGATCTGCGGGGGTTCCTCGCCTCGTCCGGCTCCCTGGGCTCGTACGAGTCGATGCGGCTCGAGGCTCTGGAGCATCGCGTCGACGCGATGCGGCAGCGCCTGGCCCTGCTGGCGGCGGAGGGGGCCTGGCTGGCCGCCCTGTCCGGCGCCGAGGCGCTGCCCGCTGAGCTCGCTGAGCTCGAGCGCAGGAGGCAAGCCCTGCTGGATCGGTTCTCGGCCCCCGAGGGGGAGGTGATCGCGGCGAGGGCCCTGCTCGACAGCTACGAGCGCAGGGTGGGGCAGCTGCGCGCCGACGCCGACAACATCCGCCGCGAGGCCGACGCCACCGAGGCCTCGGTGTACGATCTGCGCACCCGGCTGTCGATGCCCGGGCCGATGGAGCCTGCTGAGCGCGAGGCCGCTGTGGCACAGGTCGAGGCGATGGAGGCCGAGCTAGACGTGTCTCGCACCCGCCTGCAGGGGATCGACGAGCAGCTCGCGGGCATCGAGATCCCCCACATCCTCGACACCGTCGAGCCCAACGCCACCGACGCCCTGAACGAGGAGATCTCAGCGCTGGCCCGGGCCTACCTGGCCGCTCGCCCCTCCGGTGCCTCGGCGATCGCGGATCACATCGACGAGTCCCACCGGCTGTTTGTCGAGAGCTATGAGCGTCTAGCGGGCATCATCCTGTCCATCGCCCGGGTGGAGCGATCGGAGATCGGCAGGATCCAGCGTCAGTTCGAGCGAGAGATCGACGAGGTCGGTCGCCAGCGCACCGATCACGATCTGACCGTGGCTGCGGCCCGGGAGGTGTCCCTCGGGCTCACCCGGGATGGCTTCGGTCGCCTCGAGGACTTCTTCGCGGGCTCGGTCCTGAAGGCCGACATGGGCATCGTCGACGTGTACTGGGCTCAGAAGCTCGAGGTGGCCGACGAGCTCGAGCGCGTCAAGTCTGAGAAGGAGGATCTCCTGGCCGATCTCGACCACCGCTTCCGGTTGATCCGGGAGAAGATGGGGGGTGCGCAGTGAGCCGGCACAGCCTCTCGTCGGGCCTGGTGCTGGCCCTGGCGCTGTCGGGGTCTGCCCCGGGGCTGTCGGGCTCCGCTCTGGCACAGGGCACCGCAGCAGACACCGCCCGCCTCGAGGGCATGGCGCCCGAGGAGGTCGCTGCGTTCCGGCAGACCATGGAGCGCTTCCGCGCTCGGATGCTGGAGTTCGATGACGACACGAGAGCGTACGTCGATCTGCGGGAGAGCGAGGAGCGGACCAAGCTGGTGGGGGGCTACGACGGCCTGATCACCGCGCTCGAGACCTCCGAGGGTCAGCAGCGCGAGATCGCGATCTCGCGTTTCGAGAGGTTCTTGTCGCGCTATCCGGGGACCGAATACGCCTCGCACGTCCGCTTTCGCCTCGCGGATCTGTACTACGAGCGCGCCAGCGAGGCCTGGCAGGTCGCGTCGGCGAGCTACTTCGAGAAGCTCGAGGATCCAGATCTGTCGATCGAGGAGCTCGAGTCCCTCGGCGATCAACCCAGGCGGGATCTGTCCGAGTCCCTGGCCCTGTACCAGCGCATCATCGACGACAACCGCGACCTGCCCCCCGAGGAGCGCTACGAGCGCCTCGACGGCACCTTCGTGATGATGGGCTTCGTCTACAACGACAAGAACAACGTCCAGTATGATCCTGAGCGGGCCAAGGCGTCGTTCACCGATCTCATCACCACCCTGCCCGAGTCCGAGCTCGCCGACCGATCCCACTTGTTCCTCGGGAACTTCGAGTTCGACGACAACTCGTTCGATGCCGCGATCAGCGAGTACGAGGCGGTCTACGCCAAGGGGCAGGGCTCCAAGTACTACATGGAGGGGCTGTACCAGCTCGCCTGGGCTCGCTACAAGCTCAACGAGTTCGACGAGGCCCTGCGTTTGTTCACCGAGCTCCTCGATGCGTCGCACCAGAAGAAGCTCGACTCGGGCCGAGAGAGCGCCTTCGCCCCCGACGCACGCAGGTTCCTGGCGTTCTCCTTTGCGGATCTGGGCTACGATCTCGATCGCTCGTCCAGCGACATCGCCCAGCGCTACTTCGATCGCATCGGGGAGCGTCCCTACGAGCGTGACATCTACATCGAGCTGGCCGATGTGTTGGTGCGCTACACCCGCCCCGAGGAGGCGATCGAGGTGTTGGAGCTGCTGCAGTCTGATCCACGCTGGCAGCTTGAGCCCGACAACCCCATCCACCAGATCGCGCTGATCCGGCTGTACCAGAACTCGGTGGCCCGGGATCTCGAGGCCGCCGGCGACGAGCGCCTGTCGTTCATCGACACCTACAGCGAGGGCACCACCTGGTGGGACGCCAACCGCAACGATCCCGAGGCGCTCGAGGTCGCCCGTAGCTACATCGAGGACTCGCTGCTGGACGTCGCCATCGAGTACCGGGTCCGGGCCCAGGAGTCGGGCCTGCCCGAAGACTACGCCCTGGCTGCGGCGAAGTATGAGGAATACCTCGACAAGTTCCCGATCTCCGACGACTACTACGCCCAGCAGTGGTTCCTGGCCGACAGCCTGAAGCACGCGGGTCGCTACGCCGACGCCCTCGCTGAGTTCGACTCGCTGGTGCGCAGCAGCCGATACCACATCTACGGAGACGGAGCGCGCTACTCGTCGATGGACGTGCGGTACCAGGAGATGCTGGCCAAGGGCCACGATCCAAACCTGCCCCCCACCGACGCGGTGGTCGAGCGTACCTACGAGGCCCCCGGCGGCCCGATCGAGGTCTTCGCCCTGAGCCAGGATCGCAGCGACTTCATCGCTGCATCCGACGTGGTGGTCGGGCACACCTTCACCAGCCCCGAGAGCCCCGAGCTGCCCGACTACCGCCAGGAGGTGGAGGACAAGCGCCCGGCCCTGATGTACGTCGCTGGGCAGATCTTGTTCCACCACAACCGGTTCGATGAGGCCCGCCCCCGGTTCGAGGCCCTGATCGCCCAGTACCCCCGGAGCATCGAGGCCAACTATGCCGCCGGCCTGCTGGTCGACAGCTTCCTCGCCGAGGGGGATCTCGAGCAGCTCCGGGCCTACAGCCTACGCTTCACGATCAACCCTCCGGGTCCCACCTCGGCGATCGACCCCTCGGTCTACCAGGACACCCTGCTGGGCACGACCTTCCAGCTCGCCCAGCTCAAGGCGGACAAGGGCAACAACCTCGAGGCCGCCGAGGCCTTCCTCGCGTTCCGTCAGGAGTTCCCCGGCTCGGATCTCGACACCGACGCGCTGTACAACGCGGCTTTCTACTACCAGAAGGCCGGAAAGGTCGAGCGCTCCAACGAGCTGTACGAGCAGTTCGTGGTCCAGCACCCCGACGACAAGCGCTCGAAGGGGTTGTTCTTCCGGATCGCGGCGAACTACGAGGCCGCGTTCGAGCTCAGCCGGGCCGAGGCCTACTACGATCGGCTGCTGAAGCACCCCAACGCCACCCAGACCGAGCGGGCGGACGCTCAGTTCAATCGTTCCTTCCTGCTGATCGGCCTTGGGCGTCACCAGGAGGCGGCCGAGGGGTTCGAGGCCTACGAGGCGAGGTACCCCGACCAGGAAGACAAGGAGTCTATCTTGTGGCTGGCGGGGGAGCAGTGGGAGGAGGTGGGTGCCGAGCCCGCGATCGACTTCTACAAGCGCTACCTGAAGAAGTACCCGAGCGCGAACCCGGATCATGCGATCGAGGCCCAGTCGAAGCTGCTGGCCCTGTACGAGGAGACCGGCGCCGAGGACTGGCGGATCCGCCGCCAGAGGAAGGCGATCCTCGAGACCTTCGATCGCTTCACCGAGGCCGAGGTCGAGATCGGCGCCAACGGCCACCGCTACGCCGCCGCCGCCGACTTCCCGCGCCTCGAGGCGATGTTCGCCGAGTACTCCGACGACGAGCTGTCGGGCAACGAGGACCGAGACGCCACGATGCTCAACGAGACGAAGCCGGGCGAGCTCAAGGCGCTGGAGGCCGAGATCAAGGCCTACGTCAACAAGTTCGCGAGCTTCGAGTACAACTCCGGCGCCCTGCTGCTGCAGGCCCGTGCGGCGCTGTACTTCGCTGATCTGGGGCTGTCGATCAAGTGCCCGCCCAAGCTGTCTGAGGACGACTGCTGGCTGTACGAGGACATCCTCCAGGAGAAGGTGTTCCCGCAGTACTACGAGGTCGAGGAGATCGGGATCTCCAGGCTCCAGGAGCTGGTCGAGGCGGCCAGGATCAAGAAGCAGCACTCTCCGTTCATCGACGAGGCCCTGGTGGAGCTCAACCGCCGCAGGCCCGCTGAGTTCCCGGCGGCCAAGGAAGAGCTGGAGGGTGGGACCGACTCGACCATCCCGGTCACCTACCGGCCGAGGCGCCTCGATCCCCCAGCCCCCGAGCCCGCCCCAGCCCCGATCCCCGGAGGGGGCGACGGCGCCACGCCTGCACCAGCCCCCGAGCCGTCGCCCACACCCGAGCCGGCCCCCGGAGGAGGGGAGGGGGCCCCCGAGACCCCGGGAGGGGAGCCATGATGAGGAGAGCTCTCCCCTCTGGGATGCTCGTCACAAGCCTGCTGCTCGCGGGGTGTCCCAAGGACCGTAGGCCCGAGACCCCGATCGTCGACGAGGCCCCGGAGCCTGGGGAGCCCGACGACAGCACCCGCCCGGTCTACGAGCGGATCAACGAGGCCGCCGATCGGATCGAGTCGGGCACCCCCGCCGATCTGGAGCGGGCGATCACCTTGCTCCAGGGCGTCATCGAGGAGGACGACACCGGCACCGCACGCTTCAACCTGGGCCTGGCCTACCAAGCCCGTGGCGATCTGGAGCTGGCGGCCGGCCAGTACCAGGCGGTGATCGCGGCCCAGCCCGATATGGGTGATGCCTGGCTGTATCTGGGCAAGGTCCAGGAGCAGCAGGGTCAGCTCGAGGCCGCCGCGGGCAGCTACAGCTCAGGGATCCGTAACGAGCCCGAGCACATGGGGTTGCGCATCGCCCAGGTGGCGCTGCTGCGCAGACAGGGCCGGCTGGACGAGGCGGTCGAGGCCGCCAAGGCAGCCCTGAAGGTCAACGCCAACTCGCTGCCGATCTACAACAACTTCGCGCTGGTCTACCTCGACAAGGGTGACACCACCCTGGCGCGGTTCATCCTCCAGAAGGCGCTGCAGTCCATCGAGGGCGCGGTGGGCAACGCCTATCTGCACACCAACCTCGGCTGGTCCTACTACCTCGACGGGAACAAGCCCGCGGCGCTGCGGTCCCTCGAGAAGGCGGTGGAGCTCGATCCCCAGCTGGTGCCCGCCTTGGTGTACCTGTCGAGGGTCTACATGGAGGATCACAACTACGGAGACGTGGTCCCCCTGCTGGAGACCGCCGAGGCCATCGACGCGACCAACCCCGACGTCCAGCTCAACCTGGGGATCGCCTACCGGGGGGTGGGGGAGCTGCAGAAGGCGAGGGCAGCCTACGAGCGTGCGCTGGCCCTCGATCCCTCCGATCCGGATCCCTACTTCAACCTGGGCATCCTCCTGTCGGACTTCGAGAAGGACTACGACGGGGCCATCGCCTCCTTCAACCAGTACCTCGCGGCTGGTGGCTCCGAGCGCGAGCGGGCGCTGGAGTACATCTCGGACGTGGAGAAGGAGAAGGAGCGCGCCGAGCGGCGCAAGAAGGCCGAGGCTGATCGGCAGCGCCGGGAGGAGGAGCGCAAGCGCAAGGAGCGCGTGCTGCGGGAGGCTGAGGCCGCCCGGGGCGCCTCCGATCCGGGCGCCTCCGATCCGGGCGCCTCCGATCCGGGCGCCTCCGATCCGGGCGCCTCCGATCCAGAGTCTCGGGGTGGAGAGACCACGGAGGGCTCGTCTTCTGGCGGCGGGGTTCCCGGCGAAGAGACACCCGAGGAGGGGGCGTCCGAGGAGGGCACACCCCCGGAGGAGGAGCCATGAGGGCGCGTTGGCTGCCACTGATCACCCTGGGGATCCTGTTGATCCCGGCCGGTGGTGGAGCCCAGGAGACCTTCTCCGACGAAGAGTTTGTCATCGTCGGAGAGTTCCTCAAGCCTGAGATCACGGTGGTTATCAGCCGCGAGAACCTCAACAAGGCCTACGATCTCCAGCTTGAGGAGAGCTTCCTCGACAAGATCATCCGGTCGGTGGAGAAGGCCCCGTTCTAGGTGGGTCTCAGGCCCTCACCAACGATTGACGAACCCTCGTGGGGGACCGGAGTCAGGTCCGTTGGTAGCGAGTGAACACAATGTCTGACAGGCTCCTGACACCTGATCGCTGCTCCGGCAGGGCCGGAGGAGTAGATTCGCAAGTCGAGCAGGCGAGCCGAGCTGGGTCGGACCAGAGCCTCGTCAGCAAGAAACCCCTGGGAGGAACGAAATGATCGATCCGGTCACCATGTTCAAGGAGGGTGGCGCGTTCATGTTCGTCATCCTCGCGGTCGGTGTGTTCGCGATGGCGATTGCGTTCGAGCGCCTCTTCTACATCGTCTTCCGCGCCAACATCAACTCGACGGCGTTCATGGCGCAGATCCAGAAGCTCATCATGGCGAACAACATCGATCGAGCGATCAAGCTGTGCAACGCTGAGCCCCACGCGGCCCTGCCGCGCGTGGTGAAGGCCGGCCTGACGCGTGCGAACCGCACCGAGAAGGAGATCGAGAACGCGATCGACGAGGCGACCCTCGAGGTCGGCCCCCTGATCAACAAGCGCACGGCGTACCTGGCGATGCTCGCCAACATCGCCACCCTGACGGGCCTGCTGGGCACCATCATGGGCCTGATCCTCGCGTTCAGCGCGGTGGCGAAGGCCTCGGCCGAGACCAAGCAGCAGATGCTGGCCAACGGGATCTCCGTCGCCATGTACACCACCGCCGGTGGTCTGATGGTGGCGATCCCGACCCTGGTGCTGCACTCCGTCATCACCAACCGATCGAACAAGATCCTCGACGACATCGATCAGTATGGCCTGAAGACGGTCAACCTCCTCACCGCCCGCCGCCGCGGCAACCTCAAGGAAGAGGCTGCGGCTGAGGCCTAGGTCCCGACGCGGGGGGGCTGTCTGTCCCCCTGTGAGCTGTCCCCCCCACCCGACGGAGCGCCAAGATGCCCAAGGGGAAGCGAGGCGAACAGGCCGAAGAGCTCGACCTGGTGCCCATCATGAACCTGGTGACCATCCTGATCCCGTTCCTGCTCATGGCCTCGTCGTTCGTGAGCTTGGCGGCGATCGACTCGACGCTGCCGGCGATCGGGCAGCCACCAGAGACGACCACCGAAGACGACGAGCCCCCCCTCAACCTCTCGGTGGCCATCACCGACGAGGGCTACACGGTGATGGGCAACGACGACGCCCTCTCCGGAGAGGGCGAGGACAAGGGCGCAAAGATCCCCTGTCGTAAGCCCGGGTGTCCCACACCCGACTCCTACGACACCAAGGATCTCACCCGACTCCTCGGAGAGATCAAGGATCGCTGGTCCGACAGCGACGAACAGAACGTCATCCTCGTCCCAGAGTCGCAGGTCCCCTACGAGGTCCTCGTCCTGACTATGGACGCGACCCGAAACGATCCAGATACCACCGAAGATGGCCGTCCACGGGAGCTCTTCCCGTACGTGGTCATCGCCGGTGGCATCCAGTAGAGGTAAACGATGGGGAAGAAGAAGGGCCGTCGCGCCTCTGTGGATGCGGGGCTGACCATCACCTCGATGATGGACATGATGACCATCATCCTGGTGTTCCTCCTGAAGAGCTACCAGACCGATGACGTCTCTGTGGCTGCCTCGGAGGATCTGCAGATCCCGATCTCCAGCGCGGAGAAGGCACCCAAGCTGGCGGTCAACGTCATCGTCTCCAGGAAAGACGTGGTGGTCGATGGCACGTTCGTGCTCGACATCGAGCGTGGGATCAACGAAGAGACCGGAGAGGAGGAGCTGTCTATCCCCGCCGATGAGAAGCGGGGCCAGCTCATCTCGAAGCTGTACGATGTGCTGCTCGAGAAGGCCCAGACCTCGAAGGAGATCGGCGCCAAGGCCGGCAGCGATGAGCTCGACTTCAAGGGAGAGATCCTCCTGCAGGTCGACAAGCGCATGCCTTTCTCCGTCGTCCGGGAGGTGATGTTCACCTCCGGCCAGGCCCAGTTCTCGAACTTCAGGTTCGTCGTCATCAAGGGCGGCCCGGGCTAGCGCCGGGGCCCTCGCCCTGAGCCGAGCGTGCGGGGCCTCGTCTCTGTGGGGTGGGACCCTCCTCGCTCGGGAGATCCCGATCGGCTCGGTGGGCCCGGGCGATCGGATCGGAGGATCGGATCTTTGGGCGCGGGGGACCAGCGCCGGGGGCGTGGATGAAACTCGCTTGAGACATCGGATCGTGGGGGGGTTGCCCGTGGTGAATCGGGCGGACTGGTGGAGGGTGGTTGTCACTCTGCCAGGTTCCGGACTATCCTCCACACAGGTGTCGAAGGGCCAACTGTCTCCACACCGGGAAAGTGACCCAACAGTGAACCGGCGTGTAGAACGATGGTCTGTATGTTTGAGGTGGTCGATGGTTCCGTCCTTCAGGGGCGGATCGCATGGGCCGATAGGAAGTTGACCAGGGCTCCGGAGACCTGAATCCATGGCTGGGCAGGCGCGTCAGGCGAAGGTGCTTTGCATCCGCATCATCCAGGGCAAGAACGTCCTGGACAAGACTATCGAACCTGGTGAATCGGTCACGGTCGGCGAGTCCTCGTCGAACCTGTTCGTGCTACCAAAGAGCCACCTCCCGACCCCCGAGTTCCCCCTGTTCCGGGCCTCGGGCAACGGCTACGTCCTGCACTTCACCGACAAGATGAAGGGCAAGGTCGAGTCCAGGGGCTCGGTGGCGCGGCTGCAGCAGCTGTTCGAGGATCCCTCGGTCACCCGAAAGAACGGGATCGCACAGATCCCCCTGACGGAGCAGGACCGGGGCAAGCTGAAGATCGACTCCGTCACGGTGTTGTTCCAGTTCCTGCCCCCACCTCCGGCCCATGCCCTGAAGCCCATCCAGCAGATGGACTTTAGGCCTAGGCTCCTCGAAGACGACGATCCCGTCTTCCTCGGCTTCCTCGCCATCTGGTCCGCCCTGGCCATGGTGTTGGTGATCTGGGTCTGGAACACTGAGCCTCGGGAGTACACCCTCGAGGACATCCCCGATCGGTTCGCAAAGGTGCTCGTCCCCGAGAAGAAGGAGCCCGTCGTCGAGCCCGAGCTCGAGGAGACGGAGGGCACCGAGATCGAGCGCGAGGTCGACAACGACGCGGTGGCCGAGGTCAACGAGCAGGTGGAGGAGGCCCCCCGCACCGAGGTCGAGGAGATCCAGGTCGAGCAGGAGCGCAAGGATCAGATGGTCCAGACCTCCGCGTTGCTGAAGGTGCTGGCGAGCACCGGGGAGAGCACCGGCGGCATCGTCGAGAACCTGTGGAGCTCCGAGGATCAGGGCCTGGGCGACATCGACAAGGCCCTGGCCGAGGCCGGGGCCTTGGTCACCACCACCGCGGAGCTCCGCGAGACCCAGGCGGGCGGCAACGAGGCCGCTGAGGTCGACGTCAAGGGCATCGGGGGTGGCACCGGCCGCGACGTGAGCGGTCCCGCGGTCACGGTCAAGCCGGTGGTCCGGGCCGAGGGGGGCACGATCGATGCCTCCGGCGATGAGAGCGCGGTCAAGGACGTCGTCCGTCGCTACACCGGTCAGCTGCAGTACTGCTACGAGAAGCGCCTGAAGGCGGTCCCGACCCTCGAGGGGCGGGTCGAGGTGGGCTGGTCGATGAGCGCCGGCGCGGGGGTCGGGTCTCCCTATGTGATCTCCAACAGCACCGGAGATGCGGAGCTCGCGGACTGCATCACCAAGAAGATCCGCAGGTGGTCCTTCCCCGAAGACGTAGACGGAGAGCTGTCCTGGCCCTTCGCGTTCCAGGCGAAGAAGTAGCCGGCGGTGTCCCTGGTCGCGCTGTACTTGGGGGTTGACACCCTCGCAGATCAACAAGTATCCCTACCCCTCCGGCGCACAAGAGACCCCATGCACGCCTCCACACTCCTGCCCCTCACCTTGATCTTCGCTGTCACCCTGGCGGCGGGGGAGGCTCGTGCTCAGGACCCAACGGGGGTCTCGAGCGAGATCGAGCGCACCGCCTCGACCTCTCCCCAGGAGAAGATCGCCTACGCCGAGGACTCCAACCAGGAGATCCGCGAGGGGGAGAAGCAGATCTCCCGCCTGCTAGAGCAGGCCCGGAAGGACAACGACGTCGAGGCCATCGAGTGTCTCATCAACCGCCTGACCTCGGTGCGGGCGCTGCTGCAGGTCTCGGAGGGCGCTGAGGCCTCGATGCGGGATGCGATCACCGCAGGAGAAGAAGAAAAGGCAAACCACGAGTTTCGTAAGGTCGCGGTCGCGGTGAGCAAG
>DRPG01000596.1 GCA_011376105.1 Deltaproteobacteria bacterium
CTCGCTATCGAGCAGATCAGGGCTGCGTCCCGCCCCTGCCTCATCGTCGGGCACGGAGCGAGGGCCGCGATGCCGTCCGTCCTGGCCCTGGCGGAGGCCCTGCTGTGCCCTGTGGTCACCACCTTCAAGGGCAAGGGCTTGATCAGCGATCACCACGCTCTGGGGTGCGGGGTGTTGGGTCGCTCCGGCACCCCCATCGCGTCCTGGTTCATGAACGAGGCCGATCTGCTCGTGGTCTTGGGGGCGAGCTCCTCCAACCACACGGGGATCGATCCAAAGAAGCCGATCGTGCAGATCGATCGGGATCCAATGGCGCTGGGGCAGCAGCACGCGGTCACCGTGCCGGTACACGGAGGGATCGGTCCCTCGGCCCAGCGGATCCGTGCAGCGCTCGAGGAGCGGGGGGCTGCGTCCGAGGATCACACCGAGGAGATCGCGGAGCGGTGGCGTATCTGGCGCGCCGAGAAGGCTGTGCGGCTGGCCGAGGAGCGGGGCCGGGGGATCGCGTCGGTGGCGGTGTTCGAGTCCCTGGCGCGGGTGCTGCCCGAGGACGCGATCCTGTGTGTCGACGTGGGCAACAACACCTACTCCTTCGGGCGCTACTTCGAGGTCAAGCACCAGGTGGTGTTGATGAGCGGCTACCTGGGCTCGATCGGCTTCGCCCTGCCGGCGGCCCTGGGGGCGTGGGCGGCCACCAAGGAGAAGGAGACCCCGTGGCACGGTCGCCGGGTGATCTCGATCTCCGGCGACGGGGGCCTGGCCCAGTACCTCGCCGAGCTCACCACCCTGGTGGCTCATGGGATGAACGTGGTCCATGTGGTGCTCAACAACGGAGAGCTGGGCAAGATCAGCAAGGAGCAGCGCGCCGCTGAGCTGGACGTGTGGCAGACCGAGCTGTGCAACCCCAGCTTCGCGGCGGTGGCCACGAGCTGTGGAGCGCTGGGGATCGTGGTGGAGCAGTCTGCGGACCTCGACGACGCGCTACAGCGCGCGCTGGCCCACGACGGGCCCGCGCTGGTGGAGGTCATCACCGACGCCGGCCTCGTCTGATCTCCCCCCGGGGATCGGGCGGCCCGGGCCCGGCCGATGGGCGAACGAGACGAACTCTGGTAGATTCCACCACGATGCTTAGCTGTCTCCGAGCGCATGGAATCCACGTGGTGATCCACCTGCTGTTCGCTGTCTCCCTCCTTCCCTCCCTGGCCCGGGCGGAGCTGCTCGACACGGACGGCGATGGGGTCTGCGATGTCGACGAGGATCGTAACGGCGATCTAAACCGGGACAACGACGACTACGACGGAGACGGGATCTACGACTACCTCGATCCCGACGACGACGGAGACGGGATCCTCACCATCGACGAGGACTTTAACGGCAACGGCGACCCCCTCGACGACGATCTCGATCAAGATGGTCGGCCCGACTACATCGACGCCCACGTCCCCCTCGACATCGATCGCGACGGGTACACCTCAGCGGACTACGGCGGAGATGACTGCGACGACTACTCGCCGAAGACATTCCCCGGGGCGCCGGAGCAGTACTACGACGGCCGCGATCAAGATTGCATGGGGGGCGACGACTTCGACGCCGACGGCGACGGCTACGCCTCCCGCGTCGAGCTCCCGGGGGGCACCGACTGCAACGATCGAGACGCCAGCGTGCACCCGGGCGCCGAGGAAGATCTCTCGCCGATCGATCGGAACTGCGATGGGTGGCTTGATCCTGACAACACCCTGCTCGCCCGGGGGGGATGTGATTGTCGCACCGGGCCACCGGGGCCGATCCTGGGCTGGGTGCTGGTGTGTGCGCTGATCGGGCTCCGTCGAAGGTCTCCATGACTGAGCCCGACTCCATCCCCCCGATGGGCGACGCGCCCCTGTCGGATCGACGCCAGTTCCACATCCACTCCTGCCTCGGCCGGGGGGGGTTCGGGGAGGTCTACCGGGCCACGATGTCGTCCGCAGGGGGGGTGCGCACCGACGTGGCGGTGAAGGTGCTGCACGCCGAGGTAGAGCCAGGCTCCCAGGCCATGCGCCGCCTGCGGGACGAGGGGCGCCTGCTCGGTGCGGTGCGTCACCCCTCGGTGCTCCGGGTCCACGATCTGGTGCTGCTCGAGGGACGGATCGCCTTGGTCACGGAGTACGTCGAGGGGCAGGATCTCGACAAGTGCGTCTCAGGGCGAGATCCAATGCCCCTTCGGGGGCTGGTCGAGGTGATCGGCCGGGTGGCCGAGGCGCTGGATGCGGCCTTCAACGCACAGTCCCCCTTCGGGGAGGGCCGCCTGCGGCTGGTGCACCGCGACATCAAGCCGGCCAACATCCGGATCGGGCGCCACGGTGAGGTCAAGCTGCTCGACTTCGGCATCGCCCGGGCCACCAACGTCAAGCGCGAGGCCCGCACCGAGACCAACGCGCTGCTGGGATCGTTTCTGTACATGGCGCCGGAGCGCTTCCTCGAGGAGGAGGAGCTCGGGACAGCGATCGACACCTTTAGCCTCGGGTGCACGCTGTACGAGGGCATGAGCGGCGAGCGCCTGTTCGGGGAGCTCAAGCTCAAGGATCTGTACCTGCTGATCCTCGAGGAGGAGAAGTTCGAGCGGTTCGTCGCACAGCGGCTCAAGCTGCTGGAGGATCGTACACCTCCCTCAGTGATGCGGCTGCTGGCGTCGCTGCTCGAGATGGATCCAGCCCGGCGCCCCGCCCACGCCGAGCTGGCCCAGACCTGCTACGACATCATGGAGACCCTGCCCGGTGATCCCTTGAGCCGGTGGGCGCGGCGGCGACGCTGGCCCGAGGCGCGCGCGGTCCCCGGGATCCTCAACGGTGCGATCATCACCGAGGCGAGCTTCCTCGACAGCACGACCAGCGCGTTGTCGCTGCTCGAGCCCCAGCCCTCCGCTGAGACGGTGGAGGGTGCGATCTCTCGCATGCGCACCAACACCTTCGAGCACCCGGGCGTGGTCGTGGGGGTGGGCGCTGGCCTGGTGGGGATCGTCCTCTCAGTGGCGGCGGCGGCGGTGCTGCTGGTCAGCGGGGGCGTGGGGCTGTGGTGGTGGCTCCAGCAGGACGAGATGCCCGACATCCTGGTGGGCCTGCCCACCGTCGAGCCCCTGCCCGGAGAGCCGGCCTCCGCTGAGCCGATCGTGTCGGTCCCGCCCGCTGAGCCGGTCCCGCCCGCTGAGCCGGTCCCGCCCGCTGAGCCGGTCGCGGTCGCCCCTGCCCCCGTCAAGCCCGCCCCCACACAGCGGCCCCGCTCGGTGCGGTCCCCCGCCCCGGCCCCTGCCCCTGTGGCTGTCCCCGCTCCAGCGCTGGTGCGGGCCTCGGCGCCGCCCCGGCCC
>DRPG01000597.1 GCA_011376105.1 Deltaproteobacteria bacterium
CCCGGCCTCGTCGGGGTTGGGCGCTCCCCGTGACGACCATTGTAATCTCCGGTCTGACCCGTGTCCGGGCCCTCGCCGGGGGCCCGCAGCGCGGGATACCGAGCGGGGTAATGACGAGCACCTGGCCTGACATCCCTGGCGTCACCGCGGTCTCGGGGCGGCCCCGGCTCCCCCGCTCCCCCGACGTGGCGGTCCGCGCCCTGGTCGTGGCCCTGGAGGGGGCTGCATCGTCGGGGATCACCCTGCCGGAGCTGGTGGAGCGCGTGTACCACGACACCCGCGCGGATCGGGCCCGGGTCGAGGGGATCGCGGGGTGGCTGCCGCTGTCGAGGGTGGCCCAGTGGGAGCTGAGCAGCGGTCAGCTGCACCTCGACGAGCACACCGATCTCCAGGATCTCGCCCTGCGGTATGCCGCCTGGGTCTCCACCCAGCCCGTCCCGCGGGAGTATGTCGAGAGCTCGCGGGCCTACGCCACCCGGGTGGGGGAGCTCGCAGCTGAGACCGTCCGCGACGGGCGGATCTCGTTCCGCCGGGGCCAGGGCCCCCGGGTCAGGGCCCCCGAGGGGGCGGGGCGGGATGTGGTGATAGACGGCGCCGGGGCTGCGCTCGAGTCCGAGCTCACCACGCGCCTCCGGCGGCTGCTGGCGGCGCTGGATGCCTCGTTCCTCGAACGCAGGGCCCACACCCGGGCGGCGCTGCTGGCCCTGCTGGCGGGGCAGCACGTCCTGCTGCTCGGCCCCCCGGGCACCGCCAAGAGCATGCTGGCCCGCAGCCTCTGCGACTGTTTCCGCGACGCGAGCTACTTCGAGTACCTGCTGTCGCGCTTCACCCACCCCGACGAGCTGTTCGGGCCGGTGAGCATCCCGGGGCTGAAGCAGGAGGACTACCGGCGCCTCACCGAGGGGTTCCTCCCCACCGCCCACGTGGCGTTCCTCGACGAGATCTTCAAGGCCAACTCCGCCATCCTCAACAGCCTGCTGACCCTGATCAACGAGCGCACGTTCCACCACGGTCGCCACCGGGATCCAGTGCCGCTGCTGGGCGTGGTCGGGGCCAGCAACGAGCTGCCCGCCCCCGAGGGGGGCCTCGAGGCCCTGTTCGATCGCTTCCTGGTCCGGATGATCGTGCCCCCCCTGGCCAGCCCCGAGGCCTTCCTCGAGGTGGCCACCGGCGCGATCAAGCCCCCCCGGATCCCCGAAGACGCGAGGCTCGGGGCCGAGGATCTGCAGGTGATCCGCTCCGCCGCCGCCTCGGTGACGATCCCCCCCGACGTCGCCGACGCCCTGGTGGCGCTGTGGCAGGCCGCTCAGCGCCACGAGTGGGGGGTCAGCGATCGGCGCTGGCGCCAGGCGGTGAACATGCTGAAGGTGGCCGCGGCCGCCGATGGGCGGCCGCACCTGGCCCGGGTGGATCTGCTGCTGCTGGAGCCGGTGCTCGCCCCCGAGCCAGATCGGAGCCCGGAGGTCCGGGACGCGCTGCTGGAGCAGCTCGGCACCGGCGCGATCCCCGAGCACGATCTGCGGGCCCAGTGGTGGCTGCTCGGCCTCGATCGCGTCGCACCGGTGGCCCGGCAGCCCTTCACCGATCCTGAGCAGGTCTCCCCCTCCTGGTCCGATCGCCTGGCCCTGCGGCGGGAGAACCTCGAGCGGTTCAGGGCCCACCACACCTCCGCGGTCGAGCGCCTGGCCTCGGATCGAGGGGCGGTGGATGCCCTCGCTGAGTCCCACCTCTGGGTGGCGTCGCTGCCGGCCCAGGTCCTGGCGTCCCACATCGAGGCGAGCCGCGATCTGGCCCACATCTTGACCCAGGTGGAGCTCTACGACGAGCAGCTGCAGGGGGCTGTGGCCGCGGCCCGGGCTCTGGTGGAGCAGCTGCCGGCGACCAGCAAGCGGGTCTATGGCCACGGGGCGGTGCTCGCCCTGGTGATCCCCGGGGCGGGGATCCGGGTCGGGGTCACCCTCGCGGGGGAGCGGGAGGAGCTCCCCCGGGGGCGTCGCTCCGACGGGCTGGTCCAGCCGATGGAAGATCGCCTCGAGGTCCCCGAGCTGCTGATCAGCGCTGAGACCTTCCTCGGCTGGGTGGGGGGGGCGATCGGCTCCGACGTGCTCCTGCGGGAGCTCCCCGCCTGGTCCAGCCGCAACATCGAGACCGCGCTGCAGTCCGTCCGGCGGGTCCTGCGGGGCAACCCCGTCCCTGCGCCCCCCGCGCTGCGGGCCCCGTGAGGCCCCTCAGACCTCCCCGGTCCCTGCCCGTCGACGTCGTGATCCGTCACCCCGCGATCCAGAGGATCGGCGTAGATGAGTCCGATCAGCGTCGGGCCGAGGCCTTCGCCATGGATCTGGCGCGCTGGCTGTTCGGGCGCCCCCGCAGCGAGCTGGGCCCGCTGGCGAGGGTGATCACCGTCGTGGCCCAGCGCGAGCTCCGCTCCACCCGCACCATCTGCCAGGGTCGGCCGCTGATGGCGGTCGAGGCCGCCGCACGGGCCACCTCCGTGCTCTGGCCCCTGCTCAGGGAGGCGGATCCACCCGGTGCGTCCGACGAAGAGCCCGGAGAGTCCGGAGCGCCCGGAGCGCCCGGAGCGCCCGGAGCGCCCGGAGCGCCCGGAGAGGGCACGGAGGGCGCCTCCCAGGGCACGGAGGGCGAAGGAGACGCCGCCCAGGGCACGGAGGGCGAAGGAGACGCCTCCCAGGGCACGGAGGGCGAAGGAGACGCCTCCCAGGGCAGGGAGGAGACTGAGGACACGGAGGCGTCCAGGGCGCCTGATCCAGCGGAGGAGGCTCTCTCGACGCTGCTCGGCGCGCTGGGGGAGGTCGACGATCCCGATCTCGATGCCTTGATCGCCCAGCTGAAGGCCGCGGTGGGGGACGGCGCGTCGGACGTGGGGGAGGCCGCGGCCGAGGCGCTGTCTGAGGTGAGCGAGGCGGCCGCGATGGGCGCGATCGAGACCGATCGGGTGGCGCGGCACCTCGAGCGCTTCCTGCCCGGGGTGGGCTGGTCCACCGCGCCGGGCCAGCTGCAGCTGTCGCTGCTGGAGCGGCTCGATCAGCTCACGTCGTTGCTGGAGCAGCTCGAGGCGCTGAACGAGCTCGCGGACGCCCTGGGCCGGCTCGAGGACGCGAGCGATCGCCAGGGCCGCAGCGAGGGCGGCCGGGAGGAGGTCGTGGGGGTCCGCCTCGGGGGGGAGGTGGCCACCGCCCTGCCGGGGGAGCTGGCCCTGCTGGGGGACGCTGAGACCGAGGATCTGTTCTACCAGCGGCTGATGGATCGGCGGCTGGTCTCGCTGGAGCTCACCGGCACCGGCGACGAGGGGCAGGCTCAGGGCGAGCGCCGGGGGCCGGTGATCGCGTGCATCGACACCTCCGCCTCGATGGAGGGGGATCCAGAGCTGGCGGCCAAGGCGTTGGTGTTGGCCGTCTGCCGCAAGGCCATCCCCCGGGGGCGGCCGGTGCACCTGATCTTGTTCGGGGGTCCCGGAGAGCGCAGCGAGATCCGGCTCCGCCGGGGGCTCGGGGGCCTCGAGGGCATGCTCGCCTTCCTCGAGCGGTCGTTCCACAGCGGGACGGACTTCGACGGGCCGCTGCTGCGGGCCATGGATCTGCTCGAAGAGTCCGAGCTCGAGCTGGCCGACGTGCTCGTGGTCACCGACGGGCTGTGCCGGGCCGGGGCCGACGTGGTGGAGCGGGTGGCGGAGGTCCGTGAGCGCACGGGGGTCCGCGTCTGGTCCGTGGTGCTGGGCCACCGGGACACCCATGGGGTCGAGCCCTTCAGCGACGAGGTGCTCCAGCTCGATCCCTTAGAGGCCACCGACGCGGCTGGGCTGGTCGGGAGGCTCTCGGGGCGACGCCGGCGACGTTGACTCCTGAGCGTGCTCAACCCACCCCCCCCCGATCCGACGAGGGATCTGGAGGGGGGAATGGACGAACTACCTCACACCCCGACGGATCAGTTCGAGGTGCGGACCGGCGCGTACTGGCGTCGACGGCGGGGGGATGGGCTCAAGATCCCCACCGTCCGGGTTGTGGCGGGCCCCGACATGCTCGCCAGCTATGCGATCTACCCCACCGAGCGGGTGAGCATCGGTCGGGACATCGACTGTGATCTCGTGCTGACCGATCACTCGGTCTCGCGGAGGCATGCAGCGGTGATCTGGAGCGAGGACGCGCTGATCCTCGAGGATCTCGGCTCGACCAACGGGACGACGATCGGCACCCGGCGCCTCTCGGGGCAGACCCGCCTCCCCTATGGTCGCGTGTTCTATGTCGGGAACGTCGCGCTGCGGATCGACATGATGTCCATCGAGGAGATCCACCACCTAGAGCGGATGGCGGATCGCCTGAACCGTGTGGTCCGGGACGCGCTGACGGGTCTGCTGGGGCGGGCCTGGCTCGAGGAGGAGCTCCCCAGGGTGGTCGCGCGCCATCAGCACCGACAGGAGGCCCTCGGAGCGCTGTTCATCGACGTCGATCACTTCAAGTGGATCAACGACACCTTTGGGCATGCGCTGGGTGACGACGTGCTCCGGACGGTGGCCCGGCTGCTGGCGTCGGAGGTCCGGGAGACGGATCAGGTCGTCCGGTATGGAGGAGAGGAGTTCCTCGTCCTGCTGCCGGGCTGCGGTGAGGTGGAGTCGGTCCAGGTGGGGGAGCGGATCCGAGCCGCGATCGCGACCCACCCCTGGGCCAGCTATGTCGACGAGGCGGGCCCCAAGCTGTCGGTCACCGCCTCGGTCGGGGGGGCGTCGCTGTGGGAGGGGGAGAGCCCCGCGGCCTGGCTCGAGCGCGCCGATCAGGCGATGTACCACGCCAAGCGCACTGGACGCGATCGGGTGGTTGGCAGCACGCAGATCGAGGGCGGGCCGGACTTGTCCGAGGCGGGACGATAGGTCTCCCTCCTGCACTCCAGGAGGCCGTCCTTGTCCCAGGATCCAAACGGTACCCCCGCTGGCGCCCTGATGATCGCCTCGGGGGTGATCAACGTCGTCGCTTCGGCAGGCTTCATCCTCGCCTTTGGGTGGCTCTGCTTCGGTCTCGCGTGGATCATCCCCATGCTGGTGGGCCTCGGTGAGATCGTGGTCGGCGCTGCGATCATGGGGGGGCGGCCCACACCCCGGGTCCGAGCGGTCTCTGCGATGGGGATCGTGTCGGCGCTGGCGTGCATGAACCTGTTGAGCGTGGGGCTCGAGGTGGGCTCCCTGATCCTGCAGGCGCGCTCGTCGGACAAGCTCCTGGAGGGCTGATCCACCACGTGCCAGCGGGGCCCGGACGATCGCCTGGAGCTGTGGGTGTGTGGCGTGCTACCTGCCCGGATGCTCGAAGCCCACAACGATCTGCTGCACCTGGCGCTGGCCCTGGCCTGTGGCCGCCGCGCCCCCCCGGTGGTGGCCTGGCTGCACCGCTGCGCGGGGATCCCCGAGGGCAGCCCGCTGCCTCCGATCCCCGCCGGCTTCGAGGACGACGAGCGCGCTGTCGACGTCGTGCTGGAGCAGATGTGGCGCTCGCGCCCCCGGGAGGAGCGCACCCTGCTGGGGCAGGTGTTCACCCCCAGGCCGGTGGCCCGCCAGGTGCTGCTCGAGGCGGGGGTGCGCCCGGAGGGGCGGGTGGTGGATCCGGCCTGTGGCGGTGGGATCTTCCTGGTGGAGGCGGCGGCTCAGCTACGGCAGACGCTGGTCGCCGACGGGGTTGCGCCGGAGCGGATCGCCCGGGCGGTGATCGATCACGTCGTGGGCGTGGACGTGGACACCGCCGCCTGCCGGCTGGCGCGGTTGCTGGTGGGGCTCGAAGCCGCCCGGGCCCTGGACGGCCTCGACGACCTCAGCGTACTCGATCAGCTGCCCGAGCCCCACGTGCTGCAGGCCGACGCGACCGATCCCCTGACTCAGGAGCGCCTGCTCCAGCTTGAGCCGCGTTGGGTGGTGGGCAACCCGCCCTACCTCGAGGCCAAGCGTATGCCCAAGGATCTGCGGCGGCGGCTGCGGGAGCGCTATGGCCACCGGCTGGAGGGGGCGTTCGACTACTACATGGTGTTCGTCTGGCTGGCCCTGGAGCTGGTGGGCGAGGGGGGCCGGGTGGGGCTGGTGTTGCCCAACAAGGTCCAGGTGGCGCGCTATGCCGCCTCTCTGCGGGCCCACCTCGTGCTCACCGAGCAGCTGGTCGCCCTGATCGATCTGTCTGAGCTCGACGTCTTCAAGCAGGTGGGGGTCTACCCCGTGATCGTGATCCTGGGTCCGTCCCCGGGCTCGTTCCGGGCCTGCTTCCGCCAGCCTGCCCTCGATGAGCTGGGCCAGGCTCCGCTCGGTGGGGCCACGGTGTCGCTGGAGCTGGTCCGGGCGCTGATGGAGCCCCCGGTCTGGTTCACCCTGCCCGACGGGGCGCTGCCGGGGCTGCTGGCGCGGCTGGTGGCGCAGCTGCCCCGCCTCGAGGAGGTGGCCCAGGTGCGATCTACCTGCAGCTTCCACAAGCGCGGCCTGCGGGAGCAGTACATCCACCCCGGCCCCCAGCTGCCCGACGGGCTGCCCTATCTGGGAGGGCAGAGCTACGCCCGGCGCAACGAGGTGCGGCCCTACCAGGTCGACTGGCAGGGCTTCCGGATCCACTACGCCGCCGAGGAGCTCCGCTCCAGGGGTAACAGCCTGCCCCCGCTGGAGATCTTCACCCGACCGAAGATCGTGATCTGCCAGCACGCTCGGTCCCTGGTGGCCTGGTGTGATGTCGAGGGTCGGTTCGTGACCAAGGACGTGTTCCCGGTGGTCCTGCCTCATGTCGACACAGCGTGTGCAGCGGC
>DRPG01000598.1 GCA_011376105.1 Deltaproteobacteria bacterium
CCCGCCTGTACCAGCTCACCGACATCGCTGGCTACGGCGCGCCGCTGGCCGCGTGGGCCCCCGACTCCATCGAGCGGGAGCTGCTCGACGAGCGGCTGCGCCTGGGCTTCGACTGGACCAGCGCCGAGGTCTGGGTGCAGATGAGCCGCTGGGCACGGGGGGAGCCCCTGGCCTACCGCGAGGCGTTCCAGGCCCTGGACCTGCCCCTGCTGGTGATCGCCGGGGATCAGGATCCCCTAGTGCGGCCCGCCGACGCACGTCGGTGCTTCGAGGAGTCGGGGAGCACCGACAAGCAGCTGATCGTCTTCGACGCCTTCGATCACCAGGTGCACTGGGGGCACCTCGATCTTGTCCTGGGGCGGCTGGCGCCGACCGAGGTCTGGCCCAGGCTGGCGCAGTGGCTCGGGGATCGGTGCTGAGGTCCTCGGACTGCGGCGCAGCGGTGGGCCTGGTGGGCCTGCTGTGGGTGGGCTCGGGCTGGCTCAACGGCGACGCAGCGGCCTACACCGCCCAGGGCTGGGCCTGCGATCCCCTGGAGCGTTGGACCCACGTGGGCTATGCGCTGATCGCCGTCTGTGCGGCCCCCTGGGCCGGGACCCACCTGCCGACGGTGCTGGATGGGATCGGGGTGTTGGCCGCGGTGGTGGCGGCGGCCGGGGCCGGACGGCTGGCGGCGGCCGGGTGGGGAGGCGGCGGGTGGGGAGGCGGCGGGTGGGCCGCGGTGGGGACGATCGCGGTGCTGCTGCCCTGGGCACCCTTTGCAGAGGTGGATCTGGTGTGGATCGCAGCTGTGATCCTCGCCGCGGTGGGGATCCCCGGCGCAGCCGCGGTGGGGATCTCGGTCTCGCCGGTCGCCCTGCTGGCGCTGCCGTGGGTCGCCCTCGAGCGCCGCAGCGTCGGGCCGCTGATCGAGGGCCTGGTTGTCGTCCTCGGGCTCACCGTGCTGTCCGCCGGGGGGTGGTGGCTCGGGGAGCGGGGCCTGCTGCGGGGGCCCCCGCCGCGCCCGGGCCGGACGCTGTCCGCCTGGATCGAGACGCTGCCTTGGCTGCTGCTGCTGGCCCTGCTCCTGCCGGGGGCCCGGGGGCGACGGGATCGCCCCGCGCTCCAACTCCTGGTGCTGCTGCCCCTGGGGCTGGCGCCCCCCGATGTGCCCGCCTGGTCGCTGGGGGGGATCGTGCTGGCCCGGGCCGTCGCCCGGCGGGGCTCGGTGGGGGCCCGGGCCCTGGTGGTGGGGCAGCTCTGGCTGGGGATCGGAGGGGCCCAAGCCCGATCCAAGCAGGTCCGCGCTGAGGCTGAGGTCATCGCCCACCTGGTCGACACCCTCGGTCCCGACGACGCCCTGGTGGCCCCCTGGACCTGGGGCGCCCGGGTGTCCGTCGCCGCCACCAAGGATCCCTATGGGCTGATCTGGAGGCCCCCCGACGGCTGGCTGCGCGATCAGGCCACACGCTGGGCCGAGGCCGCGCCCACCCGGGCGGCCTGGCTCCCCCCCGGATCAGGGGAAGGGCGCTCCGATGCCTCGGGGGTGCGCTGGTCCTCGATCCCCTGATCTCTGGACGGTGAGCGCAGCGCTGGATCCGCGCTGGATCAGCTCAGAGCTGCCCACGGGCACGCTCGGGGCCCTCGCCCGGCCCCGGCGTCACCTCCGGTAAGCGCCCCAGCCCCCCCGGGGGAGCACGTAGAGCAGGGAGGATCCATGCTGCTGATCGGCGCCTTGCTCGCGAGCCCTGCTCAGGCCACGGAGGTGGGGGTGACCACCGCCGCCACGATCACCACGCTCAGTCACAGCTTCTGGCTGGGGGCGATGGCCTCGGGGGGAGAGGACGCGCTGGGGCCAGCCGCCATGGCGACCCACGTCGCCCTGTTCACCACCCCGGCGCTGCTCCATGGCCTGCAACCTCCTCCGGATCTGCTCGGTGAGCAGCGCCACCGGATCGCCTGGGGCGCGTTCTACACCGGGCTCGGGATCACCGCCGCGGGCTGGGTGGTGGCGGGGATGACGGCGTCGGGGGTCGATGGAAGACCTGGCCTCGCCCTGATCGCCCTGGCGGACGTCGCCCTGGTGGGCTCGGCTGCGATCCTGCTGGTGGAGAGCCTCCGGGAGCCCCAGCGCAGCACCACACCAGTGATCCCCCTGCTGTCCACCACGCTCTGAGCGCTCAGGACCTCAGGCGCCAGCTCCCGGGGCGCAGGGGGATACAGGGCCGGGGATGGAACCCAGAGCCGTGTTCAACGTGATCTCCAGCGCCCTGGTGGGGGCAGCCCTCACCGGCCTCGCCCTGCGGTGGCTCGGCGGTGAGCCCCCCGAGCCCCCCCCCGAGCCCCCCCAGCCGCGGCCGAGGGTCTCCGATCCAACGGTGGTGCTGCACGATCCCCTGCCGGACCGCCCCGCCGCACCCCGTGGCGCCCCCAACCTGGTGCTGGTGATCGGCTGCACCCTGCGCAAGGACCAGACGTCGGTGTATGGGGGCCCCGCCGTCACCACCCCCTTCCTGAAGGAGCTCTCCGAACAGGGCACGCATTTTGCGGATATGGTAAATGCTGCCCCCTGGACCCGCGCCGCCTCCACCGCGATCCTCACCGGCCACCACCCGATCTCCCTCGGGATGGTGGATCCCGGCCCGGCCCGGAGCGAGCAGCGGCTGCCCGAGCAGGTCGTCACCCTGGCCGAGCACCTGCAGGCCCATGGCTGGGCCACCGCGGGCCTGACCACGAACCCTAACCTCAACGCGATCTATGGCTTCGATCAGGGCTTTGATGCCTACCGGCAGCTCGAGCACCTCTGGCGTCAGCGCAACATCAAGCTCCCGGGCACCCTGGCGGTGCCCTGGGCGCTGGAGCTGCTCGACGGGCTGGAGCCGGGCCGCCCCGTGTTCCTGCAGCTCGTCCTGGTCGATGCTCACCTCCCGTTCAAGGCTCCGGATCCACTGATGGAGGCGGTGGCGGATCCCAGCGTGCCGGAGCTGGTGGTCGGGTACCGGGCCGTGCTCCGTCGCCTTGACGACGCCGTGGCCCAGCTGGCCGAGGCGCTGGAGCAGCGGGGGATGGATCGAGACAACACGGTGTTCGTGGTGGTCAACGATCATGGGGAGGGGCTGGACTGGCCGCGGCACCACGGCCGGAGCCACGGTCGGTACCTGGCGCCGAGCGCGGTGGGGGGGGTGGTGGTGCTCCGGGGGCCCAAGGTGGCGGTCGGACACACCGTCGAGGGGCTCGCCTCCCAGATCGATCTGCTGCCCACGCTGTCGAGCCTGCTGGGGATCGAGCCCCCCGAGGGGCCGGGCCACGACTGGAGCGCTCAGGTCCGCGGCGCGCAGCAGGGCACGAGCCGCGGGGAGGTGTATACCGACACCTGGTTCCGCGACGTCGATCGTGCGGCGATCTATACCGACGCCCTCGCCTGTCAGCTCGAGTTCAGCGAGCCCAGGCCCGACTCGGGGCCCGGGTTCGTGACGGGCTGCTTCGATCGCCGGCTCGATCCGCTCCACGCCGAGCCGCTGGTCGGAGATCCACCCCCGGGGGAGGCGCTGATGCAGCGGCTGCGTCAGTGGCGGATCGAGCGCGCCGCGGAGGGGGCGAGCGTCGGAGGGGGCGAGCTGGTCGAGCCCAGCGCAGCGCTGAACCAGCAGCTCGAGGCCCTGGGCTACCTCGAGGGCCCCGAGCCTGAGCCCGGCGCGCCGGACAGAGACTGAGGCGTCAGGGCCCGGGGACGAGGGCGGCCCGGGCGGTGCCGGGGGCGTCGGGGAGCAACAGCACCCAGTCCGTGTGGCTCAGGGGGATCGTCACCGATCCCCCGCTGGGCACGATCCGGAACACCTGGCGGCGCCGGCCCCGCTCGGCGATCACGGTCCAGCGTGTCTCGGACAGCTCCAGCGCCAGGCGGCCGCTCCGGCCCTCGATCCACAGCCCGAGGCCCCCGATCGGGACCGCGTAGGGGGCCTCTCCGAGGTGAGCCCAGGTCACCTCGGGGTAGCGCCAGGCCGAGGGATCCACCTGGCCCGAGGCCGCGCCGCTGTTCAGGGCCAGCAACGCACGCCATCGCCCCGGCGCCCACAGCGGGGCCCGGGTAGCCAGCTGGATCTGGGCGTACAGGGACTCCAGATCGGGTCGCTCGAGGCCCGCCCCCCCCGAGGCAAGGGCGAGCTCGTAGCCCTCGGGAAGGCGCCGGGGGAACGGCCCCATCCCCGTTCGCCCCACCTGCTCCGGCGACAGGCGCGCCAGCAGGGGATCGGTGCGGCCCGAGGGATCGACGACGTGGACGCCCGGCCCCGAGTCATAGCCAAAGCGACCAGGGTCTCGCGCGATCACCACGACCGGATCGCTCACCCGGGCGCCCCCGGAGGGGGCGGGGGCGCCGCGGAGGCCCGAGGCGGTGAACAGGCTGGTGGCCCGCCGCGCCACCGCCCGGGGATCGACGATGCCGTGCGCTGCAGGCGCGGGCTCGGTGGCCGGCCCCGCCCGCAGGGGGGCGTGGGGGGACATCAGGGAGACGCTTAGGGCGATCGTGCTGACCACCACGGCCCAGATCGGCCGCCAGGGGCTCGCCGAGATCAGCGCGATCGCAAACCACAGGGGCGTGGCGAGCCAGCGCCCCCCCAGGGGCGCGCCCCCGAGCCAGATGACGAACAGCAGGTACAGCACCAGACCCAGGGCGCAGGAGAGCCCCCGGATGTCGCGCTGGACCAGGCCGCTGACCAGGCCGAGGCCGATCAGGGGCAGGGTGGCTGGATCGAGCTGGAGGGTCCACTCGAAGTAGGCCAGCGCGTTGCCGGGGTGGGCCCAGGGCCCGATGCCTGCGCTGAGGGCGGCGAGGGCAGGGCTGGGCAGCAGGGAGCCGTAGTACAGCAGGGCGAAGCCATGCCACGCCAGCAGGGGGAGCCAGCCGAGCTGGCTGCGGAGCAGCGACGATCGCTCCCCCATCCGCCACTGGACCAGGCCGTGGGAGAGGACGGCGGGCACCACCAGCAGCAGCGCGTCCAGCCGGATCAGCCCCACCAGGGCCGCCTCTAGGATCAGCACCTCGCGGGGCCCCTCTTCACGGTACAGCTCCCGCACGAGCAGGGCCAGCCCCAGCCACATCAGGGGCTCCTCGAGGCCCGCGGTGGCGTGATCCACCCACGCCTTCGACGAGATCAGCCCCACCAGCGCCAGGCCCCCCGACCAGGGCTCCCGGGCTGTGCTGTAGGCTAGGACGTTGCAGGCAAACAGGGTGGTCAGCCCGCTGACCACCATCGTGGTCAGCCAGGGCTCCCGGGTCAGGGCGTAGGGCAAGGCGAGCCAGGCCACCCACAGGGGGTGGATGAACCCCTGGACGCGCTCGTCGGGGTTGAAGCGCAGGCCGTGGCCGGACAGAGCGTGCTCGAGGGTGCGGAGGGTGACATAGGCCTCGTCGCAGACCCAGGCTGAGCGGAAGAGCAGCACCCCCAGCACCGTGAGCAGGATGAGGAAGCTGAGGTCGACGCTGGCACGTTCGCCGGGCACGAGCCCTTATAGCCGAAGTCGGCTGCCCACGGGCCCCGTGTCGCGTACGTGATCGAGGGGGCCGTGGGCGCCCGGCTCCGTCGCGGGGTGGACCCGCGGGCCTGCTTGGAGCGACCCTCGGGGCGCGTCACCGGGTCGATCCCTGCGGCCAGAGCCGGCGGGATATGCCCCGGATCGGGGCCCCGCGGGCGTCACAGGCCGCCGGTGCCCGACCAGCTGCCGTCGTGGGTCCGGGTGATCGACAGCTTCGCCTGCCGGCCGGTGCTGCCACACCGGCCGATGACCTCGAACCGACCCCCGTTGCTGCTGTCAAACCGGGCGGACTCGATCGAGGAGGAGCGCAGAGAGACGTCGTTGCGCGCAGAGCGGACGCCCATCCCGAGCCGGAACAGCTCGAAGTCGAGGTGGGACAGATCGACCGACGCCACCGCTCGGCTGCACCCGTCCCGCTGCTGCACCGAGGCGGGCAGGGTGATGTCGAAGGTGGTGGCCTCGATGCGGGCCTCGTGGGGCCCCCTGGCAAGGATGAGATCCTCGGTGTGCTTGCGGGAGCGGCGCTCGAACAGCGAGTCGGTCTCGCTGGGGCCCCGCTGCAGCGGCCCCAGCGCCGCCTCCTCCTGCAAGATGTCGTTCTTGATGTCGTTGAAGAACTCGAACAAGACCGCGAAGTTGTCCTGGTGGATCGAGATGGTCCGGGGGGGCTGGGGGGTCCGGGCGGCGATCCGCTGGGCGTCGAGGGATCGCCAGGTGGGATCGTAGAACAGCGCGGCCTTGTGGCTCACTGCCTCGATGATCTCGGGCTGGACCTCTCGATCCACCAGGGCGTAGACATCGGCGGGGGTGAAGGTGCCGGTGCTCACCTCGATGGCCTCGACCACCGGCGCTGGATCCCAGCGCCGGGCGTCGGGCGGAGGGAGCAGGGGGTAGATGTCGCGCACCTGGTTGATCACGATGGGATCTTCGCCGTCGGCTGCCCAGCCGGGCTGGCTCGCGGAGGTGAGCACGGCGACCGCCAGGAGCCCCATCCACGTGGGGGCTCGGCTACGTCGTGGGGACAGGGACATGGGGGCTCCTCCAGGGGCTCGAGTGGCTCGTCGGCTGTCTGGATCAACCCGCGGAGGGGGTGATCTGTTCACCGGGGCCGATCGTGGGCTCGATCCGACGCACCCTCGCCTCGAGGGCAGGATCGCCCGCGGTGGACGCCAGCGCCGCCAGCGCGCTCGTGTCGACGCCCCCCCGCACGATCCGGACCAGGCCGTCCCGCAGCGGGATCGTGTGGATCGGGGCTGCCTCGGCCAAGGACAGCCCGATCTCGAGGGCCGCGGCACAGGCCGACGGCCCCAGGCGCTGCAGCGCCTCCACCGCGGGGGCGAGGTGCTCGAGGTGGGCCTCGATCCGGGCGAGGAGGACCGGCTCCAGCCAGGGGATCGGAGGATCGGCTCGGGCCAGGGCGGACAGCAGGGACGCAGACCACGGAGGGTGGGGATCGATCAAGGAGATCACCTCCGGGCCGTGGGCGCCGGCCTCGCACAGGTGGCGGGCGGCCCGCCAGGCGCGATCCAGATCCTCGTCGATCGCACAGACCCAGTCGCTGAGCACACGGGCGGTGATCGCGTCGGGGACGCCCCAGCGCTCTAGCACGCCGTGATCGTGGCCCGCCCACCTGAGGAAAGCTCCGAGGGGGAAGCCTGGACGGGGGCCCTGGTGCACCATCGCCTCGGCGATCCGGGCGGGCAGATCTGCGGGGGTCGGGGTTGGATCCGCGAGCCAGGCAAAGAGATCGCTGGCTGCAGCCTCAGCTCCGGGCGCCTCCGCCAGAGCCCACCAGGCGACGGCCCACGGCCAGGGGCGCTGCAGCACCTCGACGATCTCGATCAGGGCGTCGTGCTCCCCCCAGGCCACCAACACCCCGAGGATCGACGCGGCCTCGGCCGCGGTCGGCTGCAGCCGACCGGAGCGCGTGGAGGTGCGCACCGCGTCCACCGCAGCGTCGTGGGCGGGGGGATGGTTCAGCAGCTCCTGCCACAGCCGGGGGGCGAGGGGGGCGGTCGCGAGCTCGGCGAGGATCGGCCATGCCTCGGCGGAGCTGCGGGCGATCACCTCGTACAGCGGGACGTCGAGGGCGATCAGGGGGGGGATCAGCGCCCGCAGCGCGCCCTCCGGATCCTCAAGGCCCCCGTCGATCAGCGCGGTGATCGCGACCCCGGGCAGGGTCCCCGGGGGATCGAGGGACAGGGCCCCGGCCAGCGCCGCCACCGAGGCCCGATCGGAGGGGAACCCGGTGGCCGCGAGGCGGGCCGCCGCAAGATCCGCCACCCGGGTGGACCTCGCCCTTGGATCATCGGGATCGAAGAACGCAGCGATCGGATCGGCGCCGGGGCGGGGGGGCTCGCCCGGCACCGCCTGATCATCACGACAGCGAGCGAGCATGCACGCGAGGACGTCTGGATCTGCGAGATCGCGGTATCGGACGCGGGCGATCCCCCGGGCCCGGATCGTCGGCTCGGGATCGTCGAGGATCGCCAGGAGGGTGGGATCGACAGGTGCCACACCCAGTGTTGTATCGCCGACGGCCTCTGGACGGAAGCCTCCGTGCCGGAGCGGACCACCGTGCTACGGTCCCTCCATGCAGTCGAGCCTGTTGTTGATCCTGGCGTGCGCCCACGCACAGAACCCTCCCCCGCCCACACCCGCGCCCCCCGAGGCTCCTCCGCCGGCTCCGGTCGCCGAGCCCGCCCCTGCACCCACGCTCCCCGCCGAGCCCCTGGAGCCCATCGCCGCCGATCGCGTCTGGGCCGTCCTCACCGAGGATCCCGATCGCCGCGTGATGCTGAGGCAGGCCGCTGAGCTGCTCGGTGACTGGTCCATCGAGCTGGCCGGGGTGGAGATCGACGGCCCGTCGCTGCTCGAGGGGGCGAACAAGGCCCCCGACGAGCCCCTGATCCGGATCCTGAGGGAGCACCTCGGCCGTCCCGTCGACGTCGACGATCTGCTGTACTTCCTGGACGACGTGCTGGTGGCCGGTGCGACCCGGCGTGGGGAGCCGTTCTCGGTGGGATCGGGCCGGGCCCGAGCGGTGGGGATCCTGGTGCACCCCGACGGCGTGTTCAAGTCCCGCCCCCGGATCTACCCCCACCGCACCGAGGAGATCTCGGTCGACAAGCCTCCGCCTCAGACCTCGTTCCCCGTCGCAAAAGACGAGGAGATCCTGGGACCCAACTGGACCATGCGGTACCGGAGCCCCACCGATCCTCCGGAGATGTACGCGACCCTGGTCGAGCTCCGCCCCGAGAGCTCGTTCCCGTCCCGGGTGGCGGCGCTGGTCTCCCAGATCGAGCAGCAGGGCGGAGAGGTCTACCTCACCTCGTTCCTGCGCTACCGGGAGCGCGGCTACCTGATGTGGGGGGCGCACGAGCTGCGGAGCTGCGAGAGCGCCGCCTGTGTGACCGCCACCATCAAGAAGCTCGAGGAGGCCAAGAGCTGGGCTCCGGTGCCGATCACCTGGTCTCACCCCGACGGCTGGGAGCAGACCCGGGAGGCCGCGCGCCGCATGGCAGATGCGTTCGACGTGGTCTACGCCACCGAGCGGGGCGCGCGCACCTCGAAGCACTACGACGGGGTCGCGGTGGACTTCGTCGCGATGGATCTGCCCCGGAGCTTGGAGCTGTACGCGCCCGACGGAGCCCACCAGGTGTTCGATCTGTCCGCTCCGGAGCAGACCCGAGACCTCTCCCTAACACCCGAGCTGATCGAGTGGGTTGAGGCCCACTTTGGAATGTCGAAGCTCAGATCCGACTACCCGCACTGGACCGACACCCGATAGCCCAGCGTCGGGGGGGATCCCCCGAGCCTGATCCAACGCGATCGGGGGATCGCGATCGGGGATCGGATCGCGATCGGGGATCGGATCGCGTCGGGGTCAGCCGACCTTGCAGCCGCCCTTGCCCTTGCACTCGTTCTTGCCCCTGCAGTCGTGGGCGCCCTCGACGGCACAGCCACCCTGGCCCTTGCACTCGTTCATGCCTTTGCACTCGTGGGGCGCGATGTTGGCAGGCTGGGCGCCCTCGGGGGCCTCCCCGCCGGCGTGGGCGGCCTCCCCGTCGGCGGCGGCCACCTTGCAGCCGCCCTTGCCCTTGCAGTCGTTCTTGCCCTTGCAGTCGTGGGCGCCCTCGACGGCACAGCCACCCTGGCCCTTGCACTCGTTCATGCCCTTGCACTCATGGGGCGCGATGTTCGCCTGCTGCTCTCCCTCGGCGGCCTCGCCGTGGCCGGCATCGGCGGGGGCGGCCTCAGGGGCCTCGCCGTGGGCGGCCTCGTTGTGCTCTGCCTCGTTGTGCTCTGCCTCGTTGTGGGGTGTCTCAGCGCCCTGGCCACAGGCCACCGCGCCCGCGACGAGCCCAGCGAGGGCGGAGGAGAGGACGACAGAGTGTAGGTTCTTCGACATGTCTAGCTCCGTAGTGGTGCTGTGGCGCGTCCTGCGCCGGATCCATGGGTACGGTACTCAGCCCCAAATGTTACGAGTGGATCGCGTCTCGGTCTGGCAAGTGGTGATATTGCTCCTAATATGCCTATTGTGGGTAGATCATTTTCGAGGGTCTCCCCGCTGCTGGGATCTGGGGCTCGGGGCGTGGGCCGACGCCTCGCCTGATCCCACGCTCCGGGTGGGTCGGATACGCGGCGGCGTCAGAGCGCAGCAGCGCCAGCCACCCCCGATCCGGAGAGCCCATGGAAGGCGGACCCCTGTTGATGATCCCGGGCCCCATCGCGCTGTCCCCCGAGGTCCTGGCGGCCTCGTCCGCCGCGCCGCCGTCGCACACCGATCCTGCCTTCATCGAGATCTTTGGGCGAGCGCTGAGGGCGATGCGGGAGGTGTGGCGGGCCCCCGAGGGCGCCGTGCCCCTCGTGGTGGCTGGTGGCGGCACCCTCGCGATGGAGGTGGCCGTGACCAACCTGGTGGATCCCGGGCAGCAGGCGCTGGTGATCGACACCGGCGTGTTCTCCGATCGCATGGCGCAGATCCTTGAGCGCCGTGGGGCCGTGGTGCGGCGCTGCCGGGCCCCGGTGGGGGAGGCGATCTCCCCCGGGGCGCTCCGGGAGGCGCTGTCCCGGCGAGCGGTCCACGCGGTGTTCCTCACTCAGGTCGACACCTCCACCGGGGTGCGGATCGATGTGCCCGCGCTCGCAGCGATCGCCCGGGGGGCTGGTGCGCTGGTGGTGGTCGATGGGGTGTGCTCGGTCGCTGCTGAGGTCCTCGATCAAGACGCTAGCGGCGTCGATGTCGTGCTGACCGCCTCACAGAAGGCGATCGGGGCGCCCCCGGGGCTCGCCCTGCTGGTGGTCAGCCCCCGGGCCCTGGCGGCCCGCCGGGCCCTGCTGGTGCCTCCGCCCCTGTCGATGGATCTCGCGTCTTGGATCCCGATCATGGAGGCGTACGAGGCCGGTCGGCCCAGCTACTTCGCCACCCCCGCCACCGGACTGGTGGTGGCCCTGGAGGTAGCGCTGAGGCAGCTGCTGCAGCAGGGCATGCCCGCGATCTGGGCCCGCCACGCCCGGGTGGCCTCGGAGGTGCGGGCCGGCCTGGAGATCCTGGGGATGCGGAGGGTGCCCGCCTCGTCCGCGGTGTCCGCCCACACCCTCTCGGTGATGTACCCCCCTGAGGGGACCGCCGGCGCGCTGGTCGGGGCGGTGGCGGCCCGGGGGGTGGCCATCGCCGGTGGGCTCCACCCCCAGCTACGGCACGACAGCGTCCGGGTGGGTCACATGGGCTGGGTCACCACTCAGCCCCAGCTGCTGCAGCGCACGATCCGCGCCGTGGGGGAGGGGCTGGCCTCCCTGGGGCACGAGGCCGACGTCGACGCCGCATGTCAGGCGATCTCAGGCTAGATCCAGCGCAGCGGACGCGCCACGATCCGCACCCGGGCCGTGGGCGGCTTGTTCACGGAGCCCGGGTGGTGAGCCCGGGTGGTGAGCCCGGGTGGTGAGCCCGGGGGGTGAGCCCGGGGCTCGATCAGGCCCTCACCTCCGGGATTTGGGTCGATCACGCTGCGGCACAGGCCGATCGTCTCCACGATCCGGGCGATCGGGATAGGGGAGGAGGGAGCGAGCGGAGGCGTCGGTGCATCCCGCAGATCTAGAGCACGAGACGACAGCCCCCCAGAGCCGACAGATCGCGCTGCTGGCTCACCTCGCGGCCTACAGCAACCTGTTCCTGCCCGCCATCGCGCCGCTGCTGCTGCCGATCGGGATCCTGGCGATGCGTCCCGACGATCCATTCGTGGTGGATCATGCCAAGGAGTCCCTGAACTTCCAGATCAGCCTGTGGCTCTATGGGAGCCTCTTCGGGCTGCTGTCGCTCGTGCTGATCGGGTTGCCGTTCCTGCTGGCGGTGATCAGCCTCGGCTTCTTCATGCCGATCGTGGCCAGCGTCGAGGCGTTATCGGGCAACATCTACCGCTACCCGCTGGCGATCCGGCTGGTGCGCTGATCCTGCAGGCGCGTCGGCGGAGGCCCCTAAGGCATGGGCGGAGTCGGTTGGTGCGCTGACCAGCCAGCAGGACCCGGGGCCGTGGGCCGGTCACGGGGATCGGAGCGGGGGGCTGTCGGTGGGCCTCGATCGGGTGGACCGGATCGGTGTCGAGCGGATCCGCCGGCTCGGCCGGGCCCTGGCGGGATCAGGCCAGCACGTCGCGATCGCCGTGGAACTGCTCTACATCGTCCTCGTCGAACTCCTTGTCGCCCACGCCGCTGCCGCACGGGGCCAGCCCGACCACCGCGCCGCCGGTGCCGTGCAGCGCCTCGTAGGCGAAGACCTCGCCGTCGAACTGGTTGTGCTGGCCCATCACCGCGGACCAGAACCACATCGACTTGAAGTTGACCACCTTCGGCACCCGGATCTGGCGGTGGATCTCCCGGGAGAGCTGGGCGGTGTCCTCCAGCCGACCCTGGCCCAGGAACTCCAGGATCTTGCGGTTCCACTCGTCGTCCTTCAGCGAGTGGATCCGATCATCGGCTGGATCGATCCAGTCGGTGAACAGCCGGTTGGACAGGGTGCCCACCACCACGACCGCTGCACGCCGGCCCCCGGCGAGGATCGCGTCTCGGCAGGCCTTGCCCACCACCACCGTCTCCGCCCGATCGCTGTACACGTTGCTGCTGATGATCACAGCGGGGACGGAGTTATCGGGATTGAGCAGCTTCAACGCCACCACCGAGCCGGTGTCGATCGGGAATCCGTGGTAGGCCACGGTGCGGGCGGTCAGGCCCCGGGCGTCCAGCGCGTCGCGGAGCTGGTGCGCGAAGCCTTCGTCGATCCGGAACCGGTAGGGGATCGAGCCCAGATCGTGGAACAGCTCGTCGACGTGCACCCACTCGGGCTGTGGATCCGCCTGGATCTGGTGCCCGATGATCGAGGGCCACATGGTGGAGTACACCAGCAGCAGATCGGGCTCGTGGGCCAGCAGCTGCCGCCGGGCGGCGGCGAACGCGTCGTGCAGGCGCTGGTAGCCCGCCCCTGCGCCGGGGCAGAGCAGGGGCTGGGGGAGCCCGGGCACCAGCAGCCCATAGACCGTCCCCGGCTCAGGAGCCTCGAGCTCCGTGGGATCGCTGTCGCTCACCGTGCCTCCCGGGGGACCCAGCCCATCACGGCGTTACCGGTGCCGATGACCGTGCCATAGCCGTACAGCTCAGCCGTGTATCGGGGGAAGGACAGGGCGGAGATCAGCCAGGTCAGCGCCCCCGAGTCGCTCTCGCTGACCGCCTGCTCGGTGAACTCCGGCATCAGATCGACGACCTCCCGGGTGCGCCCGGTGCGCAGCATCTCGATGAGCTTCATGTCCCACAGGTACTGGTGGTGGTTGGTGATGTGCTCCCGGGACATGTCCTCGGGGATGTCGGCCTCGGAGACGAAGTGGCGGTGGGACAGCGACTCGCTCGCCAGCAGCACCACCCGGCGATCGCTGGCCTCGATGGCGCGGGCCGTGGCGCGCCCCAGGGCCAGCATCTGCTCCTGCATCACCTCGACGCTGTAGAACGCGGCGCTGCGCTGGGAGCTGATCGAGACGATGGGTTTGTCCCAGGTGGGGTTGGTGAGGTGACAGCTGACGATCGTGCCGTAGTCGACGCGGAAGTCGGGGTTGCGCATCATCTTGGTGACCAGCCCCGCCTCGGACGCGGCAGCGCACAGCTGCTCGGCGAGGGGCACATCGACGGTCAGGTCGTAGCGGTAGCGGAACAGGTTGGGGAAGATCGGATCGACGGACAGGGAGTGGAAGCGCTCGACCCCGAGGAAGTGGGTGCCTACGTAGGTCTGCCAGTGGGGCGACAGCACCACGATCGTGTCGTACTCGATGGTGGACAGTCGGTCAGCGAGGCGCTCGTAGCCCCAGCGCAGGGTCTCCCAGCCGCACTCGGCGGTGGGCTCGTTCTGGGGAGGGTTGGCTGCGTACACCAGGTGCGGTGGGTGGGGTGCCAGGGCACCAAACACGATCTGGCCCATCAGGGGTCTCCCTCGTCGGAGGTCTCGGGCAGGTATTGCTCCCAGTCCCAGTACCAGCGGTCTGAGTCTGGATCCCACTCGTCCCAGGTGGGGACGCCCTGCAGCGCCTCGAGGCGATCAGGGGGCACCACGCCGGGCACGATGAACGCCTTCTGGCGGTGGAGCGGGTAGGGGTTGCGCAGAGAGAACCCGAGCACACCCAGGATGGCCCTCGCGATGTACCAGGTCGCCTGGGGGTTCCACCCGTGGGCGATCTTCACCACCACCCCGAGGCCCTCGGGGTAGTCGTCGTGCACGATGGACAGCCCAAGCAGCCCGTCGGCCCCCTCCTTGGCGATCACCTGGCCCCTGCCAGCCTTGATGATCGTGGAGTCCAGCCGGTTGAAGCCCCCCACGAGATCCGGGTGGCGCACCATGGACTCCCAGATCCAGTCCTCGTCGCGGGTCCGCGCCAGCCCAGCGAAGCAGCGGGCGAGCTCGCTGACGGTGTTGGACACCGTGGGCAGGCCACACCCGTCGCGGGCGACCCGCAGCGGCCTCCAGCCGGCGCCCAGAAACCGCCGGAGCTGGCCGATGAACGCCGCGAACAGAGGGTGGCTCGGGAGTGTGTAGCCCACCCGCTCCCAGCCCAGGGCCCGGCAGCCCCGCAGGATGGCGGCGTGCTCCCCAGAGCAGGTGTGGTACCAGCGCCTCGGCCGCCGGACCTGGCGACCGAACTGCACCAGGGGCACATCCAGTGGGGTGCGCATCAGCCCCCGATCGGACGGGGAGAGCAGGGACTGGGCGGCGCGCACGTGCTCAGTGTCGCCGTTGTGGCTCGCCACCGAGATCGCGCGCTGCTCCCAGGTGCACTCCGACAGGGCGTCGACAAACACCTTCATGGTGAACGGCTTCATCATCGAGCGGCCGTAGCACAGGACGTTGCCCCCGAACGAGTGCACCACCCGATCGCCGGACGCCCACGCCACCGCGCCGTGGATGGTGGTCTCGCTGACGTCGTGGCGACGGTAGTCGACCAGGGGCTCCCACTCGACGTCTCGCCCGGTGGGGATGCCCTCGACGTGCTCCCCCAGGGGAGATCGGGGGTAGATGCGGCTGCCGGGGCGCTCGCCACCGACAGCACTCGGACCTCTCATCGTGTCCCTCCACGGTCCCGCAGGCGGCCTGACACGTAACCCACGGCGGGGGCGGGGCGTTGGCCCGGCCCGCGTGGCCTGGGATCGCTTCCAGGACCCCGCCGAGCCCGCCGGACCTACCGCACCAGCACGGCCCGCACTGGAGAGGCGTCGGCCCCGGCCAGCCGCAGAGGCAGCGCGATCAAGGTGTAGCGCCCCGGCTCGACCCCCTCGAGCACGATCCCCTCAAGGATCGCGAGATCGTGGGCTGCGATCGCCTCGTGGGTGATCAGCTCCCGATCGTGACACAGATCCACTGAGGGGGTGTCGATCCCCACCAGGCGAACTCCATGGCCGGCGAGGTGGGCGATCAGCGCCGGGGACAGGGCCGCAAAGTCCTCGTTGAACACCTCGGGATCGGGGAAGGTGCCGGTCCGGAGCAGGACCCGATCCGTGGTGGGGGGGTGGGGCAGGTGCTGGGGGCCGATCCGCTCAGCGCGGCCGATCTCGACGGCGATCACCTCACAGGGGCCGTGGTACAGCTCTAGGGGCCGCTGCTCGATGGTGGCCCCCCCCGCGACGTAGTGGCTGGGGGCGTCGGCATGGGCGCCGAGGTGCACGGTGGCTTGGATCGAGGAGAGATCGAGGTTGTCTCCGTTGGCCTGGCTCAGGGCCACGGTGCGCTGCAGGGCGACATCCCCCGGCCAGACCGCGGTGCGCTCGGACAACACCGGACTGATGTCGATCAGCTCCACCGGACAGGCTCCCCGGATCCTGCTCCGGGACAGGCGATCACCTTCAGCTCGACCGCGATCGGGGTGGGCAGGGCGCGCACAGCCACCGTGGTCCTGGTGGGTCGGATCTCGCCGAACAACTCACTATAAGTTCGGTTGAATCTATCGAAGTCTCGATCCATGTCCACGAGGAAGGCGGTGACGTCGACCACGTCCTCGAGGCAGGAACCAGCGGCAACCAACACGGTGCGGATGTTCTCGATGGTCGCGCGGGTCTGGGCGCACACGTCGTAGTCGAGGGGCTGGCCCGCTCTGTCTCGGATAGGCCCCCCCGGGATCGTGTCGGTCCCGGGCTGGCGGGGGCCCATACCGCTCACGAAGATCAGGGGGCCGACCCGGCGCGCGTGGGGGTAGGGACCCACCGGCGCTGGAGCTTGGTCGGTGTGGATCGTTGTCAGGTCTCCATCAGGCATCTCGTCTCCAGAGAAAATGGCGCTGGCCGCTCGCGGAATCATCGAGTAATTTGCGACGACCACGGGCACAGCCCAGCGCGAACCCGAGATGGAGCTATCATGGCGTTTTCTCGTACACTTCTAGCCAGCACTTTCATCGTGTTCGTTGCGTGTGGCGGCACGAGCTATGGTGACGCCACCCCCGACAAGCCCCCGGCTGAGAGCGACACCGACGCCGACGCCGACGCCGACGCAGACAGCGACGCCGACGCTGACAGCGACGCCGACGCCGACGCCGACAGCGACGCCGACACCGACACTGGATGGAACACCACCGACACCACCGACTCGGGCACGGGGACGGGCACGGGTACGGGCTCGGGCACGGGCTCGGGCTCCTTCGGCACGGGCTCGGGCTCCTTCGGCCCGGGCACGGGCTCGGGCTCCTACGGCACGGGCACGGGGACAGGCACGGGGACAGGCACGGGCACGGGGACAGGCACCGGCAAGGGGACAGGCACCGGCACGGGGACGGGCACGGGGACGGGCACAGGCACCGGCACGGGCACAGGCACGGGGACGGG
>DRPG01000599.1 GCA_011376105.1 Deltaproteobacteria bacterium
GAACGATGATCGAGCTCGAGAAGGCTGACATCGCGCTACGAACCATGGTCTCGGTCAGAGACAAGTTCATCGCTGCCTACGAGCAGGTGATGAACATGAGCGTATGAGAGCATCGTGAAGGCCTTCACCGACAAGATGATGGCCTTCTGGTCGGAGCTCGACCCCCGACGCCGGGCTCAGCTCGGGGTCGCTCTGGTCGTCACCCTCGCTATCCTGATCGGGGTGGGTGTGTGGTCGTCCAGCCCGTCGTGGACTCCGGTACTGGAGGGCCGCTCCTACGAGGAGCTCCTGGACGGGGCCGCTGCCCTGGAGCAGGCAGAGGTGCGCTTCCGGATCAAGGACGGGGCGCTGCAGGTCCCCGCCCCCCAGCTTGGATCCGCCCAGGCCGCGATGAACGCCACCGGGCAGCAGCCGGGGCTGGACGACGTCGAGGCCCTGCCGGTGGGGCTGACCCCCGGGGCCCAGTCCTGGGCCTTCCTCCGGGCCAGGGAGGGGGACCTGGCTCAGGCGGTCAACAGCATCCAGGGCGTCGCTGCGTCCCGGGTCCACCTGGTGCCGTCCCGCGAGCCCCTGTTCCGGGGCGAGGAGGAGCCCGCCCGGGCCTCGGTGTTCGTCCGGCTCCGCCCGGGCCGGATGCTCGAGCCCTCTCAGGTCCGCGCCATCACCAACCTGGTCTCCGGTGCGGTCGAGGGCCTGACGTCGGATCGGGTCGCGGTGATCGACGACAAGGGCACGCTGCTGGCCGACGGCGAGGGTCGCAGCGAGGCGAGCACGGGCAGCCTGTCCGAGCTGCTCGAGTACCAGATCCAGCTCGAGCGCCGCTACGAGCGCGCCGTCGCCCAGTCCCTGATGCCGGTGCTCGGCTTTGAGGGCGGGTTCTCCGCCACCGCCACCGTGGACGTGGACCAGACCTCGGCCGAGCGGATCAGCGAGCAGCTCGATCCCAAGATCCAGGCCCTGAAGACCGAGCAGATCGAGGAGAGCTCATCCGAGCGCAAGGAGGCGGGGGGGGTGCCCGGCGTCGACGCGAACGTGCCGGAGCGACCCGCCACCGGGGCCGGCGCGACCTCCCAGGAGTCGTCCGCGATCTCGTCGACCTTCGAGTACCCGAGGGTCAACGAGGTGATCCATCGTCCCCCGGGGCACATCCAGCGCGTGAGCGTCGCGGTCCAGGTCGACAGCAGCAAGGTGGCGGCCCTAGCCGAGTCCGCGGGGCTGACCCCCGAGCAGATCCAGGCCGAGATCCAGCGGACGGTCCAGGCCGCGGTCGGCATGGACGAGAGCCGCAACGACAACGTGAGCGTGCAGTTCCTGCCGTTCACCCCGGTGGAGCTGGAGGAGGCCGAGGCTGGGATGATCAGCGCCCCGCTCGCGATCCAGAGCGCGATGCCCTATGTGCTCGCGGCCCTGGCCACGGTGCTGACCTTCCTGTTCGTGGTGCGTCCGCTGGTCGCCAGCGTCACCTCCGCCCCCTCCCCGCCCGCCGAGGAAGAGGCGCCGGTCCAGCGAGAGGGGCTGAGGCCCGAAGAAGACCTCGCGACCCGGATCCGTCACCTCATCGATGGGTTCGAGCCCGTCAACGCAGAGGATCTCTCGGATCTGATCGCCCAACAACCCCAGGCCGCCGCCAAGGTGCTCAAGCAGTGGCAGCGGGCCAGCTGAGGAGACCGCCGTGCCGAGCCCCGCGAAAGCCCCGACGCCTGATCCGCTCGCGCTGACCGGACCCCAGCGTGCCGCGATCCTGATCATGTACCTCGAGCGTCCCGTGGCCAAGGAGGTCCTGCGCCACATGAACGACGAGGAGCTGGAGAAGATCGGTGAGGCGATGGCCGAGGTGGAGTCGGTGCAGCCTCAGACGATCGAGGACGTCGTGGGGGACTTCCTGCGGGACATGTACGACGCCTGTCTGGTCCCCCGCACCGGGCCCGAGTATGCGCTGGACGTGCTGCCGGAGCTGGTCGACTCGACCCGTCGGATCCGGCTGATGAGCAAGCTGCGCAGACGGCTGTCGAACCACCTGGAGGTGGAGGTCGCCCGGCACACGCCCCGCACGGTGGCCGCGGTCCTGCTCGACGAGCACCCCCAGACCCAGGCGGTCGCCCTGCTGCTGATGGGGGAGGACAACGCAGCGATGGTGCTGGGTCAGTTCCCCGAGGGCGCCCGCAACGATGTCGCGCTGCGGATGGCCCGGATCGAGCGGGTCCCCTCTCAGCTCGCGGACAAGGTCGAGGAGAGCCTGATCAACGCCTTGGAGGATCACAGCGGCGGGGGCTTCGACATGCCCGGAGTCGATCGCACCGCCAAGATCCTCGGGCGCCTCTCGGGTGACGATCAACAGGCCGTGCTCGACGGGATCGCCGAGGGGGAGCCTGAGCTGTCGGAGACCCTGCGCAGGCGTATGGTGGTGTTCGACGATCTGGTGCGGCTCGACGATCGCTCGATGCAGACGTTGCTCAAGAGCATCGAGCGAGACAAGCTGGTGATCGCGCTGCGGGGTGCCGCCGACGAGCTGCTGGCGCTGGTGCTCAAGAACATGAGCAGCCGCGCTGCCCAGGATCTCTCCGAAGAGATCGAGGTCCTTGGCCCCAAGCCCAAGCAGGTCGTGGAGCAGGCCCGGGAGGAGATCGTCCAGACCGTGCTGCACCTGCGGGAGGAGGGGGCGGTGATCCTGTCCTTTGGCGACGCCTCAGAGATGCTCTAGGCCATGTCGTTTCGTCCCCTGTCCCCCGAAGGGCCCCGGTTCCGTGGCCTCGGAGCCCCCGAGCCCGAGGCGCCCGGGCCGCGGGAGCTCCCCCCCCCGGAGCCTGGACAGATCGAAGACCTCGAGGCACAGCTGCAGCAGGCCCGGGAGGCCGGCGCCGAGGAGGTCCGGTCCGAGCTCGGGGCGGAGCTGGACCAGCTGCGCGACGCGATGGCCAGCCTGGGTCCGATCCTCGACGAGCTCGCGGGGCTACGCCGCCGCACCCTGATCGATCTCGCCGGAGACATCGCCGACATCGTGCGCCTGTTCGCCCACCGCGTGGTGGCCGACGCGCTCGCGATGCACCCCGAGGCCCTGCCCGGCATGGTGCGGGACGCGGTGAGCAAGCTCCCCGAGAGCGAGGAGATCACCATCGCCGTGGCCCCGCAGTCCGCCGAGGCCCTCAGCCGGGCGCTGGAGCCCAGGCTGCGGGATCACATCGTGGTGGATCCCGAGATCACCGGGGGTGCGATCGTCCGGACCCGCTATGCGTCGCTGGACACCACCCTGCAGACCGCTGAGCAGGGCCTGGAGTCCGCCCTTCAGGAGTGGCTGAGCGAGCAGTGGTGGGTCGATGGAGAGGGGCCGTGAACCTCCACGATCTCCGCGCGGCTCTGGAGCGGGTCCCCCTGGCCCAGGTCCGGGGGCGGGTGACCCAGGTGGTGGGGCCCCTGCTGGAGGCGGAGCTGCCCCGGGCCACCCTCGGGGCGCTGTGCACCGTGGGGCGGGGCTGTCCCTGCGAGGTCGTGGGGTTTCGGGGGGATCGGGCGCTGCTGGTCCCGCTGGAGCCGATCGGAGGTGTGTCCCACGGCGATCCGGTGGAGGTCCGGGACGAGGCCCTGCTGTGCCCGGTGGGCGACGAGCTGCTGGGACGGATCCTCGACGGCCTGGGGCGACCGGTCGACGATCGGGGGCCGATCCTGACCAGCCGCCGCAGGCCCCTCGCGGGTCGCCCCAGAGATCCACTGCGGCGGGATCTGATCAGCGCGCCCCTAGAGACCGGGGTCCGGGTCATCGACGGGCTGCTGCCGGTGGCCCGGGGCCAGCGGATCTCGATCACCGCGGGCTCGGGGGTGGGCAAGTCCACCCTGCTGGGGATGCTGGCGCGCTGGGTGGATGCCGACGTCGTGGTCGCCTGCCTCGTCGGGGAGCGGGGCCGGGAGGTCCGGGAGTTCCTCGAGCACAACCTGGGGCCCAGCGGGCGCGAGCGCGCGGTGCTGATCGTGTCGACCTCCGACGAGTCCCCCGCCCTGCAGATCAAGGCACCCCAGACCGCCACCGCGATCGCCGAGCACTTCCGGGACACCGGCCGGGACGTGCTGCTGCTGGTGGACTCGCTGACCCGACTGGCCCTGGCGCAGCGCCAGGTGGGCCTCGCGGCGGGGGAGCCTCCGACCACCCGGGGCTACACGCCCTCGGTCTTTGCCCTGCTGCCGCCGCTGCTCGAGCGCGCGGGGGCCGGAGAGGGAGGAGGCAGCATCAGCGCCTTCTACACGGTGCTGGTCGAGGGGGACGACGAGCACGATCCAATCGCGGACGCCGTGCGTGGGATCCTCGATGGCCACATCGTGCTGTCGAGGGCCATGGCGAGCCGGGGCCAGTACCCAGCGGTGGACGTGCTCGCCTCCCTGTCCCGGGTGGCGCACCGCGTCTCGACCCCCGCTCATGCAGCCCTGGCCGCCCAGTTCCGGCGCCTGCTGGCGGTCTGGCGAGAGAACGAGGAGCTGGTCCGGCTCGGTGCCTACAAGCGCGGCGCCAGCCCCGACGTCGACGAGGCCCTGGCCAGATACCCCGCGATGCAGCGTTGGCTGCAGCAGGATCCAGCCGAGCGCGTCCCGAAGGCGACCACCCTGGAACAACTCGCTGACATCCTGGGTTGACGCCTCAAGGGCCACAGGGATGTGCCGAAGAGGAGCTGGGAGGTCGAACCGCGATGGAGCCGGTCGTCTTTGCGCGACAGCCTATCTTCGATGGGACCCTGGGGACCTTTGGCTACGAGCTCCTCTACCGTCGCCCGTCCGAGAGCCGGGCCAACTTCATCGACGGCAACCACGCCACCGCGCGTGTCGTCGTCGGAGCCCTGGTCGAGGTCGGGCTGGAGGAGGTCTGTGGCGACGTGCCAGCCTTCGTCAACGTCACCCGGGATCTGATCTGCTCGGATCGACTGCTGACCCTGCCCGCGTCCCGCGTGGTGCTGGAGCTCCTGGAAGATATCGTGGTCGATGATCTGCTGGTCGAGTCGGTCAGCAGGTTGGTGGAGCAGGGCTACCGGATCGCCCTGGACGACTTCTCCTTCCGCGAGGGTGTCGAGCGCCTGCTGGAGCTGGCCGCCTTCGTCAAGCTCGACGTGATGGCCCTGGGGCTCGACAACGTCCAGCCGATGATCGAGGCCCTGTCTGCCTGGGACGTCTCCCTGATCGCCGAGAAGATCGAGACCCGGGAGGAGTTCGAGCGCTGCCGGGAGCTGGGCTGCGATCTGTTCCAGGGCTACTTCCTCGCCCGCCCCAGCAACGTGACCCGGGGCAGCATCGCCCCCTCGAGGGTCACCCTGCTACGGCTGGTGGCGCGGCTGTACGATCCCGAGGTGAGCCTGCAGGAGATCGAGCGGATCGTCAGCAGCGACGTGGGGCTATCTTTCCGGATCCTGCGGATCATCAACTCGGCGTACTACCACCTGCCCCGGCAGGTCAGCTCAGTCCGCCAGGCGGTGTCTCTGCTGGGGCTGCGCTTCACCCGGACCTGGGTGAGCTTGATCGTGCTGGCCGATCTGGGGGACGCCCCCCCGGAGGTGGTCACCGCCGCCGCCATCCGGGGCAAGATGTGCGAGCGGCTGGCGCAGATCAAGGGGATGGACGAGACCGACTCCTACTACATCAGCGGGCTGTTCTCCATGCTGGACGCGGTGCTGGATCAGCCCCTGGACAACATCGTCGGCACGCTGCCCCTCACCCCCGCGATCAAGGGCGCCCTGGTGGGCCACGAGGGTCCGATCGGCGAGGCGCTGAACTGTGTGCTGGCCCACGAGCAGGCCAAGTGGGAGGAGCTGGACTTCGGCGGTCTGGACGACAGCACCATCCAGCAGGCCTACCTCGAGGCCCTCGCCTGGGCGTTCCGCACCCGTGAGGCGCTGTGGGCGGCCATCGCGGCCTAGAGGCCCGACCACGAGCTAGGCACCGATCTCGGTGTGTTCCCGATCTGGGAGACGGCCCGGCGATCACAGCCCCTCCCCAAGCTCAGCGGCAGGGATCGTTGGGCTCCCCGGGGGTGCCGAGATCACCTTCCCCGAAGGAGGTGGTGGACAGGCACTAGCTCGTGGGCTCGTCGTTGCCGCCCGCGTCGAGGGTGCCCGGCTCCAGCCCCATGCTCACGCCGATGGGATCGGGCCCGGTGAGATCGAGATCGAGGCCCGAGGCGTTGTACACCTCGAACCACTCCCCCAGGGAGTCCGCCACCTCGTTGGGGTTCTGCATCACCTCGGTGATCACCAGATCCCCCGCCCCGATCCCGTCGATCTGGACCACCGTCGTGCCGGTCTCAGCGGTGCCGCTGTCTGCGTCGCTGTCTGCGTCGCTGTCTGCGTCGCTGTCTGCGTCGCTGTCTGCGTCGCTGTCTGTGTCTGCGTCCCCTTCAGCCGTTGTGTCCGGGGACGGGAAGCGCTGGACCTGGGGCAGGTTCGCCCCCTGAGTGAGATCGCAGCCCAGGGCAAGGACGACAAGAGCGATCAAGGCAGCCTCCCGGTGCCACCCTAACCCCACCCGGAGGGGCCGGGCCTCGCTCTAGCGCTCTGTCACTCCTCGTGGTAGTCTACCGGATCGGCCGGGGCGCCGTCGCTCGCGGAGCCGTCCTCGGGGAGATCCGAGACGTCGGAGGACACCTCGGCCGGCTCCGGGACCCCGGCGGGCTCAGGCGGCTCGAACAGCTCGGGATCGACAGCCTCGAAGCTCTGGAAGTCTCGACGCTTCGCGTTCGATGCCCGCTCGACCTGGAGCTTCGAGAGGAAGAAGGTGTCGCCCATCTCGGTCTGGAGGAGCTGCCGGGCGAGGGTGGTGGGCACCATGAATCGGAACAGCTCCCGGAGCCTGCTCTTGCGACCCACCGCTGGATCCTGGCTGATCACCTCGACCTCCATCACGATCCCCTGAACCTCTGGGATCGCCTCGAGCACCTGGAACCACCGGCTGATCCGGGGGACGATGAAGCGCTCGTGGGCCAGCATCGCCCGGGCGCGCTCCCCCTGCTGCGAGGCGTCGATGCCGGACAGGCTCTCGGGCGGCAGCCGCACCCACGCCTTCCCGCCGATGTCGTCGATCGGGACGGACGCGACGCCGTCTCGGTGCAGCTGGCCCAGGGCCTCGACGATCTCCACCGTGCGCTCGGGGGTGAGGATCGGGTACACCGTCGCCGGCGCTCCGGGTACGATCACCAGGCTGTGGAGGCTGACCACCGAGGCGCTGATCTTGTCTCCGGCCTTTCGCAGCTTGCACGTGGCCTGCTCCGCGCTGGACAGCTCCTCCTCGGAGCGCACCACCCGCACCAGCTGCCCTGAGCCCGCGGCCTCGGCGATGGCCGCCTCCAGCGCCCCCCGACAGTCCTCCCCCCGTGCGACGCCCTTGGTCGCGAGGATCTCCGCCTTGAGGAAGAGGGGGATCTCGGGAGGGGGCTCGAACGCGATCGGGATCGAGCCATCTTCGGCCAGCGCGCCGGCTGAGATCAGGCTCAGCAGGACCATGTCGGACCTCCTGGGGTCACTGTACCCCGGACCGCCCCCTCTTACTCCCGTGGCTCGGCTCCCCCCAGGAGGCTCTCCGGTCGCTCTACGAGGCGCAGCCGGATCGCGAGGCGACCCTGGGGCTGCTGCGCCACCCGGCTCCAGCGCCGCGCCGCCTCGTCATGGATCGCCAGGCCCTCCTCCAGGCGCCTCAGCCGGTGCCCGGCGCTCGACAGCTCGTGGCTCGAGTCCCCCCGCGCCAGCAGCGGCCTCACCTCCGCCTCCACCAGCTCGATGAACGCCACCGCCGCCTCCAGCCGCTCGGCGCCCGACGCGAGCCGCCAGCGCTCCAGCGCAGCCTCCAGCGGCTCTGGCTCGACGCCGAGCACCACCAGCTCGTCCACGATCGGGATCGCCACCTGGACGCGATCGGAGACCTCGACGCTGGCACGCTCAAGCTCGGAGGACACGCCGTTGAGCTGCATCACTCCGATCCCCACCGCCGCGCTGAACGAGACGACGATCGAGAACACCGCGACCACCGGCACGAGCAACAGCGCGCTGAGGACGGACAGCACACGGAGCCGTGAGCGAGACGATCGTCCCTCGGGGGCCTCCTCCCCGTGGTAGGTGATCAGCTCGGGCTTGTGGCGAAGATCCGGTTGATCGACCCCGACCATGTAGCTGGGGATCGAGTCCTCGGTCTCGGAGAGGCGGACATGGAGCGGCCGGGGATCGATCAGGGAGGGGGAGGTCCCGCCCGGGATCAGCGGCAGCTTGTGGAGGATCGAGGGCTCTAGATCGGCCTGGCTGGCCGAGGAGGGGGCCCGGGGGCCCTCCGAGGTGAGGATCTCCGAGAACGTCTCGGAGGCTCGGCCCTTGAGCGGCGGTAGCCCCAAGGGCAGGGGCAGCGGGGGCGCGTCGGGGGGATCCTCGGGCAGGGCCGGGAGCGCGGCCTCGAGGTGATCCCGCAGGGAGACGGCCGAGTCAAAGCGCTCGTCTCGCTCGTACGCCAGGCACCGGGAGAGGATCGGCCGGACGGCCTCGGGGATCCCGTCGAGCAGGGTGGGCTTGTCCTCGAGGCGGAACAGATCCCGGGCCTTGCGGGCCGTGAGCTGCGCCCACAGGGTGGCCCCGACCGCGTAGATGTCAGCGCGCAGATCGACGGACTTCGCGTCGTGCAGCTGCTCGGGGCTCATGAAGCCCAGGGTGCCCATCGCCAGGCCGGTGCGGGTCTCCTCCGAGCGCTCGAGCCGGGCGATGCCAAAGTCGGTGAGCTTGAGGAAGCCATCCCAGTTGATCAGCACGTTTCTGGGCTTCACGTCGCGGTGGATCACCCCCCGAGCATGGACTGCGGTCAGCCCATCGCACAGCTGCATGGTGGCCTCGACCGCCATCCGGGGGGGCATCACGCCATAGGTCTTGCTCCACTGGTACAGGGAGCCGGCATGGATCAGCTCCATGACGATGTAGGGGAGGCGCTCTCCGCGCCCCACGTCGAACACCCGGACGAGGTTCGGGTGGTTGAGGTCCATCATCGTCTGGGCCTCGGTCTCGAAGCGCCCCCGGAGGCTACGATCGCGGGCGTGCTTCGGAAACAACACCTTGATCGCACGCCACTCGTCGATGTGGGTATCCCACGCGGCATACACCCCGGCCATCCCACCCTTTCCGATCCTGGACAGCAGGACGTAGCGGTCGTTGGAGAGCCTGGGCGCGTGCTCCGGGAGCTCCGCGGGTGGGGGCAGCATGGTCACACGATCCTATCACACAGCGTGCTCAGCGCCTTCGGGCCATCGATCGGCCGAGCCAGAGCGGGATCCTGAGGAGCAGCCAGCCGATCGCCAGGGCGAAGATCGCGCCCCCCGCGACCCAGTGGATCCGAAAGACGTTGGTCACCAACACGCTGGGTGGTGTGTTGAGGGAGGTCGCGTCGGTGATCAGCGCGCTGGTGTAGGGAGTGACGATGATCGCCGTGGCGATCGCCGCGGAGCCCCCCACGAGCAGGAGCTGGCCGACGAGGATCACCCCCGCGAGCAGGGCCTCCCCCACCAGCTCCCCCAGCAGCCGGGCCGAGCGATCGAGGAACTCCTCGGCCCGGGAGGTGGTGAACACCAGGACAAGGGCACAGATCCCGCCGATCACGGCCGTGACCCACAGCACCGGCGAGAGCAACATCGGGGTGTGCAGCAGCCCCACGATCGCCAGCACCAGCAGCGGCATGGTCAGGGCCGGGAGGCCCCACACCAGCGCCCCGAGCCGTGCTGAGGCGCGGTACATCAGCACCGCGTCCCGCAGGCTCCAGCAGGCCAGCAGGGCGCTGGACAGGACGATCACCCCGGCGGGGGTGCCGAGCTTGAGCTGCTCGATCAGGCTGGGCTGGTGCTCGAGGAGCGCCAGGGTGGTGGCGCTGACGCTGCCGAACCGTCCGACCATGACGCTGAGCACCACGGCACAGAGCAGCCCCACGATCGGGATCGGGGAGCGGTGCACGTCGCGGCCCGGGTGGGTTGGATCTCCGTGCCACAGATCGAAGCTCACCCCCCCGACCGCCCCCAGCGCCGCGCCGGTGCAGATCAGGGCGAGGGACGCGGTGGCCGGGAGCCACGCCAGCGCGACCAGGGCCTCGGCGGCCGCGGTGCGGAGGATCCCGGGCTGGATCTGGCCCCCGCCCGCCAGCACGATCAGATCCGAGCAGGCCTCGATCGTTTCTGCGGGCATCACCACCAGGATCGCTCCGATCAGCGCGGCGATCACCCCCCCGCCGGTGCCAGCGCGGACGGGCTCCTCTGGGTTGAACCGGGCCGAGGCGAAGCCGACACCGCCGAAGACGGCCAGGGCCGCGATCATCCCAGCTAGACCGCCCTGGGGGGTCATGTAGAGCCAGTCGCGCAGATAGCGCGCAGGCAAGGCGATGTACAGAGGTGCTGCCAGCGCGAGCGCCAGCGCCACACCCCCCATCAATCCCATCACGATCGTGGAGGTCCGCATCCGATGCGTTTCTACGACACGAGCAGCGCGCGGTAAAGCACGGACGTTCACGACCCGTTCTGGATAAGGGGCATCCGTGTCCCGGTCACCACGAGCACGAGACGTCGCGCGGCGCTTTCCCGTCACCCTTGGGATCGCCGCGCTCACCTTGATCGCGTTTGGCGTGGAGCGCTCGTCGGGGGGCGCCACCGACGTGCTCACCCACCTGCGGTTCGGCGCCCTGCGGACCGATCGGCTGGTCGAGCACGGCGAGTACTACCGCCTGCTCATGCCCCTGCTCCTGCACCACGGCTGGATCCACCTGCTGCTCAACGGGTTCGCCTTCCTCCAGCTCGGGGCCCTGGTGGAGGCGCTGTGGGGCGGGCGCCGGCTGCTGCTGTTCTACGTGATCTGCGGCCTGGCCGCCTCGCTGACCTCGGCCACCCTCAACGGGGTCACCATGCCGGCCTCCGTCGGCGCGAGCGGTGCGATCCTGGGTCTGGCCGGCCTGATCCTGGGCACCACCTGGTATGGGCGGGCTCCGATCCGGGGCTGGCTGCTGGATCTGGTCGGACAGCGGCTGCTCTACAGCGTGCTGCTGACCTTTGCGATCGGGCTTGGCCTGTGGCTGATCCTCCCCCTGGTCGACAACTGGGCCCACATCGGCGGGTTCGTCTGCGGGCTGCTGCTGGCCGCCGCCACCCCCGATCCAAGCGAGGAGAGGATCGAGATCACCCTGCCGGCCGCC
>DRPG01000600.1 GCA_011376105.1 Deltaproteobacteria bacterium
ACCACGGACTGATCGATCACCGGTAGGGGCAGGGCCCAGCCGCCGCCGGCCTCTTCGGGGGCCCGGTGTAGCCTGGGGGGGCGGGTGCGGGGCCTGCGCAGCTTGCCCGAGGGGGCAGAGCCCGACAGCGACTCCACCAGCGACGCCCACGAGCCCCCCGAGGGACGCGCCTTCACCCGCAGGTAGGCGCAGACCTGCTTGGGCCCGTGGTGCAGCTGCTGGACCGTGAACCGGGCCCCGAGATCTGCAGGGATCGAGTCGAAGCCACAGCAGGAGACGACCTTGATCCCCTTGTCGCGGGCGGTGCGGCTGTGGCGTCGTCGGATCCCGCTCACGAACGGGGGCTCCCCGGTGACGTCCAGGTAGTGGGTGCCTGCCTCGACGGCTGCGTCCACCACGGGATCGCCGTGCTGGCTGTAGGGGCCGACGGTGGTGACCAGCACCCGGGCGCCGGCGGCGAGGGAGCGCATCGCTTGGCGATCCTGGAGCTCCACCACCTGGGTGCCGATCGCCCCCGCCCGGTGATCCATACCCACGAGGCCCATCTTGACGTCCCGCAGCTTGTGTGGATCCCGGCCCGCGATCGCCCAGCGCAGATCGGGGTGGGAGCGCAGGAGGTGCTCGGCGACGAGCTGGCCGGTGAACCCGGTGGCCCCGAGCAGGACCACGTCCCAGGGGCGATCGGGATCGCCCATCACCAGGAACCCACGTTGGGCATCGAGCTCCAGGGCTCGGCGGGGGCCAGGGCGGGGCCGCGCTGGAGCAGCTCGACCGAGATCCCGTCGGGGCTGCGCACGAACGCCATCCGGCCGTCACGGGGGGGACGGAGGATCGTGACCCCGCCGTCGCGCAGGCGCCGGCAGGTGGCGTAGATGTCGTCGACCGCGAACGCCAGGTGGCCAAAGCTGCGGCCCGTGGTGTAGGGCTCCTCCTGATCCCAGTTGTGGGTCAGCTCGATCTGGGCTGAGTCCCCCTCGGCCCCGGTCTCGAGGAACACCAGGGTGAAGCGTCCCCCCTCGTGATCCGTCCTGCGATCCTCGCGCAGGCCGAGGAGCTCACAGAAGAAGTGCAGCGCGGCGTCGAGGTCGTAGACACGGATCATGGAGTGGAGGAACTGCATTGGATCTCCCGGAGTGCGCCGCGCCGTAACCAGCTGCCGGGTTTGCGTCTTCGCGGGTGGCGTGTTCGAAGGGCGGAGCACGGGAGGTGATGTCGTCGGCCGTCAACTGCGCGGGTTGGTCCTGTTGGTTGTCCTCCTTGGCAACCTCACCCACGCGATCCCTTACCCGGGGATCGACGAGGAGGATCTCGAGGACCCGGAGTGGGCGTCCGCCGACATCGAGCGGTGGCACAGCGCGCTGTCGCTCGTGGGGCTGTCTCCGGGCCACGCAACACTCCGCGAGCGGGGTCGAGCCCTGATGTGGAGCTACAAGCGCTTCCTCGATGGGCTGCGCTTCCCGTTCCGGCCCTACTTCAAGAGCACCCGGACCAACCAGCAGTGGGGCCTGTTTGCGGTGGTCACCCAGCAGCCCGACGCCCTGGTGGTCGAGGTCCACAGGCAGGGTGTGGAGGGGTGGGAGGAGCTGTACCGCCGGCTCCACCCCGAGCACCGCTGGCACGATGACGTGCTGAAGTACCGCAGGGTGCGCGGGATCTGGGACGGCGTCGAGGAGAAGCCCAAGGGGACCTACAAGCGCTTCTCGATCTGGCTGGCCAAAGAGGTGTTCCGGGAGCAGCCGGACGTCGATCGGGTGCGGGTGGCGCTGGAGCGCCGGGAGCTGTTCTACCCCTGGGTCGACACGGTGGCACCGGTGGAGCGCCGGGCACAGCGGCACCACAGGCGAGAGAACCACATGCCGGCCTCCGACGGGGGTGGGTGATGCAGCAGCGGCTGGCCCGTTGGTGGGCTGCATGGGTCGACTTTTGGGATGAGGTCGAGCACCCCCGCTCCCTGGCCCTGGTGCGGATCGGGCTCGCGCTGTGCCTGGTGTACGACCTCGCCCACATCTGGCAGCTCGATCTGGTGCTGCCCCTGTACGGTGTCGCCGACGAGGTGGGGCTGTCGGACGCGCTGATGCGCGAGGACACCCCGCTGTTCTACCGGTGGATGCCGGGCACGGCGGGCAGCGCCAGGCTGCTGCACGCGGCCATGCTGCTGCCGGCGATCTCGCTGTTGTTGGGGTTCTTCACCCGCACCAGCGCGCTGGTGCTGCTCGTGGCCTGGGCTCAGTTCGCCTCGATCATGCCCTACGCGGATCGAGGGATCGACACGCTGTGCAGGCTGATCATCACCCTGCTGATCTTTGCCCCGAGCGGTGCCTGGCTCTCGGTGGATGCGATGATCCGCACCGGCTCCCCCTGGGGAGACGGTGCACCGGTGGGTGCATGGGCCCGCCGCCTGCTGATCGGGCAGCTGGTGCTGATGTACTTCAGCGCCGGGATCCTCAAGAACGGGCTCACCTGGTGGCCGTTTGGCCACTTCACCGCGCTGTACTTCGCGCTCCAGGATCCAGCGGTCGCGGCCTACGACTTCTCCTTCGTCCGCGACCAGCCGTTCTTCCTCTTCACCCAGCTCGGCACGATGACGACCATGCTGTACCAGCTCACCTACCCGCTGGTGCTGGTGCTGATGTGGTGGCACCGCAACCCCGGCCGGGGAGGGCGGATCGCAGCGCTCGCCACCCGCTACCGGCTGGAGCTGCTGTGGATCGGGGTGGGGTTCGTGTTCCACGTCATCCTGGGGATCGTGATGAACCTCGGGATCTTCCCCTGGGCGATGCTATCGCTGTATCCAGCGTTTGTACACCCCGACGCCTGGCCCCGGCTCGTCGCCCGCCTCCGGGGAGCGAGCCCGGGCCCCGGCGGAGCCTGAGGTGGACCCCCACGAGCGGATCCTGGCCGCGGCCCCCGGCACCCCGCGGCTATATGAGTCCAACTACCTCCGGGCCAACGCCCCCGACGGCTCCCGGGCGCTATGGATCAAGCACACCCTGCTGGTGCGGGACCGGGCTCCGTCGATCCTCGAGCTGTGGCTGGTGCTCTTCGAGCGGGATCGGCCCCCGCTCGTGGCCAAGCGAGAGGTCCCGTGGCCCCTCGTCTCGATGGATCCCTCGGCGATCTCGCTGGATGCGGGATCGGTGCGGCTAAGGCCCGACCGTGCCGAGGGCCGGATCGCCGATCTGAGCTGGTCGCTGTCTCTGTCCGGGGGCACAGCCGCCCTGCACCACCTGCCGTACCGCTGGATGTACCGGGGCCCCTTCCCCCAGGCGAAGATCCTCACCCCAGCGCCCGGGCTCCGGTTCGATGGGCAGCTCGAGGTGGGGGCCGGGCGCTGGCGGATCGACGGCTGGATCGGGATCCGGGGCCACAACTGGGGGCCCGCCCACACCCACGCCTACGCCTACGGCGGCTGCAGCCTGTGGGACGACGGCGATCGCGAGCGGGCGATCGAGGGGATCGCGGCCCGGATCCTGCTGCCCGGAGCCACGCGACCCACCCCCTGGATGACCGCGGTGGTCGGTCGTGCGCCCGACGTCGCGCGCAACGGGCCCCTCGACTGGTTCGGAGCCAGCGAGGTCGAGCCGGACCGGTGGCGGGTCCGCTCCGGCCATGGGCGCCGTCAGCGCCTGGCGCTGACCCTGTCCACGGAGCTGGAGCGCTACGCCGGGCTGCGGTACGTCCACCCCGACGGGGCGACGTCGTTCTGCTACAACACCAAGCTCGCCGATGTGCGCTACGAGCTGGGCACGACGGTGCACCACAGCCGCTGTGGGGAGCTCGAGCGCTTGCTGCCAGAGCCCCTCCGTGGGGTGCCGCTGCACCCCACGGAGGGCTGGAGCCAGGCCGACGGCGACTACCGCTCGTCCTAAGTCCCCCACGGCGCGGAGCAGCTCAGACGTGGAGCAGCTCAGACGTGGGTCTGCTCTGAGGGCTCGGCTGGATCTTGATCGCCTGCGGGGGTGAACTCGTCGAACACGACCTTGCCCTCTCGGACCACCGCGTGTAGGCCCCGCCTACGCCCGCTGCCCGAGCGCAGCATCAGGCTGCCCAGCGGCTCGGCCACCAGCTCGTCGATCGCCCGGAGCGCCGGCCGTGCGCCCATGGCCGCGCCCCCCACGCCGTTGGTGGACGGGTGGCGGGCACACAGCACCGCGACCTCGGGGGACCAGGTCAGGGTCACGCCCGCGTCGGCTGCCCGCCCCTGGAGGTGGCCCAGGTGCAGCTGGACGATCTTGACCAGATCCTGGTCGTCGACGTTTCGGAACACGACGACGCCGTCGAGCCGGTTCATCAGCTCGGGGCGGAAGCGCTCCCGGGCTCGGCTGAGCGCAGCCGCCCGGCGGGACGTCGCCGAGTCGCCGCCGAAGCCCAGCTGGCTCCGGCCCGCGATCTCCGAGCCCGCGTTGGTGGTGAGGATGAAGAACGCCTCCCGGGCATGCACCTTGCGGCCCTCGGCGTCGGTGACCACCCCCTCGTCGAACAGGGAGAGGAACATGGCCTGCACGTCGGTGTGGGCCTTCTCGAACTCGTCGAGCAGGACCACCGCATAGGGTCGCCGCCGCAGGGGGCCGGTGAGCTGACCCTCCTCGCCGTGGCCCTGGTACCCGGGGGGGGCCCCGAGCAGCCGGCTGCCGGTGAAGCGATCGCCGTACTCGGACATGTCGAGCTTGACCAGCGCGTCCCCCTCGGGGAACAGGAAGTCGGCCAGGGCCCGGGCCAGCTCGGTCTTGCCCACCCCGCTCGAGCCCGCGAACAAGAACACACCGCGGGGGCGGCGGGGGTGACGGAGCCCCGAGCGTGCCAGGCGGACCGCTCCGGCCAGCTCCCGGACGGCCTCAAGCTGGCCGATCACCCGGCTGCTGAGGAAGCCCTCGATCCGATCGAGCCGCTCACGCTCGGCGGAGGTCAGATCGTGGACCGGGATCGAGGTGCGCTCGCTCACGATCTGAGCCACCCGCTGGGCGTCCACCGTGCGGCCCCGGCCCTCGAGGCTGACGTCGGCGCACGCCTCGTCGAGCAGATCCAGGGCCTTGTCGGGCAGGCGCCGATCGGGCACGAAGCGCACCGACAGCCGCACACAGGCCCCGAGCGCGCCCGGATCCACCGTGACCTCGTGGTGGCCCTCGTACAGGTGGACGATCTGGGACAGCAGCTCGATCGCGTCCTCGATGGTGGGCTCCTCGACCTGGATCGGTTGGAAGCGTCGATCCAGGGCAGAGTCGGCCTCGAAGTGCTTGCGGTACTCAGCCACCGTGGTGGCCCCGATCACGGTGATCTCCCCCCGGGCCAGGGCGGGCTTGAGGATGTTGGCGGCATCCAGCGAGCCGCCCTCGGTGCGCCCGGCCCCGACCAAGGTGTGGATCTCGTCGATGAACAGCACGATCCCCGGGTTCTCCTGGGCCTCGCGGATGATGTCCTTCAGGCGCTCCTCGAAGGTGCCCCGGTACTTGGTGCCGGCCAGCAGCGATCCCATCGACAGCTCGATCAGCCTGAGATCCTTGAGGCGCTCCGGAGCCCCGGGGGAGGTCAGGGCCTGAGCGACGCCCTCGACGATCGCGGTCTTGCCGACGCCCGGATCTCCGAGCAGCAGGGGGTTGGCCTTCAGGCGCCGCACCAGGGTCTTCATCACCGAGTGGATCTCGGAGCTGCGGCCCACCACCGGGGCCAGCTGGCCGTCCCGGGCCAGGGCGGTGAGATCCCGGCCCTGCTCGTCGAGGGTGGGGGTGGGGCTCTCGCTGTCTTCGTCGGTGGCCTCCTCGTGCAGGTGGCGCTCGCAGACGGCCCGGCCCTCCCTGGCGAAGTCACTGCTGGGCTCGATCTCCAGCGCCTTCTCCCACAGGGGGTAGGCTTCCTTGTACCGCTGCAGGGTGTTCAGCGCCGCGGCCTTGCCCTGGATCGCGAAGGCATGGCGGGGACCGACCTGTAGCGCCCGATCGAACCACACCAGGCAGCCGGGCAGATCGCCGAGCATGCGCATGCACTCGGCACGCCCCGCGATCGCGTAGAGGTAGTCGTCCTTGAGGGCCAGGGCGCGCTCGTAGGCGCTGATCGCGTCTTCGTAGCGCTCGTTCTTCCGGTAGGCCTCGCCGATATTGGTGGCGGCGTGGAAGTGATCGGGATCGATCTTCAGGCAGCGCTCGTAGGCCTCGATGGCCTTGCGCAGCTGCTTGTCCTCCTCCAGCGCCATCCCCAGCCGCAGGGCGGCCTCAGCGTAGGTGCCGTCGTACCGCAGCGCGGTCTCAAAGCAGGTGGCGGCGGCGGTGAAGTTGCGCTCCTTGTAGAAGTACCGGCCCCGATCCAGCTCGTCCCGGGCGCGCTGACGATCCATCCTGGAGCGGGGCGCGGACAGGCTCGTGGGGGGAGCGGCGATCGGCAGGGCCCGCTCCCGGGGGGGCTCCGTGGTGTTGAGGCGCCGGACGCTGGAGCGCCGGGGAGGCTCATCGGTGCCGTGCTCCCCAAGCCCGGCCCGGCACTGGGCCAGGCCACGCTTGACGAAGGCCGCGCTCGGGTTCTCCCGCAGGGCGGCGAGCCACAGGGGCAGCGCCTCGTCGAACCGCTCTAGGGCGTTGAGCGCCGCCGCCTTGCCGCACAGCGCCAGGTAGTGGCGGGGGCGCAGGATCAGGGTGCGATCGAACCACTCGACCGCCTCGTCGAACCGCCCCAGCATGCGCAGGGCCTCAGCCCGGCCTGAGGTGGCTCGTACCTCGTCGGGGCGGTGCTCGAGGATCGCGTCGTAGGCAGTGATGGAGGCCTGGTAGTTGTTGCTCCGCCGCAGCCCGTCGGCCCGGTGGCACGCAGCGTCGAGGTGCTCGGGATCGCGGGTGAGCACCTCGTCGAACGCCCGGATCGCCATCCGGAACTGTCGATCTTCGCTGTAGGACAGCCCCAGCAGGTACCAGGCGCTGGTCCAGGTGGGATCCTCGTCGGTGGCCTGGCGCAGGGCCAGGGCCGCCTCCTGGTAGCGGCCCTGCTGCATCAGGGAGCGCCCCTGCTCATAGGAGCTCCGGGCCCGATCCCGGGCCGCTGGATCCACCTCGATGGTGGGGGCATCGGCGAGGGCTGCGCTGGCGCCGTCGAGCGCCTCCTCGCAGTGCTTGAGGCCCTCGATCGCCAGCTCGACGTTGGGCTCGATCGCCAGGGCCTGGCGCCACACCGGCAGCGCCTCCTTGTAGCGGCCAAGATCGTTGAGCGCGCTGGCCTTGCCCCGCAGCGCCGCCACATGGGTGGGGCGGCGCTCCAGGGCCCGGCTGAACCACCGCACCGACTCGTCCCACCGGCCCAGCAGCCGCAGGGCCTCGGCCCGGCCGGTCAGGGCCGGCACATGGCCCGGATCGAGGGTCAGGGCGTGATCGTAGTCGGGCAGCGCCTCGACATAGCGCCGGGCCTGACGCATGGCCTCACCCCGGGCCGCGGCGGCCTCGACCCGATCAGGGCGGACCTCCAGCAGACGCCCCCAGGCCGCATAGGCATCCTCCCAGCGTAGAGCGCGCTCGTAGACCTGGGCCAGATCCCGCAGGACCTCGCTGGCGTAGGGCACCTTCTCGAGCGAGCGCTCGAACGCAGCCGCGGCCTCGGACCAGCGCCCGTCGGACGCCAGCGCCCGACCCCAGTCGCGATCGATGCGGGCGGCCAGGCGCTCGGGGTTGAGGGCGGAGCGGTTCGGCGCGGTGATCTCGGAGTCTTCGCGGGTGATCCCCTCCCTCGCCTCGTTGAGCCCCTGGGACGCAAATGCTGAGTCTGGCTCGAGGGCGGCCGACTGCTCCCACAAGGGGATGGCCTCGTCGAACCGACCGAGGGCGTTGAGCGCCGCGGCCTTGCCCCGGACGGCGAAGGTGTGATCGGCGTCGATCGCCATGGCCTGCTCGAACCAGTGCAGGGCGTCCTCGGGGCGCCCGAGCATCCGCAGGCACTCGCCCTTGCCCGCGAGCGCAAACAGCGCCCTTGGATCGAGCAACAGCGCCTGATCGTAGGCGGGCAGGGCCCGGTGGTAGCAGCCCGCCTGCCGCAGGCACTCAGCCCGGGCGGTGGCGGCCTCCGAGTGCTCTGGATCGAGATCCAGCACCCGCCCCCAGGCATCGGCGGCATATGACCACTGACTCCGGAGCTCCCGGAGCCGGGCGATCCCCACCACGGCGTCCTGGAGCTCTGGTTCGATCTTCAGGGCCTGCTCATAGGCGCTCAGCGCCTCGGCCCAGTCTCCGGCGCTCTGGAGCTGAACTCCGCGCTCGAAGTGCTTTCGCGCGTTCGACATCGAGCCTCGTGTCCTATGCCCTAGGGTAACCCCGGTTGGTGGGATGTCGGGGCCAGGGTCGGTCCCCGCCGGTAACATCGGCCCACGCCCGGTGGCGTTTCACCGGTTCGACGAACCCTTCCCAGGCTGATCCGGCGCAGCGTGCTGCGCACGGGGCCCTCGGCGCCCTGCGGCGGATGGATCCGGTAGCGGGGCGGCACCCGGTCAACTAGACTGACGTGTCAGTCATCCGGATCCCCTAGCTGGGAAGGGCAGGTATGAGCAGCAGCAACCAGCACCTCGCCGTCGGGATGGACGTCGGCTCGACCACCGTGAAGGCGGTGGTCTGCGATGCGGACACCCTCGAGATCTTGTGGCAGGACTACCAACGCCACGAGACCCGACAGCCTGAGAAGGTGCTCGAGTTCATGGTGCGGATCGGGGAGCGGTTCCCGGACGCCGGGCAGCTGCGGATCTACATCACCGGCTCGGGATCGGGGCCGCTGATCGCGCCCCTGGGGGCGAAGTTCGTCCAGGAGGTCAACGCGGTGACCCTGGCGGTCGAGCGGCTCCACCCCGACGTAGGCTCGGTGGTGGAGCTGGGCGGCCAGGACGCGAAGATCATCTTGTTCCGGGAGCAGCCCGGCGAGGGCGGTCGGATCGAGAAGACCGCGGTGACCTCGATGAACGACAAGTGTGCCTCGGGCACCGGGGCGACCATCGACAAGTGTATGATCAAGGTAGGCCTCGATCCCCAAGCCCTGGGCAACCTGGCCTTCGATCCACACAAGCTGCACCACGTCGCAGCGAAGTGCGGTGTGTTCGCCGAGACCGACATCGTCAACCTGGTCAAGTCGGGGATCCCCAGCGACGAGATCATGAACTCCCTGGCGGACGCGATCGTTCACCAGAACCTGTCGGTGCTCACCCGGGGCAACACCCTGAAGCACAAGGTGCTGCTGTTGGGAGGGCCCAACTGCTACCTGCCGTTTTTGGTGGAGTGCTGGCGCCTGCGGATCCCCGAGACCTGGGAGGCGAGGGGGTACGTGTATCCGAGGGACGTCCCGATCCAGGAGCTGGTGTTCACCCCGGAAAATGCCCAGTACTATGCCGCCTTTGGGGCGGTGATCTACGGCGTCACCGACGCCGCAGCCCGCGACGAGGGCCTGTACCTCGGGCTGGACGGGCTACGGGGCTACATCCTCAACGGGCGCTCCGCACGCCTGGGCGACAGCGCCACAAGCCCCCTGGTCCGCGACGAGGCTGAGCTGGCTGCGTTCACCGAGGCCTACCGGGTGCCCTCCTTCGATCCCGCCTCCTTCGAGGCCGGCCAGCACGTGCGGGGGGTGATCGGCCTCGACGGGGGCTCCACCAGCTCCAAGGCGGTGCTGGTGGACTATGACTCGGGGGAGGTGCTGTACAAGGCCTACACCCTGTCGAAGGGCAACCCGATCCAGGACACCAAGGACATCCTGGAGGAGATCCGGGATCATGTGGCCGCGTCCGGGGCGACGCTCGAGTGTGTGGGTTTTGGGGCCACGGGCTACGCCGCGGACGTGCTCGAGGAGTCGATGCGGGCCGACGTCAACATCGTGGAGACCATCGCCCACATGCAGAGCGCGGTGCGCTATGTGCCCCACGTTGACGTGGTGTGTGACATCGGCGGGCAGGACATCAAGGTGCTGTTCCTCCGGGAGAGCCGCAGCGGTGGCCGCGACGTGCAGGACTTCCGGCTCTCGAACCAGTGCTCGGCGGGCAACGGCATGTTGCTCCAGGCGATGGCGGATCAGTTCGGGGTCGCGCTGACCGACTATGCGCAGACTGCGTTCGAGGCCTCGCTCGCGCCCAGGTTCTCCTATGGCTGTGCGGTGTTCCTCGACGCCGATCGGGTCAACTTCCAGAAGGAGGGCTTTCAGCGCGCGGAGATGCTCGCTGGGCTGGCCCAGGTGCTGCCGAAGAACGTGTGGCAGTACGTGGTGCAGGTGCCCCGACTCGCCGAGTTCGGCCGGACCTTCGTGCTACAGGGGGGCACTCAGCGCAACCTCGCCGCGGTCAAGGCCCAGGTCGACTACATCAAGGAGCGGGTGCCCGACGCCGAGGTGGTGGTGCACCCCCACTGCGGGGAGGCCGGCGCGATCGGAGCGGCGATGGAGACCCTGCGGGTGGTCCGGCGTCGGGGGCACAGCACCTTCATCGGGCTCGAGGCCGCCATCGGGCTCGCGTACACCAGCCGCAACGACGACTCCACCACCTGCCACTTCTGTCCGAACCACTGCAGCCGCACCTTCATCGACACCGAGACACCGGACGGGCGCACCAGCCGCTACATCTCGGGGTTCTCCTGCGAGAAGGGCACGGTCGAGAGCAAGGAGGCGCTGCAGGCGCTGCAGCGGGAGCGCAACGTGGTGCGCAAGCGCTTCCCCAACCTGGTGGAGGAAGAGGGCACGCTGGCGTTCCGCCACTTCTTCGAGCCCGAGCCCATGCCCCGGGCGGGCACGGTGATCGATGACGTCGAGGTGCGGAGGCTGTCCCTGATGCGGGTGGCCCGGCGGGCCCTGCGGCGGGGCTTTCAGCGATCCAGGGTGGATCTGTCCCGGTTCAAGATCGGGATCCCACGGGTGCTGAACCTGTACTCGGTGGGGCCGTTCTTCCGGACCTACTTCGAGGCCCTGGGTATGCCACGGCAGAACGTGGTCTTCTCCACCCCCACCGACGAGGAGATGTGGCAGGAGGGCGGCCGCTATGGCTCGATCGATCCCTGCTTCCCGAGCAAGGTGATCCAGGCCCACGTGCACGAGCTGCTGTTCGGCGCCCACCGCGACGAGCTGCGCCGCCGCGGGCCGCTGGACTTCATCTTCTACCCCTGCATCACCCACATCCCCTCGTGGCTGACCCACACGATGGACAACACGAGCTGCACCATCGTCGCAGGCTCCCCCAACGTGGTGAAGGCAGCCTTCACCAAGGAGGTCGACTTCTTCGCCCGGGAGGGGGTTGAGTACGTCGATCCCTCGCTGACCTTCATGGAGCCGAACCTGCTGAAGGCCGCGATGTTCGGCACCTGGGGCCCGAGGCTTGGGATCACCGAGGACGAGAGCGACTTCGCGGTGGAGCAGGGCTTCGCCGCCCTGACCGCCTTTGGCGATCGGATGGAGCGCCGGGGGCGTGAGATCCTCGAGCGGGTCGAGCGCGAGAACAAGATCGCGATCCTGGTGATCGGAAGGCCCTACCACCACGATCCCGGGCTGAACCACGGGATCCCCGAGGAGTTCCAGGTCCGGGGGTACCCGATCCTGTCGATCCGGAGCCTGCCGAGGGACCAGGCCTGGTGGAAGCGCTTCTTCGGCGCCGACGATCCGATGGACATCCGCGACGTGTGGCCCGAGAACTACTCGGCCAACAGCGCTCAGAAGGTGTGGGCGGTGAGGGTCGCGGCCCGGCACCCGAACCTCGCCGTCCTCGATCTGTCCAGCTTCAAGTGCGGTCACGACGCGCCTACCTACGGGATCATCGACGGGATCGTCAAGACCGCCGGGCTCCCGTACGCCGCCCTGCATGATCTCGACGCGAACAAGCCCGGTGGCTCGATCCTCATCCGGGTCCGGACCTACATCCACAAGCTCGAGCTGGTGGAGGAGGAGCTCGCCGAGCGTGCCACGGCCCGGGCCGAGCTCGCCCGACGGGTGGCGGATCGGCGCGCACAGCTGCGGGCGTCGATCCTCGCCCGGCGCGGCGCCCCGACGTCGCCCCGAGACGTCCTCCCCGCCAAGTGAACCCACCCCCCGAACCCTGGAGGAGCCCTCCATGTCCGATGAACGCAGCCCCACAGATCCCCACGACGCCCCGGGCCCCGAGGCCCTGACCCCCGAGGAGGAGGCTGAGCTCGAGCGCGAGCTGGCGTCCTTCGCCGAGGCGGAGGCGCGGGCCCTCGGCCTCGAGCGCGAGCAGTATGTCGAGAACGTCGCTCAGGAATTCTGGGCCGATCAGCGGGGCTACACCACCCTGCTGGTCAGCGGCCTGTCCATGGCCCACGATCACCTCGCCACCGCAGCGCTCGCCGGCCTCGGCTACAGGGTGAGGACGCTCGATGTGCCCGATCAGGCCTCGCTGCAGTTCGGCAAGGAGTTCGGCAACCGCGGCCAGTGCAGCCCCACCTACTTCACCGTGGGCAACCTGGTGAAGCACCTGGTGCACCTGCGGGACGTCGAGGGCATGTCCACCCAGGAGATCATCGACGGCTACATCTTCCTGACCGCCGGGGGCTGTGGGCCGTGTCGCTTCGGCATGTACGTCACGGAGTACCGCAAGGCGCTCCGCGACGCAGGCTTCGATGGCTTCCGGGTGATGACGTTCCAGATGGCGGGTGGGATCCGCCAGGCCACCGGCAAGGAGCTGGGGCTGAAGATCGATCAGGCCTTCGCCTGGCACGTGGTCCGGGCCCTGATCGCGGGCGACGTGCTCAACCTGATGGCCTACCGGATGCGTCCATACGAGGTCGTCCAGGGCAGCGTCGACGACGCGGTGGAGCGCTGCAAGGCGGTGCTGTACGAGGCCTTCGCCAGCCGCCGCCGCGTCAGCCTGGCGATGCTGCGGTGTCGCCGGATCCTGGGGGCGGTGCGGATCGACCGCACTCAGCCCAAGCCCGTGGTCAGCCTGATCGGCGAGTTCTGGGCGATGACCACCGAGGGAGACGGCAACTACCACATGCAGCGCTTCCTTGAGGCGGAGGGGGCCGAGGTCGACATCCAGGGGATCACCAACTGGCTGCTGTTCCTGCTGTGGGAGGCGGGCTACGACACCCGCCAGCGCCAGACGCTCCGGCGCGACGACGACGCCCGCAAGGGGCTGGCCGGCAAGGACGCCACCAGGAAGCTGTGGGGGCTGCGGCTGGGCTACCATGCGGTGAGGGGCGTGTTCCAGGCCTACGCCAAGCTGCTGGGGCTGCACGGCTACCACCTGCCCGACATGCACCACATCGCCGCCATCGCCCGGGAGCACTACAGCAACGACGTCCGCGGCGGTGAGGGCCACATGGAGGTGGGCAAGCTGATCCACTTCGTGGAGGACAAGGTCAACCACATGACCGTGAGCGTCAAGCCGTTCGGCTGCATGCCCAGCTCCGGCGTCTCCGATGGGGTCCAGTCCCTGGTGCAGGCGAGGTACCCCGAGGCGATCTTCGTCGCGATCGAGACCACCGGGGATCAGGAGGTCAACGCCCACAGCCGGGTCCAGATGATGCTGTTCAAGGCCAGGCAGCGGGCCCGGGAGGAGTTCGAGCGCGCCCTGGCTGAGACGGGGCTGTCCGAGGAGGAGTTCCGTCGGCGGGTGAGCCACAGTCGGCGCTGGCGGGGGCCGCTCTTCCGTCCACGCCACCAGGCCGCGGGGATCGCCACCAACCTGGTCTACGCGGTGGCGTAGCGTCGGCCCTGCTGCTCCGTCAGGGCGGGCCCGGGCGCTGCTGCTCCGTCAGGGCGGGCCCGGGCGCTGCTGCTCCGTCAGGGCGGGCCCGGGCGCTGCTGCTCCGTCAGGGCGGGCCCGGGGGGAGCGCGCAGCGTGGAGCGGTCGAAGACCTCCACCTCCGCCACCTCCGCCACCTCCGCCACCTCCGCCACCTCCACCACCTCCGCCTGAGCGCCGACCAGCGCCGCCACGGCGAAGGCGCCTGCGGCGAGGGTGGTGGTCGCGAGCTCCACCAGGATCATCTCCTCGACGCTGAGCTGTGACGCCCCAGCGACGAGCACGCTCGCGACGCCCGAGCTCAGGAGGAGCCGTGCAGCCAGGCACAGCAACGCCTCTGTGCGGGCTGCGCGGTGCTGGGGTCGCCTGTGCAGCCCCGGGGGGAGCGCGCTTAGGCCCGCGGAGCCCGCACCACACAGGGTCATGGCCAGCGCCGCCAGCACCAGCACCCACACCGGACGCAGCCCCCCGGTGGCGAGGAGCACGGAGAGCCCGAGCCCGAGCAGGTGTCCAGCGGACGCCCGGAGCAGGGTGTGGGGTGGAGGGCTCGGTGCAGCAGGGCGCATCCCCCCTGCTTCGGCCAGCCGGAGCCGGCCGTGGTTACACGCCCGTCTCTCCGCTCGGGCCGGGGCCACCATGGATCGCTGTGGCCCGGGCGCTACAGCGGGAGATCGAGCAGCTTGAGCAGCAGCCCCACCCCGAACCCGGTGCCCCGCTGGCCCGAGACCGACGGCCCCGCCATGTCGACGTGGAGCCAGGCACCCTCGAAGCCGGTGGCGGACAGGTGGTTGTTGATGAACTGGGCCGCACAGCTGGACTGAGCGTTGCTCCGGTCCTTGACCGAATTTCGCATGTCGGCGATCGAGGAAGAAAACTCTCGGCGAAAGAACTCGGGGCAGTAGGGCAGCGGGTGCACCAGATCTCCAGTGTGCCTGCCCGCGTCCAGCGCCCTGCGCTCGAGCGCCTCGCTCGAGCAGTACAGCGCAGCGTGGCGCTTGCCCGTCGCCACCGACTGGGCCCCGGTGAGGGTGGCCAGATCGATGATCTCGTGGGGAGCACGGTTGCGGGCCACCCAGGCGATCCCGTCGGACAGGACCAGGCGGCCCTCTGCGTCGGTGTTGTTCACCTCGACGGTCCGGCCCGAGTACAGCCTCAGCACGTCGTCGGGGCGGATCGCTTCGGGGCCGACGGCGTTCTCTGCGATACAGAGCACCGCGGTGAGCCGCCGGGGGTGGCTGAGG
>DRPG01000601.1 GCA_011376105.1 Deltaproteobacteria bacterium
GCGTCGCTGTCCGCGTCGCTGTCCGCGTCAGTGTCCGCGTCGCTGTCTGCGTCGCTGTCCGCGTCGCTGTCCGCGTCAGTGTCCGCGTCGCTGTCCGCGTCAGTGTCCGCATCACCGAGGTCTTCGTTGCTCTCGCAGGTGAGGACGCCGGGATCGCTCACGTCGAAGACGCAGGTCCCGGGGCGCTGGTTGTGATCGACGCAGGCGTCCCCCTCCGAGAGGTAGGCACAGGCTGCTACGTCTTCGTCGTTGGCGTGTGCGGGGTGAACCCACATGAACAAGATGGCGATCACACTCATGGCCTTCCTCCTGAGCCGGAGTGGGCTGAGCCGAGCACCTAGACACGATGAAGCCTCGACTCGCTTAAGCCTCTCACCCTCGTGCCCTGCCCAGACCGAGCCCAACCGACGTGGTCTCTATGGTCCTTGGGTGCTCCCCCTGGAGTCACCCGCTCTCTACAGATGACCTGTATGCACCCTACTCAGAGCACGTCCAACAAGAATCGCATCCGGCTCGGATACGACAGACCCAGATCCTTGCTCGGAGGTGATCATCTCCGGCGTCGTCATCTCCTGACCATGCGCCCTGGTCCTGGCTTGGACCTCCAGAGGTATGGCGTTCCACATCAGGGGTGGCCTGGGAACACCCCGGAGGTCTTGAGGTGACACCCGATCCATGAGACGTGTGTTTTGTTTCACCCTGATCCGATCCACTCAGATCCAGCCTCTAGCTGGGTTAGATCCTCGTCCCGGGGCTCCGTGCGCGCTCCCTCCGAGGCGGAGAGGACACCACCCCGGCACGGGTTACCCGGTGATGCGCCGGGGGAAGCTGGACCATGGCGAGCGTGGGGACGTGGCTGGCGATGTGTCGGAGCGAGCACCTGGTGCCGCTCGAGGCCCTCGCCTCCCAGCTGGAGCAAGATCCAGACATCACCCCCGGGATCGACGGTGATCTGCTCGTGCTCACGGTTCAGGATCCACTGACCGGCCGAACCGCGACGATCAACATCGGGATCTCCCGGGCCCCCCATGTCGTGCTCGAGGCACAGGAGCTCGCCGAGCTCCAGGTCCCCGGCGTGCCGCCCGGGGCGCTCGCTGCCTGCAGCGCTCGCTACGAGATCCTCTACGACCTGGAGGCCTCGGACGAGCTGACGAACCCCCTGCTCCTGCTCGGTCAGCTGCTCGGCCAGCTCTCCGGTGCCATCGTGTTCGACGCCTTCAACGGAACGTTTCCGTTCGACGAGCCCTGACGCGATCGGCTCGATCCAGGCCATCGCCCTGGACCGCCACCCCGGTCCCACAGACGCTACAGGGACCACCTGACCGAGGCCCACCTGGAGACCCGATGCCCGAGGGTGTGTTTGTCCAAGACGCGATCGATCTCCTCGATCTCTACCCCGAGCTGTACCCGCTCCACCAGGGGGCCTGAAGCTCAGAGCAGGCCAGGGCACGCTACAGGGCTGCGCTCGCCGCGGAGGGGCTCGAGCCTGAGGCCTACGAGGCCGCACGGGCCAGGTTCGCCTCGGATCTAGGCCAACACGTGGTGACCTGGGCCCGGCGCCTGCTCGAGGACTCAGCAGCGTGCGTCTTCCGGCTCCCTGATCCCATGGCGATCGGGCCGATGGCGCTCGACACACCGACGAGCCACCCGATCCTCGACGCCCTGCGCCTGTGGGAGCGCCGCTCGACCTCCCTGCTCTCCACCCCCAGCCCCCTCCGATCGTGCTCCCACAGGTCCCCGCGCCTCCAGCGCCCGAGATCCTCCACAGGGCACAGGAACTCGCACACGATCCCCGACGTGCCTGGGGCGCTCCTGCGATCTCCGATCGTGTGGCTGGTCCATCCCCACCTACGCGGGGGAGCCGCCTTCTTCGTCC
>DRPG01000602.1 GCA_011376105.1 Deltaproteobacteria bacterium
ATCTCACCCTGCTGGTCGATCGGAGCTGCTCGATGGCCGCCGAGGGTCGCATGGACTACACCCGCCGGGGCCTGACCCAGATGATCGATCAGCTGGAGCGCGGCGATCGCCTGGACGTGGTCCTGTTCGACGACCGTGCCTGCGTCCCCCTGCAGAACTACGTCGTCGGCCGGGACAAGCCCGCGCTGCTGGAGGAGACCCTGGCGCGGATGGCCCCCGAGGGCTCCACCGATCTCGATCTAGGGCTGCGATCAGCCTACGACGTGTCCCGATCCCACCTCGACACCCACGGCCGCAACCGGCGGGTGATGGTGCTGACCGATGCGCTGCTCAACACCGGCGATGTCGATCACGACACGGTCTCTGAGATCGGCGCGGCCTTCGAGGACGAGGGGATCCGGATCACCGGCGTCGGTGTGGGCCGGGAGTTCAACGACGAGGTCCTCGACAAGCTGACCGAGAAGGGCAAGGGTGCATACGTCTACCTCGGCTCAGAGGCGGTGGTGGATCGGGTGTTCGGCCCCGACGGCTTCGACTCCCTGGTGCAGACCATCGCCCACGACGTGCGCTTCGCCCTGCACCTGCCCGACAGCCTGGCGATGGAGCGCTTCTACGGCGAGGAGGCCTCCACCACCAGGGAGGACGTGCAGCCGCTCAACTACTACGCCGGCACCAGCCAGCTGTTCCTCCAGGATCTGCAGCTGCGCGATCGGGAGCCCGTCCGCTCCGACACGGTGGAGCTGGAGATCACCTACCGCGACGCGGTGACCGGCGAGCCTGAGTCCCGCCGGTTCCGGACCACGCTGGGCAAGATGCTGGACACCGATCCCCACAACGTGCGCAAGGGCCTGGCGCTGATGGCGTGGACCGATCACCTGATGGCGGAGGCGATGGGGAGCAACGGCTGCGGGGATGCGCTGGATGCCTACGCCCTCCGGGCCTCCCGGCTCCCCGAGGATGCCGAGATCGCCTACGTCAACGGCCTCGTCCGGGCCCGGTGTGGCGGCTTCACCCTGCCGCCCTATGTCGAGGACGCCGAGCGGGTCTCGTACAAGGTGAAGGTCGACGCCGACGTCCCGATCGCCGAGGTCGCCCTGGCCTGTGGGGCCCAGCGCTGGTCCGAGCCGCTGTCAGGATCCGACACGATCGCGCGCTTTGACGCGGTGCCGGGGGTCTGCGATCTGACCCTGCGGGGCACCCTGGACATGACCGCACAGGTGGAGATCCCCCAGACCGGCGGCGACACGCGCTGCGTCGTGCGGGGCGGCCGGCTGCACTGCTCTCTGTGAGTGAGGTCGCCCGCGGCCCCACGGCTCCTTGTGATCGTCCGCGACATGCCCCCGGCTCTGCAGCCCGCCCCCCGGCCCTGTGGGGCCGCCGGAGCCGCTGGGCTGGGGGCCGATCGGGCGCGGCCGCCGGAGCTCCTGGGGACGCCCCGGGCGCGGCCGCCGGAGCTCCTGGGGACGCCCCGGGCGCGGCCGCCGGAGCTCCTGGGGACGCCCCGGGCCGCTGGCCCTGGTGGCGTCCGCGGACCTCAGGGATCTTTGTCACGGATGGTTTCGAATGCCCCTCGTGGGTCACGCGTCCACCTCGCCGGAGCGCGTTACGCGAATGCAGGAGGAGCGAAGATGCGGAACTATGTGGCCATCGTCTGTCTGTCTGTGGGGGTTGTCGGCTGTGGGGTCCTGCCCGGGGTCGAGATCACCGGAGATCTCGACATCAGCGGAGACGTCCCCGCTGCGTTCAACTTCGAGGTCTACTCCGCCCTGACCAACACGAGCGCTTTCGATCTCAGCTACTGCAACGAGGTCGAGACCGACGGTCAGTGCTACGGGCGTGTCCAGATGGACAACCTCGGCGAGCCCGTCTCCACCGGCGAGGCGGTGGTCGATGGGAGCTCCTTCGTCCTGCCGGAGGTGCCCGCCGACGTGGGCTACATGCTGATCGTCAGCAGCGCCGATCCCGACGTGATCTGCAACACCGACATCGTCGGGGTCGACGGCGACGACAAGGTCGTCACCTCGACGTCCGCCATCAAGCTGGAGCTCTCCGGTGGGCTCCGCACCTTCGAGCTGCCCCGCTCGGTCCGGCTGGACTGCTCTGCTGCGTCGGACACCCCCGACGTGCCCGATCAGGAGCCGCCCCAGGAGCCCGACAACGGCGAAGACATCCAGCCCCCCGCCGAGGTCGAGTGGACGGCCTTCAGCCTCACGGGCAAGGGAGGCAGCCCGGTCTACGCCGACGCCAGCGTCGACAGCGTGGTGGCCGATCTGCCCTGCGACGACAGCTTCCCCAGCGTGCTGGAGGTCAACGGCGAGCTCGCAGGGGCCGAGTCGGCCTGGATCCGGATCCAGTTCGGCTCGGGCGCCGACGCGCAGTACCGCACCATCGAGACTGAGGTGGTGGATGGCGTCGTGCAGCAGGCCGTCAGCCTGACCGGTGGCTACGCGGTGCTGCAGCTCGACACCAACGAGGCCCTCGACGGGGTGGGGGAGTCGCAGACCATCACGGTGTGTGAGCCCTCCGATGCGCCGGTGCAGGAGTTCCTCCTGGTGCTGTCCTGGGACAAGAACGACACCGACGTGGATGCCCACGTGCACGCCCGTGGGCAGGAGGTCGCCTACTACAATATGCGGACCTCCTGGGGAGAGCTCGACATCGACGACATCGACGGCTTCGGCCCCGAGACCGTCACCTCCGATCCCTCGGTGGCCGACGAGCGCTACGACGTGCGGATCCACTACTACAGCGATCACGGCAACGGCCCCACCACCGCCACCACCCGGGTGATCTACGCCGATCCGGAGGGCGAGGTGTGCGACGTGACCGTGTCGAAGCGGCTGACCCACGACGAGTGGTGGAACGTGGGCGTCTTCGCTCCGGGGCTCTGCCCCGGCGAGTGATCACCCCTGCGCCGGCGGCTGGCCCATCGACGCCCGCCGCCACGATCCGGGCGCCCGATCCCGAGGGCTACCTGCCCTGGTCCGGATGGTGTAGGGTTCCCCTGTGTCACTCCTGTGTTGCCTGCTCCTGGCCTGCGCCCTCAAGCCGTGGGATCACTTCACCTCCGGCGCCGACGCCGCGGCGTCGGGGCAGAACGAGGTCGCCCTGCGTCACTTCCGGGCCGCCTGCGACGGGGGGGTGATCGAGGGCTGTCAGGCCGGTGGCGCCCTGCAGGGCATCGATCGGGCCAGCGCCGACGCGCTCAACGCGCGGGCC
>DRPG01000603.1 GCA_011376105.1 Deltaproteobacteria bacterium
CCCCCTGCGGTGCCGCCCCCGAGGCCCCCTGCGGTGCCGCCGCCCCCGAGGCCCCCTACGGTGCCGCCGCCCCCGAGGCCCGAGCCCTGGGCGCCGAGCCCGCCAACTCCAACCCCGCTGGCTCCGATCAGGCCACCGATCTCCCTGGAGAGGCTCGCGCTGGAGCCTACGTCCGCCCCCCCAGAGGTGTGACTGAGGATCCCTGTGCGCTCAGCGAACCGGCGATCGGACTCCCGCTCCTTGTCCTCGGCCCTGTCGTCCTCGGCCCTGTCGTCCTCGGCCCTGTCGTCCTCGGCCCTGTCATCCTCGGCCCTGTCGTCCTCGGCCCTGTCGTCCTCCTTCGCCTTGGTGCCCTCGCCGAGCCCGGGGGACGCTGTGGGACGCTCTGCGGTAGAGGGGGCCAGGGCCACCACAGGGGCTCCGGGGGGGCTGGAGATCCCGGGCCCGGGGGCGCTGCAGGCCCAGGCCGACAGGGCGAGGATCGCCCAGAGTGGGGCCGGGCTTCGTCTGAGACGCTGTGTCGACGCGTGCATCGTTCCTCCTGTCGCGGGGCTGGGCCCGGCGGTGGTGGAGGATCGGACCGTGGTGGGGCCGGAGGGGTTCGTCAGGGGAACGTCATCGGCTGGTCGAGACGCGTTGACATCCCACCGCAACGGAGGGAGCGTGGGGAGCCTCGCCGGGTGGCCCTAGGCCAGCTCGGGGGCGCCGGTGGCGAGCTCGAAGCGCAGGACGGTGGAGCCGACGACCAGCTCCTCACCCCCCGCGAGCTCCTGGGGGGTGTTGGGGCTCAGGAACACCCCGTTGATCAGCGTGCCGTTGGCGGAGTCGAGGTCTTCGACCCACCACTCGCCCCCGTTGGGGAAGATCCGACAGTGCTCCCGCGAGGCGCGGGAGTCTTTGATGCGCAGCCCACAGGCCTTCCCCCGGCCCAGGCTGATCGCGCCGGAGTCAAGGGGCAAGATCTCCTCATCGGCGGTGCCGACGTGGACCACGAGCAGTGGTCGGGGCGGCCGGGGTGGGGTCAGATCGTCGTGGCGCGCCCCCTCACCGAGGCTCAGATCCAGCGCAGATAGATCGTCGACGTGGTGGTTGGCGGCGAAGGCATCGCTCTCGTCGAAGCCAAAGACCGGCTCCTCGACGTCACCGGCCTCGACCACGAGGGGATCGTCGCCCACCTCCAGGGGCTCTTCGGGGGCAGGCTCTTCGAAGGCGGGATCGTCACCCCCCTCCAGCAGGTGGGGTTCGTCGGGGGCTGGATCCTCCAGGGCTGGGGCTCTGTGGCTGGCCGGGGGAGTGCCGCCCAGCTCCACGATCCGCCGCTCGATCACGCCGCGCACCTTCCGTGCGGCTGCGGGCTGCAGGCGCCAGGCCTGGGACTCGAAGCGCTCGAGCTCCTCGAGGGCCTGCTGTAGCTTTGTGGAATCACCGGTCATCTGGATCTCCGGGAGAGGATGGGGTCTATAAGCAAGAACGATGCCACGTGCACAGGGGCCCACGGGCTTGTGCGTGTGGGGCCGGAGGTGGTCCCCGGGCGAGCGGATCCTGCGGGCGCGCGCTGCGGCGGGCGCGCGCTGCGGCGGGCGCGCGCTGCGGCGGGCGTGGGCTGCGGCGGGCGTGGGCTGCGGCGGGCGTGGGCTGCAGCCGGCGTGGGCTGCAGCCGGGCGTGGGCTGCAGCGGGCGTGGGCTGCAGCCGGGCGAG
>DRPG01000604.1 GCA_011376105.1 Deltaproteobacteria bacterium
GGCACCAGCGGCGACGGTGGCGGCACCAGCGGCGACGGTGGCGGTACCAGCGGCGAAGAGGGCGGCACCAGCGGCGACGGTGGCGGCACCAGCGGCGACGGCGGCACCAGCGACGGTGGCGGTACCAGCGACGAGGGCGGTGGCACCAGCGACGACGGCACGGACGGAGCCCTGCTCTCCACCGGGGACACGGGCCTCGAGCTGCCCACCGGCGACACCGGGATCTTCGTGGAGCCCGTCTGTGGCGACGCGCTGGTCGAGGGCGAGGAGGCCTGCGACGACGGCAACCTCGAAGATGGTGACGGCTGCAGCGCGGCCTGCGAGCTCGAGTTCTGCGGCCCCGGCGACGAGAGCTATGACGCCAGCCTGCCCGAGACCCCCAACCGGATGGGGTTGTTCACCAGCAGCGGTCCCGGTGTACGGGGCCTGTCGGTGGCGATCAACAACTCCCTGCCCGGGGACCTGGTGTGGTTCCTCGCCTCCCCGGTGCACGACCAGGGCGGCTGTCCCTGGCTGATGATCGACGCCTGCGTCGAGCTTGAGGCGCCCGAGCTGCTCGGCTATGCGATGGTCGACGGCTCTGGCTCTGCGCAGATCGACGCGGTGCTACCCGAGGGGTCAGACCGGTGGTTCATCCAGGCGGCGGTGGTGGGGGTGCACGCGCCCTACCGGAGCATGCTCGGAGCGGTGTCCATGAGCGGCAGCGTGGTGAGCCCCTGCGTGGACCTGACCTGTGGCCTCGAGGCCTCCCCTGAGCCCCTGGTCGAGGCAGCCTGCGGCACCGACCTGCCCACCACGCCCGCCGCCATGGTGGCTTCGGGCAAGCTGCCTGGCCTGCCTGGAGACAGCGCGGTGCTGACCGCAGAGGGGGTGACGCCCGGAGACGTGGTGTTGTTCCTGGTCGGTCCTCAGCGGGAGACGGGTCCCTGCCCATGGTTGTACGCGGGCCTGTACGTCGACCAGGAGGACAGCCGGATCGTGGGCGCCTCGGTGGCGGGCGGAGACGGCGTGGCTGTCCTGGCCGTCCCCGACGACTCTCCGGATCTCCCGATCGAGGGGGAGGTGCTCCAGGCCATCGTGCCGGTGGGCTCTGCCTCCTACAAGTCCGAGCCCGTGACCCTCGCCCGGCGCTGTGGCGACGGGGTGATCGACGTGGTCTCCGGCGAGGCCTGTGACGATGGGAACCTCGACGAGGGCGACGGCTGCAGCGCGACCTGCCAGCTGGAGTCCTGCGGTGATGGGATCCTCACCTGGGTCGAGGGCTGTGACGACGGCAACAACATCGACGGCGACGGCTGCAGCGCGGAGTGTGTGCGCGAGGGTTGCGGCGACGGGGTGCTCCAGGAGGGCGAGGCCTGCGACGACGGGAACCGGCTCGTCCAGGACGGCTGTGGCTTCGACTGCCAGGTGGAGACCTGCGGTGACGGAGTGCTCCAGCCTGAGCTTGGGGAGAGCTGCGACGACGGCAACTTCGACTCCAACGACGGCTGCAGCGCAGAGTGTGTGCGCGAGTCCTGCGGCGACGGGGTGCGCCAGCTGTCCGAGCAGTGCGACGACGGCAACTTCGACGACAACGATGGCTGTTCCTCGGTCTGCCGCTACGAGCGCTGCGGCGACGGGGTGCTCCAGCCCGACGAGGAGTGTGACGACGGCGGGCGCGACCCGAGCGATGGGTGCTCGCCCCAGTGCACCCTGGAGTTCTGTGGCGACGGGGTGAAGCAGGTCAGCGAGGGCTGTGACGACGGCAACGACGTCTACGGTGACGGGTGCACACCGGAGTGTGTCCGGGAGCTGTGTGGCGACGGGATCCTTCAGCCCGACGAGGAGTGTGAAGACGGCAACCGGACGCCCGGAGATGGCTGTGCCCACGACTGCACGATCGAGTACTGCGGCGACCGGCGGGTCCAGTCCCAGGCTGGTGAGGAGTGCGACGACGGCAACCTCGACGACAACGACGGCTGCAGCGCCGAGTGCCTGCGCGAGTCCTGCGGCGACGGGATCGTGCAGCCCAGCGAGGAGTGTGACGACGGCGGTCGCGACAACAACGATGGCTGCAGCGACACCTGCTGGTTCGAGCGCTGTGGCGACGGCATCATCCAGGAGGGTGAGTCCTGTGACGGAGGCGCGGGCTGCGACGAGACCTGCGCCAACACCTTCGCAGCGGTGGACGCGGGCGGCTCTCACTCCTGCGCCCTGGACGACGCACGCGAGCTGTACTGCTGGGGCACCGACAGCGACGGGCAGGCCAGCCCTCCCCCCGGCCCCTGGGACGGCTTCAGCACGGGGCAGTTCCACACCTGCGGGATCCAGGGTGGCGAGGCCCTGTGCTGGGGTCGCGACACCTATGGACAGTCCACCCCCCCCGAGGGCGTGCAGCTGCGGAAGATCTTCGCCGGTGGCCAGCACACCTGCGGCCTGACCTCCAGCGACGAGGCGGTCTGCTGGGGGCTCGATGGCCATGGACAGGCCACTCCTCCTGAGGGGATCACCTTCAGCGACCTGTCGCTCAACAGCTGGCACACCTGTGGCCTGACCTCGGGTGGCGCCATCGAGTGTTGGGGTCGCGATGATCACGGGCAGTCCACCCCACCCGCAGGGAGCTTCACCCAGGTCAGCGCCGGCACGCTGCACACCTGTGGGCTGCGCCCCGATGGCTCGGTGGAGTGCTGGGGTTACAACCTAAGCGATCGCGCCACGCCGCCGGAGGGAACCGGCTTCACCGAGGTGCTCGCTGGCTACACCCACTCCTGTGCGCTCGACGTCGCCGGCCTCGCGACCTGCTGGGGATCGGCATCCTACGGCCAGCTCGAGGCCCCCGACTTCGCCCTGGAGTCTCTGCAGGGCGGGTGGCAGCACACCTGCAGCATGATCCCCGGGACCTCCGAGGTCGCCTGCTGGGGCAAGAGCAGCGGGGGGCGGACCACCCCACGGGTGCCGATCAAGGACTGATCGAGGGCCCGTGCCGGACCTCCGCAGGATACGGTCCTGGGCATGACGCCCAGCGACCGTATCCTCGCCCTACTCTCGGGCCACGGCGCAGACTTCCGGATCCTGGATCACCCCGAGGCACGCTCGGCACCGGAGGCCGCCGCCGCCCGGGGCACACCGCTGCGGATCGGCGGGAAGTCTCTGGTGATGAAGCTCGATCGCGGGATCGGCTTCGCCTTGCTGGTGGTGGGTGGCGATCGTCAGGTCGACAACCGGCTGCTGCGGGCCCACCTCCGGGTGCGTCGCTACCGCTTTGCGACGACCGAGGAGCTGCTGAGGCACACCGGGTTGACCCCTGGGTGCGTGCCTCCGTTTGGTCGGCCGGTGTTCGATCTGCCCCTGTACGTCGACGAGCAGCGCGCCTGCCTGCCTCGGATCGCCTTCAGCCTGGGCAGCCACACCCGCTCGGTGATCATGGACACCGCGGACTGGCTCGCCATCGCGCGCCCCGCTGAGGTGTTCTCCCTGTCCCGACCAGGGTCCTGAGCTGGGGCGGGGATCGCTGGATCGGGGCCTCCACCCACTCTGGGATCGGGACGTTACCCGCAGCTGGAGGTCCTGTGTCCTACTACGACGAGTCTATCCCCCAGCTCACCAAGATGCTTCGAAACCTGTCGGCCTGGCTCGACGTGGCCACCGCCCACGCCGAGGCCCGGGGGTTCGATCCCGAGATCTTGCTCAGCAGCCGCCTGGTGCCCGATCAGTGGCCCCTGAGCCGCCAGATCCAGGCCTCGTGCGACGCGGCGAAGTTCATCGCCGCCCGTTTGTCGGACACCTCGGCACCCGAGCACCCCGACGACGAGTCGACCCTCGACGAGCTCAGGGCCCGGATCGCGTCCACCTGTGCCTACCTCGAGGGTTTCAGCGCCGCCGATCTCGAGGGGGCAGGAGAGCTCGAGCTGTTCCTGCCCTTCCTGCAGGGGGGATCGGTGATGGCGCCGGACTACCTGCGGGAGTTTGCGCTGCCGAACTTCTACTTCCACGTGACCACCGCCTACGCCATCCTGCGCCACAACGGGGTATCGCTGGGGAAGCAGGCGTACATCGGCAGCATGAACATCAAGCCTCCCCCCGGGTAGGCTGCCGCAGCAGGTCACCGGGGAGCAGACAGAGGTGACGATCGTGTGTAGATTCGCCGCCGGGGGTGGGCTCAGGGTACCCTGCGCGCCCCCGGAGGTGTACCCGTGCGCTCGTTCCTCCTCGCCTTGTTGATCGCCTGCAGCGGCGACAAGGACACCATCTCACCCACCGACGCGGACAGCGACGCGGACGCGGACGCGGACAGCGACGCGGACGCGGACAGCGACGCGGACGCAGACACAGACGCGGACGTCGACGTGATCGAGGACTGTGCCGCCGCGCTGCCCTCGCCTCCGCCCGGCGAGCAGTGTGTCGTCAGCGGAGATCCGACCACAGCCACCCACCTGCTGCTGCTGGGTGACGTGCTCGCCGATGATCGCAGCTACCTGACCGGGGGTGTGCTGATCGAGCGCGGCGACAACGGTCTGATCACCTGTGTCGGCTGCGGCTGTGCGTCCGAGGCCCCCGCGGCCACCCTCGAGGTCTCCTGCCCCGACGCGGTGATCAGCCCCGGGCTGATCAACGCCCACGATCACATCACGTATGCGCTCGAGTCCCCCGCCGACTGGGGGACTGAGCGATATGATCACCGCC
>DRPG01000605.1 GCA_011376105.1 Deltaproteobacteria bacterium
CGTCGCTGATCGCACGCCTGCAGAGAGGTGAGCACGTCGCGCTGATCAGCGACGCGGGCACCCCCCTGGTCTCGGATCCCGGCTATCGCCTGGTGTCAGCCGCGATCGAGGCCTCGATCGCGGTGGTCGCGGTCCCCGGCCCCTGCGCCGCGGTGGCTGCGCTGTCTGTCTCTGGGCTCCCCCCCGATCGCTTCCTGGTGCTCGGGTTCTTGCCCCGGGATCGAGGCCGACGCGTCTCCCTGCTCGAGGGCTACCGCCGGGAGCGGGCGACGACGGTGCTCTATGTCGCGCCTCACCGGGTGATCGACGTGCTCGGCGATCTGCAGGCGTGCTGGGGCGAGCGGCGGGTGGCGTTGGGGCGCGAGCTTACCAAGCCCGGCGAGTCGTGGCTGCGGGGCTCCGTCGGGGAGATCCGGGAGCAGCTGTCAGTCGAGGCCGGAGCCGATCGGGTCCGGGGCGAGATCACCCTGGTGATCGAGGGCGCCCGGGATGTCCCCGACGGGGATGAGGCACAGGTCGAGGCGCTGATCTTTGCCCTGATCGGGGCGGGGGTGTGGGTCGGGGTCGTGCGGGACGTCGTCGCCCGGATCTATGATCGACCGCGCCGCTGGGTGTACCAACGTGCCCTGAGTGCCCTCGATCCCGGAGAACAGACCCGATGATCCCACCTGCGTTCGATGAGTCCGAGCTGCCCGAGCGTCTGCGGCGCCTGCTGGCCCTGGAGATCGATCGGATCGTCGCGGATCTAGGTCTCCGGAGGGACTTCTTGCTCGACACCTGGAGCCGACACCGGGATCGGGGCCCGTTCATCGACACCCTGTTCAGCCGCTGGCGCACCCTGTCGATGGTGGATCTCGCCCTGGTGGAGGCTGAGGCGGTCGAGGCCTGCGAGGCCTTCTACCGGGAGCTTGAGGACTTCCAGCTGTACATGCGGTTCACCCAGGACATGCCCACCACCCTGGCCGATCGCTACGACTCTGCCTTGAAGCACATCTCGGCCTATGGGGCGCTGGCGGTGGAGCGCCTCGGAGGGGCCCCTGAGCTCCCGGTCTTCCGGTTCGACGAAGACGAGGACGACACAAGCCTGCTGGCGATCCCCCGCCTGGAGGTAATCGAGGGGCCCGGCGGCGGCACCGGATCCAGCGAGGAGTAGGCTGGGCTCGCCCCATGGCCAGGGCTCACTGCAAGATGTTCAGGCTGAAGCTGCCCGAGCTGGTGCTGTAGCCGTCGACCACGATCAGCACGATCTCCCCCGCCGCGAGGTTGAGGGTGATCCTGGACTGCAGGCCGTAGTAGTCGTCGTTGCAGGCGATCTCAGGCCCCCCACAGGTGTGGTAGGCGTACAGGACGGTGTCGAAGCTCGAGCCCTGGGTGTTGATCCGGTAGGTGCCGGCGGCGGGCGCCACCCACTGCAGGACCACCTCGGGGGCGGAGCTCGAGGCACAGGTCTGAGGGGTTAGATCGTTGCCCTGGCCGATGGTGGAGCCGCTGAAGCTCGTGGGTGCGAGGCTGTCGAGGGACAGATCCGCGCAGGGGGCCAGGCAGCTTGGATCGATCCCACAGTCACTGTCATCGCAGTCGATCTGGCCGTTGCAGTTCTGATCGATGCCGTCGGAGCACTCCTCGAGCATGCCCGCGTTGATATAGGGATCGGTCTCGTCGCAGTCGCCCAGCCAGGGGCCGACCGCGGGCCCGGGCGGTGGGAAGCAGCCCGAGCCGAGGCTGGCTCCGTTGCCCCAGCCGTCGCCGTCGAGATCCCGGTACCAGTCGTGGGGCACGTTGACCCAGGGATCGGTGTCGTCGCAGTCCAGGTCGTTGCTGGAGCCGCCGACGTAGCCCTCGCACGACAGCACGGTGGAGCCAGGGACCCCGTACCCGTCGTGATCGGCGTCCTCGAAGAAGACGGTCTGGGTGATCGTGTCGTCTGAGTCGTCGCAGTCGTCGCTGTTGGCGACATAGGTCGCGGGGGGGCTGCACGCCAGCAGGGGCGTGCCGAGGTCACCGAGGCCGTCGGCGTCGGCGTCGAGCCAGAAGGTGGACATGCTCTCGGGATCGGTGTCGGCGTCGTTGTCGTCCGAAGCACCGTCGCAGTCGTCGTCGATGTTGCCATTGCAGATCTCGTGCCCGTCGGGGCTGATCCGGGCGTCTGAGTCGTCGCAGTCGAGGTGGTTGCGGGCCCAGCCGCTGCCGGGATCGTCGCAGCCGAGCACCGCAGGGTACCGCACGCCAAAACCGTCGCCGTCGGCGTCGGTGTAGAACAGGACCGAGCCCAGCCCGTCGTCGATCGTGCCGTTGCAGTCGTCATCGATCCCGTTGCACTGCTCGTCGGCGCCCGGATATACCCCCGCGTCCTCGTCGTTGCAGTCGAGCGGGTTGTCGGCGCCTCCCCCCCAGCCGCAGGCCCGCTCCGGCTCGCCGGTGCCAAAGCCGTCGCCGTCGGCGTCGGTGAACACCTCGACCTGGAGCTCCGGTGCGCAGTCGAGCTGACCCGGGGTCCCGGAGCATCCGGTCGCGATCCCCAGCAATCCAAACCATGTGCGCTTGTCCATCGGTGCTCCTCCCCAGTCGGTGCCAGGAGATCTATCGTGGCAGAGAGGATCTGCCGGAGGGAACGGAGGGAGCCACCGACGATGGCGATCGGTGGCGGCTCATCGGTGGCTCATCGGTGGCTCATCGGTGGCTCACCGAGGCCACGACGCCGGGGCCACGACGCCGGGGCCACAACGCCGGGGCCACGACGCCGGGGCCACGACGCCGGGGCCACAGCGGCTGGCCTCTCGGACGAGGCCCACGGCCCACGGCCCACGGCCCACGGCCCACGGCCCACGGCCCACGGCCCACGGCCCACGGAGGGGCCCACGGCTCACGGCTCACGAACGAAGATGAACCAGGCGCCGTTGCCCGGGTAGGCGTCGGCGCATTTGTCGAAGCCGTCGTCCTCTCCCCAGTCGGTGCCATCGAGCTGGGACCCGTCCATGCCCCGATCGTCGAAGTCGATGGCGAAGTCGGAGGTGTCGGAGCAGGTGTCTTCGCCCTCGAGGTAGCCTGCGTTCCAGTCGTTGCCCGCCGGCCGCCCCACGCCGGTGAGGTTGTTCCTCCGCGACGGAGGCGGATCATAGCCCTGCCCGTTGCCCTCGTTGAAGCAGCTCTGAGCGTCGCTGGGGGCGGTGATCTCGCTGTACCAGTGGATGTCATAGAACGACAGATCGACGTCCATCGCGTCTGAGGTGCGTCTCTTCTTGCAGGCGAAGCGGATGTCGCCGCCGGTGCCCGTCAGATCCACCAGGCCGTCCCAGATCCGACGGACCGAGACGGTGGGGTTGAGGGTGGTCAGCCCCGGGAACGGGTTGACCCGCCCCTCGTCCCGGGGGGGCAGGGTGGTGCTGGCGACCAGGGTCCAGCCCCCACCGTCGGTGTCCATGTCGCAGTACACGTCGGCGGCGACGCCGTCGGGGTAGATCGTGTACACCCCGCTGGGCTCCAGCGGCGCGGCGGTGAGGATCTCCTTGCAGCTGACCGGCTGGCACGGGAGATCGAGCCCGGAGCAGGACTGATCGACGCCATCGCCGCAGAGCTCGGGCTCTCCGGGGGAGCGGGTGCTGTCTGCGTCGTCGCAGTCGAGGCCGAGGGCTGAGGAGGCCAGGCCGCCGCCGGGATCGGTGCACTGGTACACCACCGGGGGCCCTGCGCCAAAGCCGTCTCCGTCGAGATCCTCCAGCCAGTCGACGTCGAGGTTGATCATTGGATCGCTGTCGTCGCAGTCGACCGGCAGCTCGCTGCCGACGTGGGTGCCCAGCTGACAGAACCGATCGGGCACCTCGACGCTGGTGCTGGTGCGGGCGCCGTCTCCGTCGAGATCCTCGTAGCAGGCCTCGAGGGCGTTGCAGTTCTGATCGACGCCGTCGTCGGCGATCTCTGGGGCCGCGGGGTGGATCAGATCGTCGTCGTCGTCACAGTCTCCGGAGCACACCGACCAGGTGTCGAAGTCTCGATCGACGTCGTCGGTGGTCAGCGCGTTGCAGTCGTTGTCGACGCCATCGCACAGGATCTCGGGCTCGGCGGGGGAGACGGACGGATCGTCGTCGTTGCAGTCGTCTGCGTTGCCCGCTGAGATGCCCGGGATCGCCGCACACGCGAGCACCGCCGCCCCGGGGTTGCCGAAGCCGTCGCCGTCGTTGTCTGCATAGTGCCAGCTCTGGGAGCCGGGATCGACGTTGTCGTCGTCGTCGTCGGCGAGCCCGTCGCAGTCGTCGTCGACGCCGCCGTTGCACACCTCGGCGGCGCCGGGGTTGATGTTGTAGCGCCCGTCGTTGCAGTCGTCTCCGTTGGTGGCGTAGCCCGTTCGGGGGTTGCACAGCCACTGGACCTCGCCGCTGTCTCCGTAGCCGTCGCTGTCCCGATCGCGGAAGTACTTGGTCATCGTGGACGGCGCCACCCCGGGATCGTTGTCGTCGGTGAGCCCGTCGCAGTCGTCGTCGATGCCGTCGTTGCACACCTCGGCGGCGCTGGGGTTGATCAGCGGGTTGCTGTCGTCGCAGTCGGAGTTGTCCTGGATCCAGCCTGCCCGGGGCTCGCACAGACGCTCCCCGGGGGCGGTGGCTCCAAAGCCGTCGCCGTCAGCGTCGGGGTGGTACACCGCCGTGTTCAGCCCGTCATCGATCAGGCCATTGCAGTCGTCGTCGATCCCGTTGCAGACCTCGGGGCCGCCGGGAAAAATGGCCCTGTCTCCGTCGTCGCAGTCGCCCCCGACGGGGGCCTGGCTCGCACCCAGCGCACAGACCTCTTCACCGATCCCGGCGCCAAAGCCGTCGCCGTCTCCATCGGGCCAGGCGAGGATCTTCTCTTCGTCCGGACACCGATCGTGGGTGGGGCACCCGCTGAGGAGCGAGGACGCGGCGACGTACCACAAGCCTCTGTGCACATGAGCCTCCAGGATCCTCATCATGCCCGCGTCGGTCGCAGATCGTCTGTCCGGATCATGGAGCCTCCGGAGCACCGGGGACCACGGTGGCCTCCGCACGCCCACGCTCCATGTCGACCCCGAGCACGACGACAAGGCCCAGGCCGAAGAACACCCCGGTCAGCAGGATCGCGTTCTCGAGGCCGAAGGCGGCCTGCAGCAGCCCCAGAGACATCAGGCCCGCGATGGCTGCGAGCTTGCCGAACACGCCCCACAGGCTGAAGAACTCCCCGACCTTGTCCGGGGGGGAGAGCAGCGCGACCAGGGTCCGGCCCGCGCTCTGAGTCGCACCGATGCACAGCCCGGCGATGCAGCCCACCCCGAGGAACACCTGCTCGATGCCGATCTCAGAGCCAGCGAGCCCGTTGATCAGGGACGCCACGGTGGGGGTGCCCCAGATCAGCGCGACCGCGGACACCCAGATCAGCAAGGTCAGGGCGTAGGTGGGCTTGTCGCCGAGGCGCCCCTGGAGCCAGCCAAAGCCCAGGGCCCCGACGGTGGCGGAGATCTGGGTGAACAGGAACATCAGCTGCTGGGTCAGCGGGGCCCACCCGATGACCTGGGCCCCATAGATGAAGGCAAACGAGACCACGATGGACAGGCCCGCCATCGCCCAAAAGTACGAGACGAGGAACACCGCGAGATCCCGAAACCTCCGGATCTCTCCGAGGGTCTTCGCCAGCTGGCCGAAGCCCACCGACACCAGGGAGACCCCCTCGGGCAGCGCGATCGGCACGCTGCGATCCCGCAGCAGCCAGAAGGTCGGGATCGAGGCGAGGGCAAACCAGGCTGCGGTCAGCGGGCCCGCCCAGGTCGCGGCGGGGTTGCCCGGCTCCGGCCCCCCCAGCAGCAGCAGCACCCCGGCGGTGGACAGCAGCCCCCCCACATAGCCAAAGCCCCAGGCGATCCCGCTGATCCGCCCCAGGCTCCCGGGGGGACCGAGGCCCGGGAGGAACGAGGCGACGAAGGACTCGCCGACGCTGAAGCCGTAGTTGGACAGCACGATCAGCACCATCGCCAGGCCCACCATGCCCGGGCCCGCCAGGCCCAGGGCCGCGGTGGTGACCACGGTCAAGATCGTGGAGCCGAGCAGAAACGCCTTCTTGTTGCCGATCCGATCCATCATCGCGCCCAGCAGCGGCAGGGTCAGCACCGTCAGGGCGTAGCTGATCGACAGGGACACGCTCCACAGCAGGTTACCCCGGGTGTTGTCCCCCACGATCACGGTGGGGAAGAGCTGGGCGTAGTACACGGTGATGATCACCGTGGTGTACGAGCTGTTCGCGAAGTCGTACATCGACCAACCGAAGATCTCGGTGGACGTGACCGGGGGGAGGGCAGGGGACGTCTCGGCCAAGGAGCCTCCTCTGGCGAGACCTGATAAGGCGGCGTCGCCCGGTGCGCTCCGGCTCCGATCCAATCGAGCACTGTGTCTGAAGATGGATGTTTGTTCGCGTTCCTCACACAGACAGCCCCGGGGCTGCTGTCGCGCAGAGTGGGCTTATATAGGATCCTGTCATGATTAGCGATCCCGGGATCCGGGGGCCCAGGAGTCCGTGGCGGATGTGGGGTGGCGGGGGCTCGTTCAACCCCATAGGCCCATGTTAGAGTCGCATCCCTGGGAAGAGAGGTCGAGCGATGGCCGATAGCCTTGCATTGATGGCAGCACACCTTCGTCTGGCTGTGCGGATCGAAGACAACGCGGCACAGGCCGGTGCTACGCTGATGCAGGCCCGTGCCCACCTCGACGAGGGCAGCTGGGGTCGCTGGGTCACCGAGGAGGTGGGGCTCCCGGTCGAGCGTGCCCACCAGCTGATCGACGTGGCTGAGCGCGCAGGCGCGTCGGTCGACAGCCTCCGCCCCCGGGAGCTCGACGCTCCACGCCTGGCCCCCTAAGGAGGCAGGCCACCGCTGCAGCGACAGCGACCCGTGCCCGGTGCCCTCAGGCTCGCCGGGCGCACCCGGCGCCGGGTGCGCCCGGCCTGTAAGAGGGGCTGTGGCTCACGCCCGGCGCTGTGCGGGTCGCTCAGAGACAGCTCGAGCTGGTCTCCGAGATCATGCACGCCAGGTGACCGAACATCGTGCTCACCTCCGTGGTCATGCAGTCGTCGTAGATCATGGAGCGGCTGGCGTCACACGCGGACCGGGGCCCCCACGGCGCGCTCACCTCCAGGATCCGGCCCTCCCACGGGTAGGACAGGTGCTCAGCCCCCGGGAGCCGACCGCTGATCCCCAGGGCCGTCAGCTCGCTGCGGAACTGTGCTGCGCCGGGCTCGTCGCGGTGATAAGCCGCGAACAGGCGGCAGGAAGGAGTGAGGGAGGGAGCCGGTGACCAGCCCGGATCCTTTGGCCCCGAGAGCAGCACTGCGGAGTGCAGCCCCTCGACCTGGGCGGTGTAGGCGATCACCTCAGCCCCGCGGTTCCAGCCCACGCCGATCACCGTGCTCCAGTCCACGGCTCCATCGGCGAGCAGGTGGGTGTCCCAGCCCTGATCCGGACGGAGGCGGTGGAGCTCTCCGAGCAGGGTGCTCAGACGCCGCTGGATGCTGTCCGCCACCGGCACCGTGATCTGGCTCGAGGCGTCGGTGCCCGACAGCAGCTCCTCGCGAAGCAGCCGGAAGCACAGGGCGTCGCCGGCTGGACACGAGCCCCCGAGGTCGCTCGGCCAGGCGAGATCGATCGCCCGGTGGCCAGAGTGGGCCGCGATCCGGCTCCAGGCCCCCGTACGATCACCGGTCTGGGGCAGGAGGGTCACGAACAGCTGCCCCCGATAGGAGGAGACGTCGTTGCGGGTGCGCACCTGGTGCAGCTGCCCACACCCCAGGCCCGCGGCTGGGTCGAGGGCGCAGGGATCGAGCTGCTGCAGCTCGATCGTGCTGGGCCGGAACGCAGCGGCGGCGGGGCACAGATCACAGCCGAGGGTGTCGGTGTCTCCGGTGAAGAGATCGGGGTGGCCGTCGCAGTCGGCATCGAACCCATCGCAGGCCTCAGGCGTCGCGGGCCCCCGGCCCGGATCGTCGTCGTCGCAGTCGCCGGCGCAGCCGCTGAACCCGTCTCCGTCGTGGTCGATCAGGCTGATCCGATCGTCGGTGTCGTCACAGTCCAGTCGGTTGCTGACCCACCGGGGATCGTCGCCTGGATCACAGATCGGGGCAGGGGAGCCGGGATCTCCGTAGCCGTCGCCGTCGGCGTCGAGCCACTGTCGCAGGGACAGCAGGTTCCAGGGATCGGTGTCGTCGTCGTCGATGGCTCCGTCACAGTCGTTGTCGATCCCGTCGCACAGCTCCAGCGCCCAGGGGTGGCGCCGTCGATCGCTGTCGTCACAGTCGCCGGGCTCAGGCGTCCACCCCGGCGGCAGCGCACAGGCGGTGAGGGTCACGTCAGCGTCCCCGACGCTGTCGAGGTCGCGATCGAGGAAGAAGGTGCGGGCGGTGGACAGATCCAGATCAGGATCGAGGTCGTCGATCAACCCATCACAGTCGTTGTCGAGCCGATCGCAGCCCTCGATCGCGGCGGGATGGATCTGATCGTTGGCGTCGTCGCAGTCGAGCTCGTTGGCCACGGCCCGCGGATCGGATGGATCGACGGGGTTCTCCGGATCTCCGTAGGTGTCTCCGTCTGCGTCGAGCCAGGCCGTCGGTGCGGCGGCGGCGCTGACGTGCAGCAGCGCCCACAGATACAGCGCGTCCATGATCAGGGCCCCTCGTACGAGGCGCTGGCCACGATCGTGTCCAGCAGTCGATCGAGCTGGCGATAGGCCGACAGATCCTCGGGGGTGGGGGGACCCGCGGGGCCAAGCAGATCGTCGCCCTCGTCGATCGCGCCGTCGACGTAGCGATACAGCTCTGGCCTGTCTCCGGTGATGCGGATCAGCTTGTGGGTCGAGGAGCGGGCCATGGTGCGCTCCTGCAGGAGCTGATCGGTGGGGCCGTTGGGCGCGAACTTCTGGCTGAACTGGTACGGGGTCGTCTCCAGGCTGGGATCCTCGATGACGTCGACCAGGCTCCGGCCGTCGATGTGGATCACCGGTGCGCCGGGCACAGGCCGCACGGTGGTCAGATCGACGCCCGCGAGCTCGGCCACGGTGGGGAACAGATCGACGAGGTTGGCGAAGGCGTCGCTGACCGAGCCCGGATCGGAGACGTGGGGGCCGGTCACGATCAGCGGGACCCGCACCCCCCCGTCGAACAAGGTGCCCTTGCCACGGCTCGATCGGAAGGGAGGGACGATCCAGTCGCCGGAGGTGCCGTTGTCTGCGGTGAAGATGGTGGTGGTGCGATCGAGCAGGGCAGGATCGAGCCCCTGCAGCAGCCGACCCAGCTCGGTGTCCAGCGCCTCGACCATCGCACGCCAGCACGCCTGGGAGTCCAGGGCGCAGTCGTCGAGGGGGATGTTCTGGGTGTGCAGGTGGGCCGGGGGGAGGTGCAGCGGGATGTGGGGGGCGTTGAACGACACCACCACAAACCAGGGCTCGGGCATGGTGGGGATCTTCGCCAGCGCGTCGTCCACCGTGTCGGTGGTCGCGTAGTGTTCGGTGTGGGCGAGGACCCCGTTGGTGCTCTTCTCCCAGTGGTAGTAGTTGTTCTTCCCCCCGTTGGGATCCTGATGCAGCGCACCCCCGAGGTTCTCCGGTGAGCCCTGCCACCAGTCGAAGCCCTGATCGAGGGCGTGGTGGCCGTAGTCGGGGTACCGGTGCGTGGCGAGGTGCCACTTGCCGAACAGGGCGGAGGTGTAGGTGTGCAGCTGCCCCTGATCCAGCATCTCGGGGATCGTGACCTCGGCCAGCGGCAGGTCAAAGTAGTCATCAGGGGGCTCGATCCAGCCCCCGATCCCCACACGGTTGGGCAGGCGGCCGGTCATCAGCGCTGCCCGGGACGGAGAGCAGGTGGGGAAGGCGTAGGCGCGCTCGAACCGGACCCCGTCGGCCGCGAGGGTCGAGATCGTGGGGGTGGGGGGCTGGCCGGGGTACAGCCCGTAGGCCTCGACCTGATCCACCCCGAGATCGTCTGCGATGACGATCAGCACGTTCTCGCCCGTGCCCCCACCCCCGATCCGCTCCACCGAGACACCGGAGGGCCCAGAGGATCCATCGGAGATCGTGCAGGATCCAGCGGTGGAGAGGAGCAGGCAGGCGAGGGGACGAGCTCGGTTAGGGCGCCTCTTAGGTCTCATTGCTCGTCGGCTCCTACGTCGGGGTACGCGTCCCTTGGCTCGTTGTCGATGTCGATCGGGACCAGATCGAGGTAGGTCGCGGTGCCGGCGTCGATCGCCTCCGAGGCCGCGGGGGCGGTGTGGAAGTCCCCTCCCGCGGGGAAGAACCATGTGGTCTCGGGCGCGCTCTCGATGTTCCCGTCGACCACGAGCAGGCTGCCCCCGAGCCTCCGCAGGGAGTGGCTGACCAGGTTGTTCGCCAGCCTGCCGGTGGTGGTCTCGAAGGTGTGCTCGATCGAGCTGTCGGGCTCGAGGTCGAGGTACCTCCGGGTGTAGACGGAGTTGTGGATGATGTCTACGTTGCAGCTGGACTCTGCCAGGATCCCGGCCCGGATCCCTCCGCTGGAGTCGAGCAGGTCGGTGTCGTAGGCAAAGACGATGTTGTTGGTCACCGTGGCGTCGATGCTCTGGACGATCTCGGGCCCACAGGGCTCGTCGGGGTAGCTACGGCCGTTGCTGGCCTGGCCCTCGCCGATCACGATCCCCAGCCCCGCGTCCGCGACCACGTTGCGGGTGATGGTGGTGTCGCGGGCGCCACGCCAGAAGCGGACGGAGGGGGGCGGCGCGCCGCTGGCACACCAGAAGTCGACGAAGCGGTTGTCGCGGACGAGCCAGCCCCGGGTGCCGTAGGCGTCGATCCCCCCCACGTCGCAGATCGCCGCGATGCTCCCCCGACCGGTGTCGGTCAGCTCGAAGGTGGAGCAGCTGACCTCGGAGTCGTCGACCCAGTTGCTGGCGCCGTCGCCCTCGACGCGCAGCCCCAACGCGGCGGAGTCCACCAGGTGCACGTCGTGTAGGCGGAAGCCGGTGATGGGCTCGGTCGAGGCCTGCACCAGCACCAGGTTCATGCCCGAGCGGGTGAGGGTGAGGTGGGCGAAGGTGACGTCGCTCGCGGTGACGCGGAACAGGTCGCCCGGGTTGTAGCCGCCGTCGATCACCACGTCGCTCCGCACATCGGTCGCCGAGCGCAGGGTGAGGGGACGATCCACCAGGATCGGACCGACGACGTCGTAGGTCCCGGGCTCGAGCAGCAGCGTGTCGCCCGGACCCGCCGCCGCGATCATCGCCGCGAGATCGTCGCTGGGCCCCACGGCCGTGCCCGCCACGGGGGGGAGGGGATCACACAGCCCGACCGGATCCGTGTCGGCGTCGGTGTCGGCGTCGGTGTCGGCGTCGGCGTCGGCGTCGGCGTCGGCGTCGGCGTCGGCGTCGGCGTCGGCGTCGGCCAGTGGGATGATCTCGTCGGTGGTCTCCTTGTCTCCACCACAGGACAGCAGCGCTGCGGTGAGGATCAGCCAGGTAGAACGATGCACGTCTCCCTCCGTGCAGAGCATCTTAGCTGGCGGGCGGCCCACCGGCCTGTCCACGGTGATCTGCGGGACGAGGTGGCCCTGTCCCCCGAGACAAGTGAAGTTCCGCCGTCATGGACCCACTCATCTACCAATATGTGCTCGGGGGCGTCGTGTTTCTCCTGGGTCTGGGCTACGCCCGGCGCCAGGGCTACCTCGGCCTGTCGGGGCGACCGGCTGCGTGGCTCGCGGTGCTGCTGGGGGGGCTGGCGGGGTACGCCGGCCTGCAGGGGGTGCTGCAGTACGCGCCGATGTCAGAGGCGGCCCCGATCCCCTTCGCCGGCACCTGGGAGGATCAGGCCACCCTGGGCACGCCGCTGGACTACCTGGTCATCGTCGCCTACTTCATCGCGATCCTCTCGATCGGGACCTGGTTCGGGCGGGGGCAGACGACCACGAAGGACTTCTTCTTCGGTGGGCAGCGGTTCAGCTGGTGGCTGATCGCAGCTAGCCTGATCGCGACCCTGATCGGCAGCTACAGCTTCGTCAAGTACAGCAAGGTGGGCTTCACCTACGGGCTGTCCAGCTCCCAGAGCTACCTCAACGACTGGTTCTGGGTGCCCCTGCTGCTGTTCGGGTGGCTCCCGCTGCTGTACTTCAGCCGGATCACCAGCCTGCCCGAGTACTTTGCCCGCAGGTTCGGTCCGACGGCCCGGGGCCTGGTGACCGCGCTGCTGCTGGTCTACCTGGTGGGCTACGTCGGCATCAACCTGTTCACCATGGGCAAGGCGCTCAACCAGCTGCTCGGCTGGAACATCCTGCTCTCGGCGGTGCTGGTCGCGACGATCAGCGCGGTCTATGTCACCGCCGGTGGGCAAACCTCGGTGATCATGACCGATCTGTTCCAGGGCGTCATGTTGTTGGTGACGGGGCTGGTGCTGCTGATCCTCGGGGTGATCGAGCTGGGGGGGCCCGAGGCGCTCTGGACCCACCTGCCCCGGGGCCACCGTCAGGCGTTCTCGTCGTTCTCCGACGATCCTGCGTTCCCCGCCGCCGGCATCTTCTGGCAGGACGCGATCGCCAACTCTGCGATGTTCTACTTCCTCAACCAGGGCATCCTGATGCGGTTCATGGCGGCCCGATCCCTGGACGAGGGGCGCAAGGCGGTGGTGGCGGTGGTGGTGCTGCTGATGCCCATCGCCGCCGTCGTGGTCGCGTCCGGGGGCTGGGTCGGAGCAGCGTTTGTCCACGCCGGCCTGCTGCCGGCGGACGTCGACGGTGGGCGGGTGTTCTTCATCGTCGCGGAGATGCTGGCGGTGCCGGGCATGTTCGGGCTGATCCTCGCGGCCCTGACCGCGGCGCTGATGAGCACGGTCGACACGCTGGTCACCGCGGTGGCGGCGGTGGTGGTCAACGACGTGGTCCGGCCGCTGCGCCCCGACGCGACCGATCCCCAGCTGTTGCGGGCGGCCCGGCTCTCGAGCGTGGGGGTCTCCCTGGTGGGGGTGCTGCTCGTCACGGTGTTCCAGCAGTTCGACTCGATCTACGAGGCCCACGGCGCGTTCACCGCCGCGGTCACCCCTCCGATGGTGGTGGCGCTGCTGATGGGCGTGTTCTGGCGCCGCTACACCCCCGCCGCCGCGGTCGCGACCCTGGCCGGAGGGGCGCTGGCGGTGGCGGCCTCGATCGTGTTCCCCGAGCTGATCACCCCGTTCGCCGCAGGTATCGATCCCGGACAGGCGGGCGAGGGGTTGCTGGGGGGCATGAAGCAGCACAAGTACATGCGCGCAGCCTATGGCCTCGCCGTCTCCGCCGGGCTGGGGGTGATCGTCACCCCCCTGACCCGGGCGAGGCCGCTGGACGAGGTACGGGGCTATGTGTGGGGCACCGTGCCCGACGCGATCCGGCGCTACAAGGGCTCTGATGGGATCGAGGGCACCTCGGACTTCCTCGAGTGCGCCCTGCGCCTAAGCACCCACGAGGAGCGCAGAGGTCTAGGCCAGCTGCCCGTGGTCTCCCTCTCCTCGGCCCTCGCCGGCGCGCTGGAGGCGGACGAGGGCGCGCTGGTCTATGTCTCCGATCGGCGCTGGTGGCTGGGGGGGCTGCGCGCGACCCATGGGATCGTCGGCGAGATCGTGTGCGACGAGGCCCGGTGGATCGCCCTCGGCCCCCCGAGCCACGCCCTCGTAGCCCGGGGATCCCACCCAGTGCGGATCCAGAGGATCTGCTAGCGGGCCCAGCCCGAGGCCCGCCGGGCGATCCAGGGCTGTGGGGGGCTCTAGGGAAAGGATCGGGGCTCCGATCGCTCTCCGACAAGGGCTCCCGCCGGCGGAGGAGCCCGTGCTCTGATCCCGTCGTGGCCTCCTGCGCGATCAGCTGGCCTGGTCGAGCAGCGTGGCCCAGGCGCTCAGATCTCCGCCGGACAGGCGGAGGCCCAGGGTGATCCGGGGCCCCTCAGAGCGCGTCCAGATCACGATGCCGTCCGAGAGCACGGGCTCGGGATCGGCATCCTTCGAGCGGATCGTCACCTGGGTGTCCAGCGGCAGGCCGCTGTCGGTGGTGATGGAGATCTCCTCCTCAGAGACAGCGCTCAGCACGCCTTCCTTGATGATGTCGCCCGCGGTGAGGATCACCTTTGGGCCCTTGGGTGGTACGACCTGTCGCTGTGTTGGCGCAGCGACGGTCGTCGCGTTTGGATCGACCTCGTTGTCTCCGAGCCCCATCTGCCTCCCCGGGGTTGCTCATGGAGTGTAGCGTGCGTCCTGGTCGTTGGGATCCAGGGGGTCTGTCCGAGCACCTGTAGCCTTGTCCCCGATGAGGCGCACAGCAATGCGCCAGCGTGATCCGTCAGAAGGCTCGGGGATCGTCAGGGTCACCTCGCCCGCCGACACCGCGATCCGATCCACCACGATCTGTGGAGGCCCCCGCCGGCCCCCGCGGGACCAGGGCTCCAGCAGGATCTCCAGCTGGGGATCGGGCAGCAGCTCCCAGGGGCCGGTGGCCTCCCACCGCACCGTGACGCCCCCGCCCTCGCCCCCGCCCTCGCCTGCGTCGATGGTCAGCGACAGCCCCAGGGGGTTGTGGAACTGGAGGCGGTGCTCGGGGTACTTCCAGTTCTGCGGCAGCTCGTAGCGACCAAAGAACGCATAGGCCTGCTCGAACCCCTCGGCCGCCGTCGGGTACCTGCGGACCATTGGATCGTGCGGTCCGCTGAACAAGCTCATCACCACCCGGCGGCCCGCCTGGGTCGAGACGGACTCCCACATGACGTCCCACTGCTCGGGCGGCGGTGGTGGGCGCCGCTGGGCGTCCACGAGGGCGTTGGGGGTGGCGTCGAACACCTGCCAGCCGTAGGGCTCGCCGAGCCACACCTGAGCGTACTGGTGGCCCTTGACCCCGGTGTGGACCTCGTCGGGATCGAAGAACCCGTCCTGATCCAGATCCCAGCCCTCCTCGGGGCGGGCGAAGATCGAACCCATCAGCCTCGTCCCCAGCCCCAGGGAGCGCAGGGCCCCCTCTAGGACGAGGTTCCCTCCGTTGCACGCGAGGATCTCGTCGCCGGTGAACGGCTTCGCCGACAGGGCGGCCTTCTTGTCGGCGGGGTACCCGTGGAAGATCCCCCGGCTCCGATCGACGGTCACGTCGATCTCCAGGTCGTTGTTCGGGTATAGGTAGGCGCTGAAGATGTAGTCGACGGTGTCCCGGGCCGCCCAGTAGGGATGATCGAGCTCCGCGCGGGCCTCCTCCTTGGTCAGGTGGTACCGGTCGGAGACATAGGAGACGATCCGGTCGTGGAACCTCCGCCACCGCCGCTGGTGATCGAGCCGGTGTAGCCAGGAGTCGCTGAGGTAGCCAGGGCTCGGCGCCGGCGCGCCGGTGACCCGGTGGGGGTAGACGCCCTGGCGCACATCGCGGGACAGCACCCACAGATCGACCTCGCTCCGGCGGATCTGAGCGCCGGTGTCCCAGCGGAAGATCGTGTCGGTCTGGATCGTGTCCGGATCGCCACCGACCTCCCAGGTGGGCTCGCTCTCGTCTGGATCCCCGTCCGCCACCGCCCGCCAGCGATCCATCAGGGGGCGCTGGCTGGGCAACTGCAGCGGGTGGCCGTAGGCATGGGTCACCCAGCCCGGGGAGGCCGGCGCGCTGTCCTTGGGCACGCTGCGGGTGCTGAGGTGGGCGCTGCGCAGCCGCCAGGGGCCTGGATCCGTCTCGTCGAGGGTGGCCAGCGACAGCGCCGCGATCGTGTCCCGCTCTCGCTCGATCCGCTCGGGTACCCACAGGCGATCCCCGGCGGCGGCGAGGCCCCAGATCGGGAAGTCGCCCCGGGGGCGATCGACGAAGAACAGGCTCCTGCCGGTGCGTAGATCCGAGACGATCACCAGGGTCTTCGACGAGGTGATCAGGTAGGGTACCCCCTCGACCTCCCCGATGGTGACCGACTGTGTCGGGCTCGGGCCGTCCCTGCCGGTGGGACCGGTGTCGGGCAGCCGCTCGACCGATGCCCGGGGCACCGCGGCGGGATCGGAGGAGCCCACGTCGAGCCGCAGCAGCCCCCCGGAGGTGGCGAGGTAAAGCTGGGTGTCGTGCCATGCAAGATCGAAGGGCTGATCCGTGCCGACGATCGAGGTCAGCGCAGCGGAGGTGCCCCGGCCGGTGGACAGATCGATCCGCCAGAGCTCGCTGCTGCGCTGCTCCTTGCTCCAGCTCAGCAGCCAGGCCGCCCCGTCGGCCAGCGCCAGCCCACGGGGGGCCTCGATCTTGTCTGGGAGC
>DRPG01000606.1 GCA_011376105.1 Deltaproteobacteria bacterium
ACCCCCACCACGACCCTGGCGATCCCCGCCCGCTGGATCGCCGCCGAGCAGGGCGGGGTCTTGCCGTGGTGGCAGCAGGGCTCCAGGGTGACGTACATCGTGGCCCCGGCCGGATCGATCCCCCGTGCGGCACAGTCCCGCAGGGCGGCCACCTCGGCGTGGGGTCCGCCGGGGGGGTGGGTCCAACCCTGGCCGAGGACCGCGCCCCCGCGCACCACCACCGCCCCCACCGGGGGGTTCGGCGCGGTGGTGCCCAGCGCGATGTCCGCCAGGCCGAGGGCCCGGTCCATCCAGTGTCGATCGGGCTCTTCGCTCATGGATCACGCTGCAGGGGCAGCAACGCCTCAGCGAACTGCTCGACGCTCTCGAACGCCTGGTACACGCTCGCGAACCGCACATACGCCACCGCGTCGACGTCGCGCAGGACCTCCATGACGATCCGCCCTACGGTGTCGGAGCTGACCTCGGGCTCCCGCAGCCCCACCAGCCGCCCTTCGACCTCCTTCACCGCCTGCTCCAGGCGCTCAGGGGCCAGCGGTCGCTTGCGGCACGCCAGCGTGATCCCGTGGAGGATCTTGTCGGCGGAGAAGGGCTCCCGCCGCCCCCCCTTCTTGATCACCCACGGCAGCCGCAGCTCGATCCGCTCCAGGGTGTTGAATCGGTGCCCGCACGCCTGGCAGCTGCGGCGACGCCGGATCGCGTCGCCGGCGGTGCGAGAGTCGACGACCCGGCTCTCAGGGTGCTGGCACGCTGGGCACTGCATCAGCCGAGCAGCCCACGGGGGTACACCTGGAAGCGCCCACACAGCGCGCGGACCTCCGCTCCGATCCGGGTGGTGAGGGACTCATCGGACGGGCTCGAGACGATCTCGGCGATCCACCGGGCGATCTGCCTCGACTCCTCTACGCCCATGCCCCGGGTGGTCATCGCCGGGGTGCCGATCCGGATCCCGCTGGTGACGAAGGGGCTGCGCCTCTCTCCAGGCACGGTGTTCTTGTTGACCGTGATCCGGGCCCGCCCCAGGGCTTCCTCGGCGTCCTTTCCGCTGCAGGCCTCGCCGAGATCCACCAGCAACAGGTGGTTGTCGGTGCCGCCGCTGACGAGGGTGAGCCCCTGCTCCAGCAACACCTCCGCCATGGCGGAGGCGTTGGCGATCACCGAGGCACAGTGGTCGCGGAAGCTGGGCCGGCCCGCCTCCGCGAACGCGACGGCCTTGGCGGCGATCACGTGCATCAGGGGCCCGCCCTGGGTGCCCGGGAACACCGCCTTGTTCATCCTGGGGGCCCACTCCCGGTTCGCCAGGATCAGCCCCCCCCGCGGCCCCCGCAGGGTCTTGTGGGTGGTGGTGGTGACGAGGTCACAGTGAGGCACGGGGCTCGGGTGTAGGCCCGCCACCACCAGGCCCGCGATGTGGGCGATGTCGGCCACCAGCACCGCACCGACCTCGTCGGCGATCGCACGGAAGCCTGCGAAGTCGATGGTGCGTGGATAGGCGCTGGCGCCGGTCATGATCAGCTTTGGTCGGTGCTCCCTGGCGAGATCCCGCACCCGATCGAGATCGATACGGCCGGTCTGGGGATCGAGGCCATAATGCACGGCGTGGTACAGCAGACCGCTGCTGTTGACCGGGGATCCGTGGGTCAGGTGGCCCCCGTGGGTCAGATCGAGGCCGAGCAAGGTGTCTCCGGGCTCCAGCGCGGCCAGGTACACCGCGGCGTTGGCCTGGGCGCCGGAGTGGGGCTGGACGTTGGCGCCGACGGCCCCGAACAGCTCCTTGGCCCGGCTCCGGGCGAGCTCTTCGATCACATCGACGTGCTCACAGCCGCCGTAGTAGCGCCGCCGGGGCAGGCCCTCGGCGTACTTGTTGGTGAGGACGGTGCCCATGGCCTGGAGCACCGCCACCGAGACATAGTTCTCAGAGGCGATCAGCTCCAGGTCGCCCTGCTGGCGCTCAAGCTCAGCGGCGATGGCGGCGAAGACCTCGGGGTCCTGTGAGGCGAGGGGCTGCATGGGTGGCTCCAGGGCGGCACCCTCCATATCCCGCTCGGCGATCCGCAGGGCGACGCCGCCGAGCATCGTCAGCCGACCTCGATCTTGCCCACCCGGCGGGCGTGGCGACCGCCCTCGAAGCGCGCCCCGAGCCAGGCATCCACCAGCAGCAGCGCCAGGCCCGGGCCGACGATCCGCTCCCCGAGGCACAGCACCCGGGCGTCGTTGTGGGCCATGGCCATCCGTGCGGACAGCACGTCCGAGACCACCGCCGCTCGGATCCCCGGGACCTTGTTGGCGGTGATCGCCATACCCTGGCCCGTGCCACAGACGAGGATCCCCCGCTCGGCCTTCCCCTGCGCCACGGCGAGGGCGACCCGCCGCCCAAAGTCCGGGTAGTCGACCGACTCGGGGCCGTGGGTGCCCAGGTCGTCGATCTCGTGATCCAGCCCACGCAGGTGTGCCACCACCCGTTCCTTGAGGGAGCAGCCCGCATGATCCGAGCCCACCGCGACGCGCATGTTGCCTCCGTGCGCAGCCTCCGCTGCGCCTGCGGCCCCTTATCGCCCGGACCCCGCCCGCGGCCCGGCGGCGCTACAGCCGGGCAAAGGCGAGCACCGCGTTGGTGCCTCCAAAGCCGAACCCGTTGGAGATCGCCGCTTGGATCCCGACCTGCCGGGCATCGCCGGCCACATAGTCGAGATCGCAGCCCTCGCCTGGGTGCTCACAGTTGGCGGTGGGGGGGATCACCCCGTGGTACAGCGCCTTGCAGGTCGCGACCGCCTCGATCCCCCCCGCGGCCCCCAGCAGGTGGCCGGTGACGCCCTTGGTGGAGCTGACCATCAGCGCCCCCGCAGCGTCGCCGAGCGCCTTGTGCAGCGCCTGGGTCTCGGCGACGTCGTTAGCGGGGGTGGAGGTGCCGTGGGCGTTGACGTAGCCCACCTCGGAGGGTGCGAGCCCCGCCCGCCGCAGGGCGAGCTCGATGCAGCGCGCAGCGCCCCGCCCCCCGGGCGCCGGGGCGGTGATGTGGTGTGCATCGGTGGTGGCGGCGTAGCCCCGTAGCTCGCAGTACACCCGGGCGGCCCGGGCCCGGGCGTGGGGGAGCGCCTCCAGCACCACCACGCCTGCGCCCTCGCTCATCACGAACCCGTCCCGATCGCGATCGAATGGCCTGCTGGCGCGCTGAGGCTCGTCGTTTCGGCGGGACAGCGCCCTCATGTTCATGAAGCCGCCGTAGCCCAGGGGGGTGAGGCTCGCCTCGGTGCCCCCTGCGATGATGACGTCGGCGTCTCCACCACGGATCGCGCGCCAGGCCTCGCCGATGGCGTGGTTGCCCACCGCACAGGCCGTGGCCAGGCACAGGCTCGGGCCCCTCGCGTCGTAGCGGATCGCCACCTGGCCCGCGGCCAGGTTGATCAGGGAGCGGGGGATGAACAGGGGGCTCACATCGCGGATCCCTCGATCCTGCAGCCCTGCGGCCTGATCCACGATCTCGGGGAACCCCCCGATCCCGGAGCCGATGTAGACCCCGATGCGATCGGGATCGGGCCAGGGCTCTGCGCTCCGGCCCGCGATCCGGGCCGCGACGTCGAAGCCTGCATCGGCCATCGCCTCGTCGGCGGCGACCAGGGCGTACTGCATGAACAACCCGAGCCTGCGCACCGCGCGGCGACCCAGCAGGGCCTCCGCGTCGAACCCGCGGATCTCGCCCGCGATCCGGCTCGAGTAGGTGGATGCATCGAACCGGGTGATCCGATCGATGCCGCTGCGACCCGCCACCATCGAGGCCCAGGTCGACGCCACGTCGGCCCCGCAGGGCGTGATGCAGCCGAGGCCGGTCACCACCACACGGCGGGGTTCCCCCGGGACCGGCGACGCCTCGTGCACGATGATCCTTAGGTTGCGTGGGAGACGATGTAGTCGACGGCGTCCTGGACGGTGCGGATCTTCTCGGCCTCGTCATCGGGGATCTCGATGTCGAACTCCTTCTCGATCGTCATCACGAGCTCGACGATGTCGAGGGAGTCCGCGTTGAGATCGTCGATGAAGGAGGCCGAGGCGACGACCTCGCTCTTCTTGACGCCGAGGCTCTCTGCGATGATGTCCTTGACCTTCTGAACCAACTCGTCACTCGACATCGACAGCTCCTGTACTGTTGCCGCGACACACCGATCGGGGGGAGATCGGAGCGTCGGCCCGCCGCAATATATCGCCTGCCCGCAACCGGCAAGCGGCTGGAGCAGCCGCTCAGGTGGTCTCGCCCCCCGCCGGCTGACCTCCGGCGGTGCTGTGGGCCAGATGGATCGCCTGTCGAACGGCCTCCGGGTTAGCCCGGCCGTGGCCCACCACGACCGTGCCCCGGGTGCCGAGCAACACCCCTCCGCCGTGGGCGTCCCACGCGATCCGGACCCGGAAGCGCTCGATGGCTCCCCGCAGCAGCCAGGCCCCGAACATGCTCGCCCGGCTGCGCTGGATCTCCTCCCGCAGCAGGTGCACCGCGGTCTGCACCGCACCCTCGGCGGCCTTGATCAGCACGTTGCCGACGAACCCATCGGTGACCAAGACCTCGCAGCCCCCCGACATCGCGGCGGTGGGCTCGACGTTCCCCACCACGTCGAGCCCGGTGGCCTGCAGCAGAGGCAGGGTGGCCCGGACTACAGCGTTGCCCTTGCCGTCCTCTTCTCCGTTGGACAACAAGCCAACCCGGGGGGAGGCGACCCCCAGCACCCGCGCATAGTCGACCCCGAGGCGGGCGAAGCTGACCAGCAGCTCAGGCTTGCAGTCGATGTTCGCGCCTGCGTCCAGCAGGATCAGGCGCCCGCCGTCGGCCCGGGGCAGCACGGTGGCGATCGCCGGCCGCTCGACCCCCTCGACGGTGCCCAGATCGAACACCGCAGCGACGAGCAGGGCCCCGGTGTGGCCACAGGAGACCGCGGCACAGGCCCGCCCCACCCGGACCTCCCGCAGGGCGACCCGGACGGACAGATCGTCGGATCGCCGGACCGCAGCGACCGGGGACTCCCCCATCCCGACGACCCCACGGGCGGCGATGACCGGAGGCCCGGACGGAGGCAGCATCGATCCGAGGATCTCGGCATCCCCCACCAGGCAGACCGGGATCCCGTCGCTGCGCGCCAGCAGCGCACCCTCGACGAGGGCTTGAGGTGCGTGATCGCCCCCCATGGCGTCTACGGCGACCGGCGCATCCAGCACCTGCCCTCCACCCCCGACCACGGGGGAGAGCGATCAGTCGACGTCGAGGACCTGGACACCCCGATAGGTCCCACAGGACTCACACACCCGGTGGCGGAGCTTGGCCTCCCCACAGTCCGGGCAGGACTCGATCGCCGCAGTGACCTGGAGCGCATCGTGTGCACGACGCATGTCACGACGACGACGCGAGGTTCTCTTCTTTGGGACCGCCATTCTCCTCTCCCGTCATCCGACGTCGTCGACCCCTTGCTTCAGGACCTGGAGGGTCTCGAAGGCGGGGTGACCGGGTTTTGCCGCATGTTCAGCAAGCAGCGCGTCGGTCCGTCTATCGCACTGAGGGGTGTCCGTGCACACAATGCGGGCAGGAAGTGCTAGAGCGACGGCTTCCCGCAGCACATCCGCCAGATCGATCGCGCCCCCACGGTACCAACCCAGATCCAGCTCCTCCGCCGAGAGCTCGATCTCACCACCATCGTAGGCCTCTCCGCCGGACTCCTCGGGGGCGTACAGCAGCACGGAGAGCTCCTCCATCGACAGCTCGCACGCCTCCCCACAGCGATCGCAGCTGGCCCCGGTGGTGGCCTGGATCGAGGCCTCGACCCGGATCAGACCGGCGCGCCGTGAGGCGACGTGCAGCGACAGCTCCCCGGTGAGGGTCGCCGGTGCCCGCTCAAGAGAGCTAGTGGCGGCCTCCAGGGCCCACTCGTCTCGGAGGCCGAAGGCGATCCGTCGACCCACAGCGGGGATTCCCTCCACAGGGATCCGCACAGCTCCTCCAGGCGACCCGGGGTCGCACCTGATTCGGAGCCGCTATCCGGTGCCCAGGCCCAGAGCAAGACTGCGCGGCAGGACGGGCTGGTATATGTTGTCGGCATGTCGACCCTCCCGCTCTTGTTGTTGACGCTCTCGTGTCAGACCGATCCAGCCGCACGAGCCGCCACGACCTACATCAACCAGCTCCAGCCGCTGCTCCAGGAGAACGGCCTGCTGGCCGAGCACGTCCTGTTCCAGGCCGCGGCGATCTACAACAAGGCCGATCGCCAGGGCGATGTCGCCAAGGCCTGGTCCACGAGCGTCGTCCCGCTGGCCGAGCACCTCTACGATCAGTCCACCTTCATCGAGCCCCCCGAGCAGTGGGTGAGCTCCCACGACGAATTGGTCGAGATCTGGGGCGTGCGGGCGCAGGCGTACCGCAACATCAGCGAGGGCCTGCAGATGGCCGATCAGGAGGCCTGGGAGTCCGGCCGGCTCCAGGCCCAGACCGCGACCCAGAAGGAAGAGCTGTGGTTCGACCAGGTCAACACCATCATCGCCCCGATGGGTTTCCTGATCGATGCCTATCCCTGATCATGAGCCTCGGCACATCCTGATACAGGCTGAAACGCCAACTACCGACTAAGAAGGCGCCGACTTCGGAGGTGCCATGCGCTCGCTCGGCCTGTTCACGTTCCTCGTCCTGCCCAGCCTCGCGTCCGCGCAGGATCTCGCCTTGACGTTCACCCAGCTGTTGCCCGGCAACCCGGTCGACTTCACGGTGACCAACCTCAACGCCAACGAGACCGTCTACATCCTCCGCGCCGTCGGGACCGGGGGCGGCGCATGCCCGCCCCAGATCGGCGGCGAGTGCCTGGGGATCACCGGCCCGCTGAGCGTGGTGGGCGCGCCCACCGCAGACGCTACCGGGACCGCGAGCCTGCAGATCGTCTTGCCAGCCAGCGCCCCGCTCGGCGCGAACGTGTCGTTCCAGGCCGCCGCCGTCCGGGGGCTCGCTGGTGCGGACTCGGTCCTCAGCAACGCGATCGGAGCCACCATATCGGGGCCCAGCCTCTGTCCCGTCTACGCAGATCCCAATGTGCTGCCTGGTGGAGATGGCTCCGTCGGGAACCCGTTTCCCTCCATCGGCTACGCCCTCACCTTCCGTGACCCCACCTGCGATGAGATCCTCCTGTACCCCGGCACCTACAACGAGAACATCGACTACGCTGGCGCAGACGTGTCGATCACCTCCCTCGGCGGCCCCGCAAACACCACCCTGACGTCCTCCCTCGGAGGGATCCTGGTGACCTTCAGCAGCGGCGAGACCGAGGCTGCCAGCCTCTCCGGCGTCACCTTGAGCTGTGGTAGCGGTGGTGGGACGGATCGGGGGGTGGAGCTGCTGGGCAGCAGCGCGACGCTCGACGATCTGGTCATCACCGGCTGCGATCAGGGCGTCTACCTATCGGGAGGTGGGGGCTCGATCACCAACAGCACCTTCGAGGCGAACACCGGCGGAGCCATCTACATGCTCCAGAGCAGCGATCCCGTGATCACCGGCAACACCTTCGACGGAAACTCTGGCCCCCACTCGGTGATCTATACGGTCCTGGGCACTCCCTACATCGTGGGGAACACGATCAGGAACAACACAGCTCCGTCTTCCTCGGAGATCGTCTTCTTGAGCCAGGCCACGACAACGTTCGTGAACAACCACCTAGAGGGCAACGACGCACCCTCCATCCTGAACGTAGCTCAGGACAGCTACAGCACCGTCGCACACAACACATGGATCTCCAACATCGGGACCGCCGCTGAGTTCTCGAACTCGTCCAGCACCTACTTCTTCAACAACCTCTTCTACGACAACCAGTCGTTTGCTGTGATCAGCGCCCCATCGGGAACAGGAGGACCTTCCTTCTTCTTGAACAACAACATCTTCCCGGCGAACCCCAATGGTCTGGGGGCTGTCTACTCCAACTTCAACGTAGATCCGATGTTTGTGCCAGGGACGGCCGAGCTCGACTGGGGATCTCCGCTCATCGACGCAGGGATCGATCCGGTGTCCTATGGACTCGACATCTCTGCCATCGGACTCGACGCGGATCGGGACGGGGGGCCACGTCCCCTGGGACTGGGCTACGACATCGGAGCCTACGAGTCCTGGTAGTGAGAGGGGCAGCCTCGCCGCTGGATCCCGGAGGAAACTCCGGTTGAACATAGAGAATCATCCGACCGTAGACAGGGAGCCGGCCCTGACCATTGGGGAGCTCCGGCTCCTCCGAGAGGGCGAGAGCAGATAGAGAGCTTGACGCCCCAGTGGACCCACGTTACATAGACTGCGTCGTTGACCCGTGGTCGAATTGGCAAGACGTCGGGTTCTGGCCCCGAAGGCTCCAGGTTCGAACCCTGGCGGGTCAACCATCTTTGCTCCCATCGTCTAGCGGTTAGGACACTGCCCTCTCACGGCAGAGACAGGGGTTCGATTCCCCTTGGGAGTACTCCTCTTCTAACGAAGGGGCCTAGGAGCGGATCGCTGAGGGGTTGTGACAGCCGGATCGGGCCGCGGGCGTCTGAGCCCATACAACCCGTCGTTGCGCTGGGTCACAGCGCCGCTCGGCAAGCCGCTGAGCTCAAGTGGGTGTTGATCACCAACAACAACACCCTAGCCCCCTCCGACGTCGCCGACGCCCACAAGGGACTGCTCGTCATGCACCTTCCCCGGGGCCCGTAGCCCCACAAAGGACGCCCCCTGCGCGCCCAAGAGCAGCGGCATCCGAGTCTTCGTTGCGCAGGGCCTCGAGATCGATCCCGTAGAGCTCCGCCGCGTTGCCCCCCAGGATCGCGCGGCGCTGCTCATCGGTCAGCCTCGCCGTCTGCTGCTCCAGCATCTCCCGGGATCTCGGCCAGGTCGAGTCGGTATGCGGGAAGTCGCTGGCCCACAACAACCGCCGCCAGTTCATCAGCTTGAGGGTCTCGAAGGCAACGATGTCGTCCTGGAAGGTGAGGTAGATGTTCTCGAGGAAGTACTCCGATGGGAGCCGCGAGAGCGACTGCCCCGCCGGCAGCCAGTTGCGGTGGCGTCGGAACACATAGTCCATGCGCTTCACATAGTGGGGGACCCAGCCGGCGTCTGCCTCTGCACAGACGACCTTGAGCCCCGGGTGGCGCTCGAACACCCCACCCAGGACCATCATCGACAGGATGTCCTGGCAGGCCCGGATCATCGACAAGAACCCGGCGAGCCTGCAGCCGCGTTGTTCTGCGCTGTTCTTGCCGGTGAGGATGTGAAAGGACACGGGGAGCTCGAGCTCAACACAGGTCCGCCAGAACGCATCGTAGACAGGGGAGTCGTAGTCCTCGACGGCGGGGCGACCGGGCATCATGACCCCGACCAGTCCCAGCTCCCGGATCATCTTCAGATCCTCGACCGCTTCTTCGGGCGATCGGACCGCGGTCTGTCCATACGCGAACAGACGGTCCGGATCCGCCTGACAGTAGGCCGATACCCACCTATTGTAGGCATCAAAGCACGACTTCTTGTAGTCGAAGTCGGGGTGATTGCACAACACCAACCCGATGGTTGGGTAGAGGATCTCGGCATCGACCCCATCGACGAGCTGATCGGCCCGACGAAAGCTCGGATCGTGGCCGCTGCGGTGCAGCTCTTCGAAGCGAACCCCACCGACGCGGACCTCTGTGTCCGGTTTACCGGCGGCAGCGACGAGCCCCAACGGTACAGGCATCGCCACCTGATCGATCACGAAGACGTCCCCCAGGGGTCCACGGTTTTCGACTCTCGGCGCCTTGTCGCGCCACTTTGGATCGATGAACCCGACATAGGTGTCGGGGGCTTCGACCACGTGCGAATCTGACGAAATCACTACAGTATCCATCGCCTGCGCTTCCTGTCTGAGGCTGGGAACACGCGGCTGCTGGCCATGGACAGGGGCGCGCTCGCCACGTTCTGCATGTCCGTTGGGGTTTGAGCCTGGAGCGCCCCCAAGCCGCCGGGGGGACGCCTTGACGCCCTCGTTTCCGGTGTGAAACTATCCGTGGGCTGCAGGCCAAGCAGAGCGACCCGAGCGACACCACCCTGAGCCGCATCACCATGCCAAACCCACCCAACGATCCCTCTACTACCGAGACCTCGAGCCCATACGAGACCATCGACCACCTTCTGCACCCTGTGGCAGCCGAGATCCGTCAGCTCCTGGACCCCGCGGGGCGCTCCACACAGCCCAGGTTCATCATCGACGACGAGGAAAACATCGCGGTCGCGCTGCGTGGTGGTGTGGCCGTGCGCTCGTTGTTCTTCTCGGGGGACAACGCGCTCCCTTTGTCGCTGGTGGAGCTCGCAGGCGACACCGTCACGATCTACGAGGTCGCGCGCCGGACCTGCAAGAAGCTCTTCGGCAAGGAGCGCGCCTCGCGCCTGTTTGCGATCGCACAGGTGCCCGAGGCTCCTGCCCTCGGCTCCCTCGCCGAGGGCAGGGGCGACATCATCGTGCTCGACCACCTCACGATCCAGGGGAACATCGGCGCGATCGTTCGCAATGCTGTCGCGTTCGACGTGGCAGCGATCGTGCTCCTCGGAGCTACCCCTGAGGCAATCTACGATCGCCGGCTGATCCGATCGAGCCGCGGTCACGTGTTCACGCTGCCCGTCGTGACCGCGACCCCAGCAGCGTTCCTCGGGTTTGCGAGCGAGCATGGGCTCGAGGTCATCGCCACCACCGGCCAGGCAGACACCGCCCTCCCCGAGCTGATCGAACGGGCCGGAGACCGACGGCTGGCCTTGGTGTTCGGGAGCGAGAGGTCCGGCTGCACAGACGAGATCCTGCGAGGAGCGACCTCTCTGGTCCAGATCCCGATGAGCCCCCGCATGGAGTCGCTCAACGTCTCGGCAGCGTGCGCGATCGTGATGTACCAGCGATACGTCTCCAGCCACCGCGACGCGCGACAGCGGGCAGCGCAACGAGGCTGACGCGCCGCTGTTCACAGCCTCTGCCCACCACCGACGCGGAGCTTCCCGTGTACGCTGTAGATGCGCTGTGCTTCGTCCTCAGAGACACAACGAAACACTGCAGGGCGCTGTAGCTCCACGAGCTCCCTGCAATGCTCGCGCACGTTGTCGACGCTGGCGGTCCCGACGACCAAGGCCTCGAGGGCCTCTCGGCCCCCAGATCCGATCGACACGCCCACGCGTACGTCGATCACCCCAGGGAGATCCAGGATGTGCCTCTCGGTCTCCCGCGGGAAGATCGTGATCCCGTGGAGCTTCTCGCCCGCGTCGCATCTCCCATCGAGGACCAGGCAGCCGTCGGCGTCGAAGTGCCCGTAGTCGGTGCTTGCCACCACGGGCTCCTCCCGCACCAGGCCACCATCGGGGGTCCAGCTGAACGAGCGGCAGTCCGCGCCGGTGGTGGCGATGACTCCGATCCCCTCGTCGTTGCGGTCCCTGATCCACACCGGCTTGCCCGGGATCGGGCGGCCGACGTGTCGGTTGTGGCCCGGCTCGCGGTCCACCGAGATCGCCCCCGTCTCGGCGGTGCCGTAGATGTTCATGATCTTCGCGCCGATGAACTTCTCGCGGATCGACACGACCCTGTCCCGCGTGACGTAGCCGGCACCGAGCAGCAAGGCAGCGCGCGACATGTCGATCGGTTCAGGGATCGAGAGGTATCCCGCTGCGACGACCGCCGGCACGCTCAGACACAGGACGTTGCGGGTCTGGGCGAGCTCGCACAGCGGTCGCCAGTCGTGGGGATCGAAGATGACGAGGTCCCGACGCAAGAACAACGCCGGGGCTACGGTCATGAAGAACGCGGCTGAGAACTGCAGTGGCAAGCACGTGGCGATGGCACACGGAGGCTCGTCGGCCCCGAAGGTCGGCCGGATCACGCCCATGTCGTACTGCATGGCCACGGCCTCCAACATGTCGCCGTAGCCCACGGGCATCTTGGGGGTCCCCGAGCTCCCTGAGGTCATCACACCCCACAGGGGTCGCTCGATCTCCAGGATGCCGGCGTTGCAGACTTCATAGAGCGCGGGGGCGAGGGGGCTGATCTGAGCGCCACACTCGGGCGTTGCCCAGAAGCACACTGTATCGGGAACCGTCGCCACGGCAAAGAAGGCCACCAGAGCATCGAGACCCGCGCGTGGATCGACGAGGTAAGTCCGCTGAGGCCGCACCCCGCCCCCCAGCGCTCTGCCCCGCACGAGCAGCTCGTCCCACGAGGCAGACGCACCGCCCCAGCGAACCCCCGTCTCGCCGTGCCTCGCTGTCTCGGGCTGATCTATGAATCGGCTGAACACTGAACGGCCCATGCGGCCCACTCCCTTATCGTCGAAGGCAACTTGCTCTCGCCGGAGAGATCGAGTCCTCGACCTGCGAGGAAGGCTCGAACTGAGATCCTCTCGATCGAGTCCAGCTCACGCTCCGGTTCTTCTTCCTGCAGCACCGCACCGATCGCAGCGGTCCAATCTTCATGCGTCATGTTCGAGTCCTCGTGGGTTGCCGGATCTCCAGAAGCTCTCCACGGTGACGGCGAACGCCTCGGGGCGGTCGCGACTAGGGACGTGCCCGGCCCCTTCGAAGACATGCCCGGACAGCATGCCGCCTGCCTCGTCGGCGCGGCGTGCCGCCCCGCGCTCGTTGGACTTGTGGGATCCGTTGGCGACGAGGACAGGGATCCTCGAGCCCTCGAGCATCGGCCAGCTCACCGCGATCTCTTCCTCATAGGCGCGCTCGACGACGCCAGCGAAGGCATCGAGGGTAGAGCGCCACCTCGGCCCGTGGGTCCTCTCGTAGGCATCCGCCAACGACGGGTTCTCGTCCGCCAGCACGTAGAAGCCCTGCACCCACCTGGAGAAGATCTCTTCAGGGACCTCGGGAACCAGCCCCATCAAGACCAACGACGACGCTTGTGTGTCCGGCTCTAGGGCGTAGCGAAGGGCGACGGGGCTTCCCAGGTACGATGCGGCGATCACGTGCCCAGGCCCGTAGCGCTCCACCGCAGCAGCCAGCAGGCGCACCGAGTCGCCGATGAGATCCGACCCGGCGTCGAGGGTGTTCTCAGCGTGCCCCGGTAGCTGCAGGGGAACGATCGTCCCGCGCCCCTGCCACCGCCGGATCTGCGGTGCAAACTGCCCGAGGGAGGACTCCAGGAGCCCATGGATCAGGTAGACCGTCACGCCACCTCACCCCGCTCTGCGGGTGCCGCCCACTCCTCTGGTGCACCGACGAAGTGTGCGACCTCTCGACCCGTGGCTTCCAGCGCACTCAGGATCTCGCTGGGCCGCCTGAGGTCGGCGACGAGGAACTGTGAGGTCTCCTCGTCGTTCTGCGCCCGGCCTCCACGCCGATAGGGAGCGACGTCTGGGCTGCCGGGGCTGAAGACCCCGCAGAGATCGATCGCTCTCTCCTGGACCTCGGCGGACTCTCGCGTGGTGAACACCAAGCGCTGATCGGGACACACGAACGCGACGATGGCGAGCATTCGCAGGTACTTGTCATCGGGGACCCCCGAGGCATTCCGCAGCCCCTGGGCCGGACGCAACCGCGGCAGCGAGACGTCGACGATCGCACCACGCCTGGCCAGGTGCGACACGTGGGAGACCAGGCGCACGAGCTCAGTCTCCTCATCGGAGAGGCCGACGAGGACACCGGGGTTGACGTAGCGGAACCCTGCATCGATCCAGTGATCGAACGAGCGCAGCCTCTGATCGTAGTCCGTCTTTGGACCGCCCCCACCCATGAACCGTACGTACTTCTGGCGATCGTAGGTCTCCTGGAACACGCACATCGTCACGGGCTCGTCGGGCTCGATCCACTCTCCGAGGGCCTGGATCTCGTCGGGCTGCATGCTCCCGATGTTGAAGTAGACCCGCTCGAAGCCCATGTCGAGCGCCGTCCGCGTCGCCCAACCGACACGAAACGCGTTGGCCAGCCGCGAAAACGTACCCTCGTACTCCCCGGTGAGCAGACCGACGCCCCGGACCCCCTCGCTCTCGTAGAGGATGCGGAGCTGCTCTTCGATCTCCAACTTCGTGGCGAACTTGCGCTTGAGCTTGTCGTTGCTCTTGCGCATCGCACACATCTTGCACTCTGAGTCACAGTGGTTGGTGGTGTACAGCGGCACAAATGTGTGCAACCGCGGCTCGCGGATGACGACCCTCTCCTTCGCTGCTTGCATCAGCTCTGCAGTGGAGATCGATCCATCGCGCATCAGCGCACATGCGATCACCTCAGGCGGCGCACTGGAGCCCTCGACCCCCTGCTCCAACACCACACGGGTCTCGATGGCCCGCACGTCATCGTCGTCGACCCCCTCGATGGTCGAGTACCGTGTTCCGATCTGTGCCGGAGGAAGATTGATCTCTTGGTTCATTGCTCTATCCTGGATCAACAATGGGTTATTCTTTGCAGTTGAAACACATGCTCGGTCTGGTTGCCCAGACTGCAGGACACGCCCACCCCGCTCCCGCTGTGTCCGCTCAGGTCACAGGCACAGCTCCCAGGCTCCGACAGATCGCGTGGTGCCCCAGGAAGGCTAGATAGGACTCGTAGGCTGGGATGATCCCCAGTCGGTTGTTGTGGGTGTGCAGATAGTTCAGCAGCAGGTAGTCCCGGCGACGAGCCCGCTCGACGGGCCCGCGCGCCACCCGAACATCCGAGAGCACCTCCGGGTCCCCGTCCACCCTGGCCAGGGCGACCCGGATCCCTTGAGCCCAGCGCAGCACCGGATCATCTAAGCCCCCGGTGTGCTCGGAGCGTCGCGAGAACAGACGCTCCACCCGCGGGACGAGGGAGGCCAGCTGGGCCTGCAGCTGTGCATCCCAGCGCCGGCGCTGCGACTCGGAGGTGTAGCGCGACCAGAACGCGGAGACCTCGGCCAGGAACGCGCCACACGATGCCTCATCGTGGCCGGCGGCCAGGATCCCTGCCACCATCATCTCCAGGCCCCGACCCAACCGTGCGCTGCGGTGGGTGGCGGCGATCACCTCCAGCGAGATGTCGCTGCTCACCACGAACAGCTCCTCCGCGATCGCCACGCCGGCTTCCCCGCCGTACTTGGCGAGCTCCGGCTCGTAGGGCATCGGTTGTACACAGTTCTGCAGGATCGACGCGCTGGCCTCGGCGTCGGACAGACCCTCGAGGGCAGCCAGGCTCGCATATGCGGCCCGGGACGGCTCCGTGGGCTGCTCCAGGAGCGGGCATGGGTGGCGCTCGATGTAGCCCTCGAGCTGCCCCTGGATCGCCTCGAGACGTCCCCCGCTCCCGTCGGGATCGAGAGCAAACCGCAGTCGCAGGTGGGGCCCCCCCATCCAGTAGCGCAGGAAGAACCAGCCCCTGAGCCCCGACCGCAGCTCGAGCACCAGCGGCGCGACCGCCTCGCAGAGCAGTCGATCCTGGGGCTCGCCGTAGTAGACGTGTAGACAGGACCAGGTCATCGCCGTGGCTCCGCGTCGTCCGTCGAGGAGAACTCGACCAGAAACTCCTCAGCAGCCGTGGCTCCGCCCACCCCCCCATACAGGGAGGTCGGGGGCAGGCACTCCGAGAAGAACACACCGCCACCGGACGACGTGCGCACGATCTTGGCCAGGATGCGCAGCAAGAATGGATTGTGAAAATCGAGGTACTGCGGCTTCCGGCGCGCGCTGCGGGCCTCGAGGGCCCACTGGCGCGTCACATCGGCCCAGTGCTCGCTGTGCTGAGCCTGTGCGGCCCGATCCGCTCCGCGGATGAACGCCTCCCGCGGAAGCTCTCGGTCACGGCGCCAGGCCTCCGCACGCCGCAACAGCTCCAGATCGGGCAGACGCGTGCCATCCCCGAGGAACGCCAGCTCCTGCGAAGAGATGAACCACGTGCGCCGCTCGAGGACCAGCTCCCCGAAGCGCAGCTGGGGGAACTCTGTGCGATGGGCTGCCATCGTCCACCGCAGACGATCCCAGATCCGCATGCGCATGTTGTGAGAAGTGCCGAGGGTGCACAAGAACCGGTACAGCATGGGGGCTGCGGCCGGGAACAGGAAGTTCAGCGGGACGATGTCGATCGGTGTTCCGTCCGCGCGGGTATAGAGCTGCAGCGAACATGTGCTCCGATCCGCCCGGATCCCGAGATCGCGGATCGTCAGCGCCCGATCGGTGGTCGCGACCGATCCTGGATAGACCACTTCCAACGGGCTCAGGTTGGGATGCAGGTTGACGTTGATCCCGAACACAGCAGTAAGATCAGCCTGTCGCGGGCTCTCGCGGAGCGTCGCCCCGCGCAGGGCGGCCGCCAGGGTCCACCCCCCATCATCAGGCTCTACCAGATCGCAGAACCGAGAGAAGAACACGCCGTGGCCCGTCGCGACGTTGTTGACGACGATCGATGCAGGCTGCCCGGAGGCTTCGGGGACCAGCTGCAGCCAATAGGCAGCGCTGGCCCAGCGCGGCACCCACGGTGCATACTCCCGGAACAGATCGTCGAAGATCTCCTCGTCGATGGACAACGTCGACACATCGCCGGACGCCTCGAGGGAGGCGTACACCCGGCGCAAGAATCGCCCCCTCAGCTCGACGATCGTGCTTGCCCTGGGGTCGTCGAGGGCCTGCATCACCGCGGAGATCTGCGCAGGGGTCTGTGACGCGAACTCGCGGTAGACCCTCAACAGATCATCGCACCGCCCGTCCTCACCGAAGCGCGATGTGAACCACCGATAGAGCCCCAGGCGCTGCGGCACCATGTCGTCGAATAAGGGAACGAGCTGCTGGAGCCTCGAGAAGTGTGCGTGGTTGCGCTCGAGCAGGGTCGGATCCCAGCATCGAGCCTCGCCGCATGCACCGACGTCTTCCCACACCGGGGACTCGGAGATGGCCGCGGGGCTCGACACACCACAGATCTCGGTGAACCGCTCGATCTCCTGGGAGATCCGCCCCATCAGCTCCACGCGCTGCGCCGCCGGGGCGGCCCCGAACCCGGTCTCGAGGTCGGCCAAGGTCGTGAAGATCTCAGCGCACTGCTGCGCCTGTGGAGAGCCAGCCTCCGCGATCCGGGCTGCGACGGCGCGCGCATAGTCTCCGATCTGATCGGGCAGATCGAAGTCCTGATGGAGCAGGCCGACATCGACCAGCTTGTCGAGGAACGCGTTCACCCGATCGGCGGGCAGCGAGAGCCCGGTCAAGAGCTCGACGATCTGGACCCGCGGCACCGCCCCCTGCTGGAGCTTGTCGATGACCAGCGCCAGGGGCTTGCTCTCAGGCAGCGAGACGAAGCGTTCGTTCCAACAAGATCGGCCGTCGCCGTCCATGCCGCGGGTGAACGCAGCCACCACCTCGCCCCGCTCGATGGTGTTGTTGAGGCGGAGGCGCAGCGAGCGCTCTGCTCCCTCGACGCTCCCCAACACGCTCGCCATCCAGACCAGCAACCCCCGGTTGAGGCGAACGATCCGCCTGCGTTTGGAGCCATGGGGCGCCGGGGGGGTGGGGGCTACGCGCCATGGTTGCGCTCCGATCTCGGTGAACGACGCAAACGGAGTGGTGCGCAGCGCCATCCGGTAGGCGTAGCGAACGACCGTGGACTCGGTCTTCCGAGCGCGCTTGTCGCGCGATCGACTCGAGGTACCCTGCGTGCTCTCGACATAGCCGAGCACGCTCCGAAACAGCCTCAGCCCCGAGAGCTGGACGCCCTTGAGGAACTCCTCGCTCCCCGCGATCTCGCTGATCCTGCGCCGTGCGACCTCGAGCTCGCGCTCGTACACCGCCTCGAGCTGAGCGGACGAGATCTCCCTGAGCTCCCGTGCCTCGCTCCACTCGCTCAACGCCGCAGCATCGTCGGGTCCGAGCAGGGTCTGCGCCAGGGACACCCCACACGGTGCAAGCCGCCGCCCGTTGTGCAGGTCGCGCCGTAGCCGGATGATGAGCCGCCGCCCGTCGTCGTCCAGCCCGGGCACGAAGCCGTGCAGGCGCTCAGAGAGGCGCTCAGCGACACCGCGGTGGGCGAGCTGTCCCGCCTCCAGCGCATCGACGGCGCTCCACGTCTGGGCCATCGACACGACCCTGAGGTCGTCGAACGCCAGGGTCCCCCGACGCCACAGGACGTAGGGGCGAAAGCCCACCTGCGGGTGCGCCTCCACAACGATGCCATGCTTCCCTTGTGCCGTCGTCATCAACCCACCGTGCCTTCCAGCGTTCCGTTGGAGTGTGTGTGTCCCACCGCGACCTGACCGAGCACGCCGAACCGTCCTGGATCGAGCCCATAGCAGCGGTCGATCCTCGCACTGTCGAAGCCATGCAGCGGGTGGCTGCCTACACCACACGCGGTGCTCCAGCGCGTCGCTGCCTCGATCCCTGCACCCACGAAGAGCTGCTGGCAGCGATACGCCCTGGCCCCCCGCCGCCGACCACGAAGATCGAGGAGCCCAGCAAAGTGGATGGAGAACGCACTCCTCTCCAGATCCACGGTCTTTACGTGCAGAGCATCCTGGAGCACCCTCGACGGAGGCAGCGTCCCCGAGCCTCCTGCTGGTACCAGACGGCTCGAGGTCGCGTCGTAGCGATACCAGCCCGCTGGCACTGAGGGGACCCGATCGAGCGCGCACAAGAGCTGAATCTCAGGTGGATCACCGTCGGCGTAGGTCCGCCGGAGGAGCTCGAGGGTTGCCCATGTCTGAGCCAGCACCGTCTCGAAGACGTCGAACGCAACAGGTGTCTCGACAAAGCAGGCCCCCCCCGATCTCCGGGTGGCAAACACACGAGGGCCAGGCGGTTGCATGCCTTCACGGATGGACAGCTGGATCTCACCGGTGACATGATCCTGTGGTGCCCCCACATCGGCTTGGATCTCTGTGCCGGCTCGAGCCCGCCCGTGCCCCACCGCAGCACGCGCCGCCCGATGCATCGCGACAAAGGTCGGCGACAACGCTGTCGCTGGACCACGGGTGAGGACGGCGGGGGGCTCGGGGGCGACCGACCGAGCGGCCCGCTCGGCAGTGCCGGCGACGGCCTCGCCAAACCCGGCCAACAGATAGGCAGCCTCGTCGAGGGGGTGGTTGCCACACATTCGATCGACGGCCGCATCGTCGAAGTCGACGTGGGTGGTGACATCGCCGAAGAGGCGTCCCCCGAGCGTCACCAGGCGACTCCAGATGACCCCGAGATCAGCGCTGCCCAGCCGGTAGGCGAAGTTTCCGTACTTGAACGTGTTCTTGCCGAACCGGTGGGTGAGCACAACCCACAGTGGATGCGTCGCCCCGTCGAGATCCAGTGCCTGCTGTAGGGCGCCCCGGGGGGCGGGATGCTCGAGGTTCACGAGCTCGTGATGTGCAGGATCATAATGGAACACGCCGATGTCACCGGTGAGCCGGGCGACGTAGATCTCGATCGGATACATCGCCCCACCGGACGGCACGGTGCGCCGGTGGCCAAGCCGCATGTCGGGCCAGACCATGCCCGGGCGCTGCGGACTGCTGATCGCCGTGCCCCCCGGCCGCCAGATCGCACGGGTGATCCCAGCGGCATCGAACAGCAGCTCCGAGAGCCTGACCGCGGGATCAACAGGCGGAACCCCCGTCGAGCGCGACCACCACGGCAGAGGCACAGGCAGCCGGATCCGCCCGCCGCCTTCGTAGACCTTGACCGGCCACTGGGCGACCCCCCGCGGGGAGGGGACATCGTCACCCATCTGTCCCGGATCTCCACGCAGCCGGCACGCGAACCTGTGAGCGTCGTCGACCGTGAACTCAGCAATGTCATGCTCGTCTCGATGCATCAGCACAGGACCTGCGAGGGTGGTGAGATCAGGGAAACGGGTGGGGATGGAGGCCGACCTCTGCATCCGCGGTGAGCATGCTCGGATACGGAAGCGAACCCACATCCATTAATCGTGGGAGGTGCTCAGTCCGTCGGTTTGCGTGGCCAAAGGTCATGGGCAGCAGGCCCGGCGCGATGACCTTCACGCAGCAGAAGCCAGCCCCGGACACCTCAGGCATGGTCTGATCAACCACCAACACATCGATCCCCTGGTCCCCGAGGGCACCCGTGACGGCCTCGAGGTGCTCCCGGATCGATCGTGGTGCGTGCTCGTGGGCCAGCTCCCGCAGGTCGACCGGCCCTTCGTCGCGATCGAGCAAGAACGAGAAGCGATCCCTCGCCTCAGGGAGGCAGGACAGGTCTGAGTGGTCCTCCATCCGCCGCACCAGCGTGGGATCTTGGAGCATCTCGAGCCCGTGCTCACGGATCGATGGATAGCGGTGCAGCGTGGCGAGGACCACGCCGCATAGCTCGTAGAGCCCCCCGACGATCGCCCTCCTCGGATCGGGGTGTGCAGCACCACCCGCGAGCACGCACGGACCTGTCCCGTCCTCGTCGACCGCGACGATCCAGACGCTGCTCATCCCAAAGCCCAGCGTCGACCAGAACGCACGGAACCGGAACCCCGTGAAGAGCTCGCACCGACGCACCAACGCGACGAGCTCCCCTCCTCGGCTGAGGTCGATCTCCGGGAGGGCCAGCCGTCGGTACCAGGTGAGCAGGAAGGAGTCGCGCTCGATCAGCTCGCGGAGTCCGTGCAGGGTGGCCTCCTCGAGGGAGTTGCCGAGGGAACACCCGTTGGAGGTCTCGAAGAAGAACGAAGGCTCTCCGTCCCTGCGCGGCCCCCAGAACGCAGCGCGCTCGGGCACCCAGCGGGACCCCTGGTGCGCGAAGGAGTAGGCCTCGACCCAGTCGACCTCGATGGCCTCGGAGAACATCACGTACGGGAACCCGGCCTCGGCATAGGATGAGTCGGGGTGGGTCCCCATGCTGGTCGGGCAGATCGCCCGCTCCCCCATCGCACTGTGGGGTGCACGCTCGACGATGCGCGCACCTCCACGGTGCAGGCCACAGTAGCGCTCGAGCCCCTCGAGGATCGCCGCCGATCGACTCCGGTCATACGATCGGGCGCGCCCGATCGCAGGCTCGGGGGGGCGCAGTCTCGAGGGCAGCTGGAGAGAGGTCGCGCCAAAGGGACTCTGCAGGTCAACGCGGGGCATGCCCAGGAGCCCCAGCGGCGACACGTAGTGATCGAGCTCGATCTGATCGAGGGCTCTCTCCCTCAGGCTCTGCGTGCCACCGGGCGGGGGGGCTGTGCTCATCTCGAACCTAGGCAGGGTGCTCGACGCCCCCGGCCCACACAGCCCGCACATGGAGTCGGGGATCAGCACACGGGCATCGGTGGTGCCCTGCCGGGGGTGATAGAGCGTGATCTCGGTCTGCGTCGCGCCTCCGAGGCGCCACCTGAGGATCCGTGCGACCACGAGCTCCGCCGCGATGCGCAGCGCCGCAGGCCCCCAGGCACGGAGCCCGTCGTCACCGACCCGAACCGGCCGCTCGTTCCCGTAGCTCTCGATGGCCCCCGACACCTCGAGCCTGCGGAGGAGACAGCTCGGACAGCCCAAAGCTCCCTCTTCCCAGAACGGACCCACGTACAGCGAGGCTCGCCAGTGTGCGACGCTGAGGATCGTGCCCCCCCCGCTCCGCGCGCCGAGGCGCTGTCCGAACAGATCCAGCTCACCGATGGAGACGGACAGTGCCCCCGACCCCCCGCGCTCAGCTACCTCCCCCCACCTCGCGGCGAGCCGCCCTCGCACGAGGGCAGCGAGGGGCTCACACCCCTCTGTAGCCTTGATCCGCGGGATCCCCCCTGCCCCGCTCATGGGTGTTCTCCCCCGGGGGCCACTCCGATCACGATCAGCTCGGATCCGAGGAACGGGAGGAAGTGCTGCAGGGAGAAGAGCACGAGGTCATCTCCGATCCGATCCAGCAGCGTCACCGCGACCTGGCTCCATCGCTCCACCGTCGGCGCCGGGTAGACCACCACAGCCCCTCCACGGCCCCCCGCGGACACCTCGCCCAGCCGGGCCCCCAACAGGGCGTGCTCCAGGGCCCCCTGCGGGCCCACGCCCACGCCCGTGGCGAGGTGTCGACCCGCCGCCTGCAGATCCACACGGTGTAGCCCAGTGGACAGCTCCGTCCGTGCAACGGTGAGCTCGCCCGATCCCACCAGCGCATCGTGCAGGAACCCGAGGCGTGCCGGCACCTTGGTGAGGGTCAGCGGCCCGCGATCAGTGACACCCCCTGGACGTTTTCCGCTCCGGATCGCAGCCCGGGCCAACGCCCGATAGATCGCCTCACCAAACGACCAGCCAGCCCCAACCCCCTGGAGCTTCACACGCTCAGCCGACCCCTGCACGAGCCCCTCGACGAGGTGCTCGATCGCAAAGAGGACCACCTGGTTGCGCGTCTCTCGAGCGCTGTAGCCATAGCAGTCGACGATCACCTTGCGGGGCCGATCACCCGCCCCTGCACGGATCCGACACCGGCTGGCAGCGAGCGGAAGCTGGTCGAGATCCTCTTCACCGACCGCATACAGCGGCCCGGCGATGGGATCCGTCCACCCCGTCACCACCTCGACCACGCGATCCTGGAGCGCGACCATGACGTCGCCGTCGTCGGGTCTGGAGATGTCGGGGCGCACGAAGTCCATGTCCTCCAGGCCATGCTCGCGATCCGCAGACGAGAGCCACCGCAGGGCCCGTGCACGGTGGATCGAGCAACCCTCGTGCCGCCTCGCCTCGTGGGTCCGGATCTGCAGTGTGTCGCCGTCGACGGTGGTGATCGCGGCATCCTGGGGCACCGGATCACCTGCGAGGGCGCAGAACAAGCGCTGGGCTGCTTGAAACGCAGCGAGGGAGATCGCCACGGGGCCCGGGGGCTGACCACCATCGTCGGGTAGCGACCGCTGGATGCACTCCATGCATGCCCCCCCCGCACTCAGCACAGGCGTCGCCCAGACCCGCCTGCCTGCGGAGGCGATGACCACGGCTCGCCCACCGTCCCGGGACGCACAGGCGCTCGCGCGCGACAGCACATCGGCGTGGGCCGACGTGTCGGTCGCGATGACCACACATGTCCCGGAACGCTCGGCGACGGCCTGCTCGATGACGCCCTCGAGGTCGAACGGCCCTGGGACACCATGCAGCGACCACCGGGCTCCACCATCGAGGTGTCGTGCTGCCTCCACCAACACCATCAGCACTTCTGACGCGGGATCCCCCTCGGAGGCGAACAGCCGGACATCAGCGAAGCCCAGCTCCGCCAGCGCGACGGTGGCGGCCCGGAGGTGCTGTCCCGAGCCCACACACGCGATCGGTTGGTGGCGGACCCGATCGAGGGTGGTCGCCGGATCGTCGACATAGAGCTCCAGGAACGCGACGTGCTCCGGAAACCGTGCTCTCAGCTCGTCCGACAGCTGAGAGGCCTCGGCCACCTCGCGGACGAAGCCTCGCTCGATGAGCGGCACCACCAGCCGCCGATAGACCGCCTGGGGATCGAGGGACCCGAGATCCTCGCAGGCCTCCGTGAGGGTCCGCGAGCCATCCAGCCTCGAGAACAAGACGCGCACGATCTCGTATGCGCTCGCACCCCGCAGCGAGAACGAGCCAACGTTGTTTCGCAGCCAGACCCCATCCTCGCTCCGGACGAAGAACACGTCGGGCCGCACCTTCAGCCGCACGTTGAGCACCTCAGACATCGCCCCTGCCTTCCATCCCTGCGCTGTGGAGCGCTGCGGCCCGACCAGCCACCGCGATCC
>DRPG01000607.1 GCA_011376105.1 Deltaproteobacteria bacterium
GCCCAAGACGAGCAGCTCTTCGGATCTAGAGGCCCAAGACGAGCAGCCCTTCGGATCTAGAGGCCCAAGACGAGCAGCTCTTCGGATCTAGAGGCCCAAGACGAGCAGCTCTTCGGAGAGATCGGAGGTTCGGCGCTGATGCGCCACAGCGAGCGCTCCCTCGGAGCAGAGCGCCCACGGAGCCCAGGCGAGGGGAGCAGCTCCAGAGCGAGCCCAGGCGGGGGGAGCAGCACCAGAGCGGCCCTGGGGCGCGCAGCCCTGGGGGTTCTAGGCCAGGGGGGTGGGCTGCTCGTGGCCACCGGCGGCCTCCTGCTGCCTGCGCAGCGCCAGGCGCCTGCGGACGTCCGCCAGCTGCTCAGCGCCCAGGGCTATGTCGAGGACCTCCTCCATCCGGCTGACGAACCTAAACTCCAGGGCTTCTTGGATCTCGTCGGGGACCTCGATCAGATCCTTGCGGCATTTTTCGGGCAGGATCACGGTCTTGATCCCAGCGCGGTGAGCCGCCAGCACCTTTTCCTTGACCCCCCCCACCGGCAGGACCGCGCCCCGCAGGGTGATCTCCCCGGTCATCGCGATGGTGGGATCGACCTTCAGGCCGGTGAGCAGGCTGGAGATCGCGGTGATCATCGTGACGCCGGCGCTGGGGCCGTCCTTGGGGATCGCCCCGGACGGGACGTGCACATGCAGATCGAGGGTATCGAAGTCTTGATCGTCGATCCCGATCTCGTCGGCGCAGGAGCGGATGAAGGAGCGAGCGACGCTCACCGACTCCTTCATCACATCGCCCAGCGATCCGGTCAGGGTCAGGCTGCCCTTGCCCCGCATCTTGGTCGCCTCGATAAACAAGATCTCCCCCCCGGAGCTGGTCCAGGCCAGGCCGGTGGCCACACCGGGCACCGCGGTGCGCTCGGCCACCTCCTTCCAGTAGTGGATTGGGCCCCGGATCTCCTCGAGCAGCTCGGGCGTGATGGGGAAGCCCGCCTCCCGGCGCTCGCTGGCGATCTCCCGGGCGGTCCAGCGACAGATCGCCGCCAGCTCTCGCTTGAGCGAGCGGACCCCGGCCTCGCGGGTGTAGCTCTCGATCACCTTGTCCAGGGTCTCTTGGGGGAGCTCGACCATCTCATCGGTCAGGCCGTGATCTTCGAGGCACTCGGGCCACAGGTAGCGCTTGGCGATCTGCTCTTTCTCGTTGTGGGTGTAGCCGGCGATCCGGATGATCTCCATCCGATCCCGCAGGGGGCCTGGGATCGTGTCGGGCACGTTGGCGGTGGCGATGAACAGCACCTTCGACAGATCGAAGGCCACGTCCAGGTAGTGATCGCTGAAGGTGTCGTTCTGCTCGGGATCGAGCACCTCGAGCAGCGCTGAGCTTGGATCGCCGCGGTAGTCAGCGCCCAGCTTGTCGATCTCGTCGAGGACGAAGACAGGGTTGTTGGTGCCCGCCTTCTTGATGCCCTTGATCACCTTGCCCGGCATCGAGCCGATGTAGGTACGGCGGTGGCCCCGGATCTCGGCCTCGTCGCGCACCCCCCCCAGCGCGATCCGCACCGTCTTGCGTCCCAGCGCCCGGGCCACCGACTTCGCCAGGCTGGTCTTGCCCACCCCGGGGGGGCCGACGAGGCAGAGGATCGGGCCCTTCATGTCCTGCTTGAGCTTGCGCACCGCGAGAAACTCGAGGATCCGCTGCTTGACCTTGTCGAGCCCGTAGTGATCGTCCTCGAGGATCCGCTCGGCCTCGTTGACGTCGAGGCGGTCCTTGCTCGAGATCGACCAGGGCAGCTCGGAGAGCCAGTCGATGTAGGTGCGGCTGACGGTGTACTCGGCCGCCCCGGGGCTCATGCGGCTCATGCGCTTGAGCTCCTTGAACGCGACCTCCTCGACCTCCTTGGGCATCTTGGCGCGCTTGATGGCGCGCTTGATCTCCTCGAACTCTTCCTGGCGCTCGTCGACCTCGCCGAGCTCCTTCTGGATCGCCTTGAGCTGCTCGCGGAGGAAGTACTCCCGCTGGGCCTTGTCCATCTCGCCCTTGACCTCGGTCTGGATCTTGTTGGACAGCTCCAGGACCTGGATCTCCTTGTTGAGCAGGGCGATGACCTTCTGCATCCGCTCGTGGGTGTTGAAGGTCTCGAGCAGATCCTGCTTCTCGTCGGGCGGGATGTTGAGGTTGCTCGCGACGATGTCAGCCAGCACGCCGGGCTCGTCGATCGAGCGCACCAGGAAGCTGGCCTCGGCCGGGATCTGGGGCGACAGGTCGATGATCTTCTGGGCCAGCTCCCGCAGCGTGTCCATCAGGCCCTCAGCGTCTCGGCCGGGGGGCTCGGGCTGGTAGGTCTCGAGGCTCGCCTGGAGGAAGGGGCCGTCCTCCTCCCAGTCGTCGACCCGGGCCCGGGCCAGGCCCTGGATGATGACGTTGAGCTTGTTGCCCGGCACCTTCACCATCTTGAGGATCTTGACCACCGTGCCGACCTGGTACAGATCGCTTGGATCGGGATCCTCGGTCTTGGGATCGCGCTGGGCAAAGATCCCGAGGTACTTCTCCTCGGTCGCCAGTGCCTCCTCCACGGCACGGACGGACTTGGAGCGCCCCACGTTGATCGGGAAGGCGAGCACCGGAAAGATCACGGTGTTGCGGATCGCCAGCACCGGGATGTCGAGGGTGGAGGGAACGTCCGCGCTCGCGGTGTCCGTTGGGTTCTCAAAGGCCATGGGAAGGGATCCTGTCCACTGGGGTCAGTCGGCGCCCGACAGGGCACCACATGTCAAGCGTATACACACAGGGTCACAGAGCAAGCGACCGCCGGGCGGGGGTCGCGGATCACCGGGCTCGATACCGGACCGCGGCCCAGTCGACGATGATGACCACCGCGATCAAGACGGCGAGGGCCTCCCGGACGCCGAAGTGGTAGAATCCAGGGTCCACGTTGCCCCCCTCGTCTCTCCCTACCACGGCAGAGGGCTTGGATCCTTTAGGGGAACCGCGTGGGTGGCCGCATCCCTCGCTCCGGGGCTAGACTCTCTGTGTCTGGAGGTGTGGTGGTCGTCTCCTCCCAGCTCGAGCGTTTCTTCACCTCCATCCCCGATCGTCCAGCGCAGGTCCCGCTGCCCGACGGCTCGGCGGTCTTGTTCCAGATCCGGGGAGAGGGGGGGGGCACCTGGACGGTGGCCCGTCGCCGGGGTCGGCTCCAGGTCGAACGGGGGATCACCACCCACCCGGACTGTCGTCTGTCGTGCTCAGCGCGGGACTTCCACGCGCTGCTGCGGGGGGAGCTCGATCCCCGGGAGGGGTTCCTCGACGGGCGTCTCGAGCTGGAGGGAGATGTGGGGCTCGTGCTGAGACTCCATCGCCTGGCCGGATAAGCCCTCCTCCCACCCTGTGGAGGCTGGCATGAACGACGGCGCCCCCCGCCTGCCCAAGCCGATCCTGGTGCTCTCCGACGGGACCGGAGAGACCGGCGAGAAGATGGTGCGTGCAGCGCTGCAGCAGTTCAAGGGGCACCTGGTCCACGTCCGGACCTATGCCCACATCACCCGCCCTGATCAGCTCAGGAGTTGGTTCCGCGTCGCCCACCGCCAGAGCGCGGCGGTGGTCACCACCCTGGTGGCGCAGGAGATGCGGGCTTATGCCGCAGAGCTGTCCGCCGAGTGTGGGGTGGTGCACCTCGATCTGATCGAAGATCTCCTCGGGGTGCTGTCCGACTACCTCGAGCAGCAGCCCGAGGGGGTGCCCGGCCTGCTGCACCAGGCCGACGAGAGCTACTTCCGCAGGATCGAGGCGGTCGAGTTCACGATCAAGGCCGACGACGGCAAGGAGCCCCGCGTCCTGCACGAGGCGGACATCATCTTGGTGGGGGTGTCGCGCACCAGCAAGACCCCGCTGTCCACCTACCTCGCCCACAAGGGCTACAAGGTCGGCAACGTCCCGATCGTCTTCGATCGCCCGGCCCCGCCCCAGCTCGCGTCCGTCGATCAGCACCGGGTGTTCGCCTTGACCATCGACGCCGACGCGCTGCAGAGCATCCGCCAGGCCCGGATCAAGGCGATGGGGGTCGCACGCCACGTCAACTACTCGGACATGGACTACATCCTCGCTGAGCTCGAGCACGCCGACGCGCTGTTCCGGGCCCACCGGGACTGGCCGGTGATCGACGTCACCGGCAAGGCCGTCGAGGAGACGGCGGCCACCATCCTCGGGATCCTCCACGATCGGGGGCTGATCCCCCCGAGCGGTCGCGGTGCCCTGTGAGCCGCAGAGCCACCGGCACCGGTTATAGTCCGTCCATCCCCCCGAACCCTTCCTCTTGGTGGTCGATTGATCGGCACCACCCTCGATAAATACGAGGTCCTCCAGAAGGTCGGCGAGGGCGGCATGGCCACCGTGTACCGGGGACGCCACTCCACCCTCGATCGTGACGTGGCGATCAAGGTGCTGCACCCCCACCTGTCCTCCTCCGCCCGCAACCGGATGCGGTTCGCCCGGGAGGCCAGGGCGGTGGAGCGCCTGCGGCACGACAACATCCTGGAGATCTTCGACTACTCCGGCGACGAGGCCAACGACTGCTACATCGTGACCGAGTTCGTCGAGGGGGAGACGCTCACCAGCCTGCTGCACCGGTGTGGCCGGCTGCCATCGGAGGTCGTGGCCATCATCGGGATCCACGTGGCCCGAGCCCTGGCGTTTGCCCACACCAAGGGGATCCTCCACCGGGATCTGAAGACGGACAACATCATGGTCCGCGTCGACGGCACCGTGAAGCTGATGGACTTTGGGATCGCGCGGTTCCTCGACGAGTCCCACGTCACGATGACCGGCGCGCTGGTGGGATCGCCTGCGTTCATGAGCCCCGAGCAGGCCGTCGAGGCCGAGCTCGATCTCCGCTCCGATCTGTTCGCCCTGGGCACGGTGCTGTTCTACCTGGTCACCGGCCACCTGCCGTTCTCGGGGAGCAACCCGAGCCTGATCCTGAAGAACGTCATCGAGGGCAACCGCCCCAACGTCAGCGATCTCACCCCGACCATGTCCGCCTCGCTCGCCGACGTGATCGAGCGGCTGATGGCGACCAGCCCCGACGATCGGTACGTGACCGCGTCCGACGTGGAGCGCCACCTCTCTGCGTGCCTGGTCGAGGCCCGGATCGAGCCGTCCGATCCGAGCTGGCGCCTGCAGGCCTTCCTCGACGAGCCGGAGGCCTACGAGGCTCGCCTGGAGGCTCACCTGCGCGAGGTGTTGGTGGCCGAGGGCACCCGCCTGCTGGAGGAGGGGGATCACCTCGCGGCCCTGCGGCTGTTCAACCGCCTGCTGTCGATGGACGAAGACAACGTCGAGGTCTTGTCCCTGGTCCAGAACCTCCACGGGGATCCGGTGCAGCCGTCGCGCCGGGGCGCTTGGATCGCTGCCGCGGCCCTGCTCGTCTCCTCTGTGGCCCTGCTCGGCCTGTGGATGATCTCCCAGCGCCCCGTCGAGCCGCTCGAGCCCGTCGAGCCCTCCGAGCTCCCGCTGCCCAGCCTGGCCCCGCTGGAGCCCCCCCAGTCCCCGCTGCAGACGATCCCGGGGACCGGGCTCGAGCCCGCTCCGATCACACCCGAGCCCGCTCCGATCACACCCGAGCCCCAC
>DRPG01000608.1 GCA_011376105.1 Deltaproteobacteria bacterium
AAGACGTCGCAACGCTCGAGCAGATCGCGGCACGGTACGAGCACCGGCTCTCGTCCTCGCTGCGCGAGCCGATCGTGCACCGGCTCGTGGGGGAGCTCGTCGGGCGCGCCTGGTCGCTGCGGCGCCTCCTCACCGATCCCGACCGCCCCCCGATCCCCTCGCTGGACGACGATGAACCCCGCTGGCGAGATCGCCTCCCGCTGGTCGTCTCCGATAAGTCCGCTGAGGCGCTGCTCAGAGGACTGATGAACGACGTGGCGCGCGTCGCTTCGGGGGGGGGCAGGAGGTTGAGCTTGATCACTCAGATCGTGCTCAGCAAAGAGCGTGCGCGCTTGATCCGCTCCCTGGATGTCTCGGCGAACCTCTCCGGAGACCACCTGCGCGCAGCGTTTGGAGGGCGTCCCCTGCCTGAGGGGAGCCGGATCCAGCTTCGGCTCCGCACAGAGGATGGAGACACCGCACAGGCCGGCCTGCTGTGTCGATCCGGCGAAGACCGCTGGTCCTACCAGGGAAACGCACAGCTTAGCGGCGTCCCTGCAGGGGGGCAGGTGAGCCTGATCGCTGCGACCCGCAGGGGGGGCACGCTGGAGACGATGCTCCCGGGGAGCAACCCCCTCGGTCCGCTACCCTGGGTCTTCCGCTCCACGGAGCACACCGCTCGCTGGGAGCTCGTCGCGACGGGCTCGGCACGCCGGAGGGAGCCTGAGCTGATCGTTGCGCTCCCCACAGGCAGCGAGCCCACAGGGGACTGGGCCGATCTCGGCGTCTCGCTGCTCGAGCGTCGTCTGATCAAGGTGGACGGCGAGCTGCTCCTGGACACCGCGTCGGGTCGGGTCCGGATCGTCGCAGATCACGATGACAACGCCTCGGCGATCTTCGCGCTCCGGGGACAGCGCTTCGACACTGTGACCACCTCCCGGACCGCCTGGCGGGGCATGCCGAGCCTGGTCCGCCACGCTGGCTGGCAGAAAGAAACCCTCTCGTTCGAGGTCCGGGGGACAGGAGGGTGGCGGCCAGCAGGCCCGGGGGACACCGGCTCGCTCACCGTGCGCTCGCGCATCGACGGCGAGGTGGTCTTCCAGGAAGACATCCGGGTCGTCCCACCCGATCTGGAGATCCGGCTCACCGTGGGAGATCGTCGCCGGGCAGGGTCCGTCTCAGTCAGCAGCTCAGCGCTGGTGCAGGCGGGCGCTCCCGAAGATCCCCGCTGGCAGACCTCGGTCGAGACAATCGGTGGCGAGACCCGGATCTCGATCGTCGAGATGGGGGCCGAGTCTCCCGCTTACCTCCCCATCACGTTGGTGTTCGAGCGGGGAATGCTCCAAGGGAGGGTGCCCTTCCCGGTGCGCTCGATGCGGTTCGAGGACGCCGCCGGCGAGCCGCTGCGGTCAGGCACTCAGGTCCACGTGAAGCGCCTGGGAGGGATCCGCGCCGTCGGCCTGTCCCCGAGGATCCGGGCTCAGTTTGCGATCACCTTGAGCTTGGAGGGCGTCGGGGGAGCTCCCCGACCGGCCGAGCAGACCTTTCCGCTGAGCACCGCGGGCACCGGCGAGCAGGCGCTCGATCTTCGGAACGTGCAGTCAGCTGTGCTCGAGCTCCTCAACACGACCGATCAGCTCGACGCCCGAGCACGGCTGGCGCTGTGGGAGATCGGTGGCACCAGCTCGACGATCTACATCGAGGCGAGGCGGTACGACTGGACGCTGCAGCACGATGTAGAGACCGGGGACATCGCCCTGCTGGGACTGGATGAGGCCGACGATCTGGACGAGGTCGTCGTCGAGGCCAGGCCGTTCTCTGCGGTGGACCAGGTCGAGCACCTCCCTCGGCTGCACACCGCGCGCTTCAGCGAGCCACGCTGGGTGT
>DRPG01000609.1 GCA_011376105.1 Deltaproteobacteria bacterium
GGGGATCGGTGGAGACGATCCGCAGCGAGCCGGCGCTCTTGGGCTTGCACAGGCTCACCATCAGGGTCACCGCCCGAAAGGTGCCCCACTCCGTGGGCACGATCGAGCCCGCCTGGATCTGGACGTCGTTGTGCCAGGGACCATCTCCGATCTTGGCCAGCAACACAGTCTGGATCAGGGGATCGGTGAGCGTCACCTCCAGCCCACCCCGGGGCAGGAAGAACAGGGCGTTGCCCGGATGATCCAGCAGGGTGGCCCCCACCCCCGGCAGCTCCCGCACCACCGGGATCCCGAGCCGCTCGAGATCCGCCCGGGGCCCCAGGCCAGAGCGCACCAGGATCCCCGGGGTGTTGTGGGCCCCCGCACACAGCACCACCCGATCGCAGGGCAGCCCCGTGAGCTCGCCGTCGCGCTCGATCTGTAGCCCCACCACCCGATCGCGCTCGATCACCAGGCGATGGACCAGGGTGCGATCCCAGATCGTGAGGTTCTCCCGGGCCCGCACCTCGGCCGTCAGCCAGGCCTCAGCGGCGCTGATCCGTCGCCCATCGAGCTTGTTCATCGCGTGGCAGCCAAAGCCGGTGGCCCCGGGCTGGTTGGTGTCCTCGCAGGGGGCAAAGCCCAGCTCAGCACACGCGTCGAGGAAGGCGGCCTGCCAGGGCACCAGCTCCGACAACGGGTGCCTGCGCACCGGCAGCGGCCCGTCGGCGCCGTGGTAGGGCGCCGACGGCAGATCGAGGTCCCGCTCGAGGCGGACGAACGCAGGCAGGCAGTCGGCCCAGCCCCAGCCCGACAGCCCCGCGGACGCCCAGGCGTCGTAGTCCGCGGGGTGCCCCCGCAGGGCGATGCAGGTGTTGACCGCAGAGCTGCCCCCCACCACCTGCCCCCGGGGCATCGGGAAGGTGACGGGCATGGCCCGGGTGGGCCGGTGCCGGTAGCCCCAGTCATGGTCGGACATCGAGTTCCGGGTGCCGTCCGCCAGATCCTCCGGCAGCTCGACGGACGGAGGGTAGTCCGGACCGGCCTCGAGCAACAGCACGGACAGATCCGAGCGCTCAGACAGGCGGGCGGCGATCACGGAGCCGGACGCACCGGCCCCGACGATGACGGTGTGTGCTCCCATGGCAGGGGAGATATCTGGCTAGATAGCCAACAGCATGCGACGATCCCAGCCCCCCACAGCCACCGTGGCTGCTGATCGTCAGCCTGTTCCCGGCGCTCGTCGCCGCGCTCGGGCCCCCGGGCCCCACCCTCCGGGACGAGCAGCTCAGAGCAGACACACCATCTCGAGGATCACGATCTCGTCGGTGGCGACCCCGTCGGAGGAGTAGACACACAGCGCCCAGGGCAGCCCGTCGTCGGTGATGTCCACCACGTTGATCCAGCCGGGGTTGGGTCCAGGGGCGGCGAAGGTGGTGGTGTAGCTGCCGTCGACCCCCATGCGGACATAGGGCGCAGGAGGCTTGCCGTCTGCCCGCACCCAGCCCCCCGACGCAAACACCGCCCCGCTGGGGTGCAGCGACAGCGCCATCGGCGCCGCCGTCTCTCCGGTCGTGTCCTCGTCCGCCAGGGTAGCCGAGGCCGGATCGGAGAGGGTGCCGTCGTACAGCCGCCAGGAAGGATCTGCGGGATCTGCGGGATCTGCGAGGCCGCCCCACACGTAGGCCAGCCGATCGGCCCGGGATCCAGCGGCGAGGATCGCACCGGGCACCCCGGAGGTCTCCGAGGAGGGCATGGCGAGCAGCTCGGTGAAGCCGCCCACGCCCCCCGCGAGCAGGAAGGCCCCCTGCTCGGCGACCACGGGCGAGCGGGCGCCCCCCCCGACCAGGACCCGACCATCGTCGGCGACAGCCAGCGCGCCGGGCACCATCTCGCCTGATCCCGGCGTGCTCAGAGAGGTGTAGCGCAGCTCCTCGCTCACGACGTCGCCGGCGTCGATCCGCCACACGACGATCTCGCTGACGCCACCCGGCTCGGTGATCTCCCCGAGCCACCAGCTCCCCTCCGCGGTGAACACCGGGCCTGCGGTGACGCTGCCCGAGGCCACGTCGGGGTCCAGGATCCAGGGCTCGATCGAGCCGGCGCTCCGATCGATCCGGGCGGCGAACGGGATCGTGCGGGTGCCGTCGTGCAGCTGCCCGCCCACCAGAGAGCCCTCAGAGGTCTCCTCGAGGACCCGGCCCAGGGGCAGCCAGCCTGCGCCTGTGCCTGCGCCTGTGCCTGTGCCTGTGCCTGTGCCCGGAGGCAGCCCTGCCCAGTCGAAGATCCGGGGGAGCTCTCCGTCGGGATCCGTGGGCTCGCGCCACCGCAGGGTCAGGCTGCTCGGCGCATTGCCGGGGCCCAGCTGGTTGAGCAGCAGCACCGGAGCACCCAGCGCGTCCAGCGACAGCGAGGTCGCGAGCATCGACGGGCCCGAGAACGACGCGTCGAAGTCCCAGAAGCCCCCCGCCAGCCACTCGTCCCCGGCGCAGGTCAGATCGGGGCCGGTGTCGGTGGTGCCGGTGCCGGTCGGACCCGTGTCGGTCGGACCCGTGTCGGTCGGACCCGTGTCGGTCGGGCTGGTCTCGCCCGTCTTGTCGGTGGGGGTCGTGTCGCCGCCGTCGCACGAGGCGGCGAGCAAGATCACGGTGAAGAGCGCTGCAGTGGAGGGACGGGCCATCGGGCAACCGGGGCTTGGGGTCTTCGGCCCACTCTAGCCCCTGTCTACACCACCCGCCCCCGTGGCTCGAGCCCGGGCCCTGAGCCTGGAGCCTGGAGCCTGGAGCCTGGAGCCTGGAGCGCTGGGCTTGGGGCCCGAGCTTGATCCCCGAGCCTGGGCCCTGAGCGCCGGGCTGCGATCTCCTGGGTGCTCCACC
>DRPG01000610.1 GCA_011376105.1 Deltaproteobacteria bacterium
CAGGGCGCGGAACGGGCTTTAGCACAGGGAGGGAGCTGGGGCTACCACCGCCGAAGACCCGGTGAAGGGCTGATCCGGAGGGCGTGCTTAAGGGCTCCCCCGGTGATCCACCGACGGATCCGGACGTCGGGCTGGAAGCCACCGGGCTCGGGCCCGGGGCGAGGGCGGGGGGGCGGCGCCGGAGTGACCGGCAGCCCCGCCACGGCCTAGGCGACGGTCCCGGCCCCGAGAGCCGGCGTCCTCGATCAGTCAGGTCGCGGGGGACGGGGCCCCGGCTGCCCCGGGCTCCGCGCCGGCCTCGGGCTCCGCCCCGGCCCCGGCCTCGGGCTCCGCCCCGGCCCCGGGCTCCGCCCCGGCCCCGGGCTCCGCCCCGGCCCCGGGCTCCGCCCCGGCCCCGGCCTCGGGCTCCGCGCCGGCCTCGGGCTCCGCCCCGGCCCCGGGCTCTGCGCCGGCCCCGGGCTCTGCGCCGGCCCCGGGCTCCGCGCCGGCCCCGGGCTCCCGAGCCGGTGCGTCGGCTCCGGACGCAGCCAGCGCGCCGCTGCTCGCCTCGGGATCCACCCCCCCGTCGGCGCCCTCGGGGGCCTCCTCCACAGGAGGCTTCCAGCTGGCGTCGTAGCAGCAGCGCTTGAACTTCCGACCCGAGCCACAGGGGCAGGGATCGTTGCGGCGCAGGCCGAACTGGTGAGCAAACAAGCGCGCCTCGTCGCCGGCCTCGGGCTGCTTGATCTGGGGTGCGGCTGGGGGCGGAGGCAGCGGGGTGGGGGCGGAGGCGGACGCCGCCGCGGCTACGCCGGAGAGCACCTGACCCGCGGGCTTGAAGGTGCCCTTCTCGAGGCGGCGAGCGGTCCGCTTGCTCGGGACCTCAGCGGCGGCCTGAGCCAGCTCCACCTCGGTGTTGAACAGGCGGTTGATCAGCATCTCGTCGCGCATCGCCGACATCATGAGGTACATCTGCAGCGCCTCGCGCTTGTACTCGAGCAGCGGGTTGCGCTGGCCGTAGCCCCGCAGTCCGACCCCCTGGCGCAGGCGATCCAGCGCCAACAGGTGATCCTTCCACAGGCTGTCGGTGAACTGCAGCAGGAGCATGCGCGCATACTCCTTGAAGACGTCCTCCCCCATGTCCTCGATCACGGCCTCAAGCCGGGCGAGCGCGTCGTCCCGCATCCGGGCCCGGAGCTCGTTGCGGGAGAAGTCCCGCAGCGTGTCGTCGGACTCTTCCCACTCGATGCCGAACACCCGGCTGAGGTTCTCCCGCATCCCCGAGATGTTCCAGTGCTCGGGGTGTAGCCCCTCGATCAGGTAGTCGTCCATCACGTCCTGGACGATGTTGCCGATCGACTCCTGCACCATCTCGACGACATCTTCCCCGGCCAGGGCGCGCCTGCGGATCTCGTAGACCCCCTTGCGCTGGTAGTTCATCACGTCGTCGTACTCGAGGAGGTTCTTCCGGATGTTGAAGTTGTGCCCCTCGACCTTGATCTGCGCGTTCTCGACCGCTCGGGTGATCCAGCGGTGCTCGATGGGCTCGTCGTCCTCGAGCCCCATCCGCTCCATCCAGACGGTGATCTTATCAGAGCCGAAGATCCGCAGCAGATCATCCTCCAGCGACAGGTAGAACCGAGATCCTCCGGGATCGCCCTGGCGGCCCGAGCGGCCCCGCAGCTGGTTGTCGACCCGCCGTGACTCGTGGCGCTCGGTGCCCACGATGAACAAGCCCCCCGCCGCCAGCACCTCCTCCTTCTCGAGCCGGCACTGCTCCTCAAAGACCGCTAGCGCCTTGGCGTACTCGTCGGGGTGTGTCTCGGGATCGTACTCGTTGCCTGCAAGGTTCTCAGGATCGCCACCCAGCTTGATGTCGGTGCCCCGACCCGCCATGTTGGTGGAGATCGTGACCGAGCCCTTGCGGCCGGCCTGGGCCACGATGGTGGCCTCCCGGGCGTGGTTCTTTGCGTTGAGGATCTCGTGGGGGATCCCCTTGCGCTCGAGCAGCTTCGCCACGATCTCAGAGCGCTCGACGCTGGTGGTGCCGACCAGCACCGGCTGGCCCTTGCGGTTGCGCTCCTCGATCTCCGCCACCACCGCCCGGAACTTCTCCATCTGGGTCTTGTAGATGATGTCGTCGTGATCGATGCGGGCGATCTCACGGTTGGTCGGGATCACCAGGGTGTCGAGATCGTAGATCGACGCAAACTCCGCAGCCTCGGTGGCGGCGGTCCCGGTCATGCCCGCGAGCTTGTCGTACATCCGGAACAGGTTCTGGAACGTGATCGTCGCGTAGGTCTGGGACTCCTGCTGGACGTTGACCTTCTCCTTGGCCTCCACCGCCTGGTGCAGGCCATCGGACCAGCGCCGGCCGTGCATCAGGCGACCGGTGAACTCGTCGACGATCACCACCTCGTTGTCCCGGACCACGTAGTCACGATCGCGCTTGAACAGGTAGTGGGCCTTGAGCGACTGGTTGACGTGGTGGAGGATCTCCATGTTGTGGGGATCGTAGAGGTTGTCGACCCCAAGCTTGAGCTCGATCTTCTCGATGCCCTCGTCGGTCAAGGTCACCGACTTGCCCTTCTCGTCGACGATGAAGTCGACCTCGCGCTGCAGCAGCGGCACCACCGAGTCGATGATGTTGTACAGATCGACGCTGGCGTTCATCGGGCCGCTGATGATCAGCGGCGTGCGCGCCTCGTCGATCAAGATCGAGTCGACCTCGTCGACGATGGCGAAGCTGTGCCCGCGCTGGACCATCTGCTCGATCTGGAACTTCATGTTGTCGCGCAGATAGTCGAAGCCGAACTCGTTGTTCGTGCCGTAGGTGATGTCGCAGGCATAGGCCTCGCGCTTGACCCGATCGTTGCGCTCCCCCTGGAGGATGGTGCCCACGCTCATCCCGAGGTGCCCATAGATCGGCCGCATCCAGTCAGCGTCGCGCTCGGCCAGGTAGTCGTTGACCGTGACGACGTGGGCCCCGCCCCCGCCCAGCGCGTTGAGGTAGACCGGCAGCGTGGCCACCAGGGTCTTGCCCTCCCCGGTCTTCATCTCGGCGATCTTGCCCTGGTGCAGCACTATGCCACCGATGAGCTGGCAGTCGTAGTGGCGCATCGACATCAGGCGGCGCCCCGTCTCCCGGACCGTGGCGAAGGCCTCCACCAGCAGATCGTCGAGGGTCGCTCCGTTGTCGAGCTGCTCCCGAAACGCTGCGGTCTTCGCGGACAGCTCAGCGTCCGAGAGCTTCTCCCAGGCGGGCTCGAGGTCGTTGATCCGCTGGACCATGGGCTGCAGCTTCTTCAGCTCGCGATCGTTGGCGTCGCCGAAGATTCGCTTGGTCATGTTCGTGAGGGCATCAAACATCTTCAGTTCCCGGGGGCACCGTGGCCGAGCGAACGTAGCCTCGCGAGCCCGGCGGCGCTTGATACAGAGACGAGCTTTCCTTCCAAAGGAAGGTCGCCCCGGCAGAGTGGCGGTGATGTGTAGAGCACGGGGAAGCCTAATCCCCAGCGCCCGAGCGCCAAGGTGGGACCCAGCCCCGACGGCGGGGGAGGTAGTCGAGGGGATCGACGGCGTTGTTGTCCAGGCGCACCTCGAAGTGCAGGTGAGGCCCTGTGCTCCGGCCTGTGTCTCCGATCAGGGCGATCCGCTGACCCCGACGAACCCGCTGACCCTCCTCCACCAGCAGCTGCGAGCAGTGGGCGTACAGGGTAACCACCCCAAAGCCATGATCGATCTTCACTGCCTTGCCGTAGCTGCCGTTCCAGCCTGCATACACCACCGTGCCCGCCGCCGCCGCCCAGACAGGATCGCCGATCTGCCCCCCCACGTCGACCCCGCTGTGGTGGCGCCACTGGTAGCCCATAGGGTTGCGCCGCCAGCCGAAGCTTGAGGTCATGAAGCCCGCAGCGGGCCAAAACGAGGGCAGCGCCCGGTCCAGCGCGTCGAGAGACTCCATCTCCTCCACCAGGACGGTCAGGTCGGGCTCCACCGAGGCGAACATCCGCAGGAAGGTCGAGGCCCTCGCCTCGATCCCCCGGGCCCAGACCGCGGCGGGCCTGATCCGCTGCTCCTCTTCGCTGTCGTAGGGCATCAGCGGCTCACCCCCGACCAGCCGATCCAAGCCGTCTCCGGCCATCGGGGCCCCCTCGGGCAGCGGGCCATGATCCCCACCGGCCCCCCCCAGCGACTCGAGCTGAGCGTCGTACAGCCGCATCCGCAGCAAGATCCGATCGACCTCGGTCATCTTGCGCTCGATGGACTCGAGGCTGGCCTTGAGCGCGAAGTTCTCCTCCATCATCGAGCTGTAGGCCGACGCCCGGGGCCAGGTCAGGCTCAGGGCCACCCCCAGCACCACCACCAGGGTGGCCAGCCCCGCGGTGACCCAGCGCCAGCCCCTCGCCCGGGGCCCACCGAGGTTCACCACCTGGACCGGCTCGCTCGCCACCTGAGGGATCATCAGCAGGGTCGCCCCGAGCTCGGACTCCCGGGGACGCTCCATCCGGGGATCCCTCGGCGCCGGAGGGTGCCGCCTCCGGCTCACGTGCCCTCCTCCATCCGGGCGATGATCGCGGTGATGTTGTCGTCACCTCCACGCTCGCAGGCCAGGCCGATCAGCTGGCGGGCCGCCTCCTGTGGGCTGTGCTGTGAGACCACCTCCGCCATCTCCTCGGGCTGCACCAGCCCCGACAACCCATCGCTGCACAGCAGGAACTGATCTCCAGGGCGCACGGCCCGCACCTGGAGATCCACCTCGACCTCCTCCTGGTAGCCCAGGGAGCGGGTGATCACGTTGCGCATGCGATGGTGTTTGGCCTCCTCCGGGGTGATCAGCCCGTGGCGGATCTTCTCTGCGATCAGCGAGTGATCCTCGGTCACCTGCTCGATCCGACCCCCGCGGACGAGGTACAGCCGGCTGTCGCCGACGTGGGCCACGAACGCGTTGTGGCCCTCGACCAGCAGGACCACCGCGGTGGTGCCCATGCCGTGGTACTCGGGCTGTTCCTTGGCCTTGTCGAAGATCCGCTTGCCCGCCAGCCGGATGGCATGGATCAGCTTGTGGCGAGCGATCTCGACTGGATCCGTCGAGTCGGTCACCTCGATCCCGTCGACCTCCAGGGAGGTGACGATCTCCTCCACGGTGTTGACCGCGATCGCAGAGGCGTACTCACCGCCTGCGTGCCCCCCCATCCCGTCGGCGACCACGAACAGGTTCAGCTCTTCGTTGATGAGGTAGTTGTCCTCGTTGCGGCCCCGCTTGAGGCCCACATCGGTCATGCCGGTGGAGATGATCCGCACGATGTCCCTCGCGCTGCGTGGTCCGGGGAATCTAGCCCAGCACACCCAAGGCGCGCTCGATCGAGCCCCGTCCGGCCCCACACAGCGCCTGTGCCCGGCCCCCCCGGGCCGATCCCACGGGGCCGCCTGCACAGCGCTCCCCCAGCGCACCTCACCCCTGGGGTTCGTCGGCCAAGGCCTCGGCCAGGCTGCGGTAGCCCCCCAGATCCACCCGCGCCGCCCGGAGCCCACGACCGATCCCGGCTCGGTCGAGCGCGTCCCCCGCACGCCCTCGACCAAACCGGGCCCCGAGCGCGTTGAGCAGGGTCTTCCGCCGCTGAGCAAACGCCGCCCGGACCACCGCGTCGAAGGCCTCGGGGGCCACCGCGCCGACCCGGGGCTCAGGGTACAGCTCGAACCGGACCACCGCTGAGTGGACCCTGGGCGCGGGCACGAACCGGGAGGGATCGACGCCGAGGATGAAGGTGGGGCGCGCCCGGGCCTGGACCTCGACCGACAGCGCCCCATAGACCTTGGATCCAGGCTCGGACAGCATGCGCTGCACCACCTCGAGCTGGAGCATCACGGTGACGGACGCAAAAGTCCGGGGCCGCCGAAGCAGCTGCATCGTGACCGTGGTCCCGACGTTGTAGGGGAGGTTGGCCACCACCTTGTGGCCGGATCCAGGGCAGATCCCAGCCCAGTCCATCCGCAGCGCGTCAGCCTGGTGGATCGTCAGCCCCGGGACCCGATCCGCCAGGTAGGCCGCGAGATCCCGATCGAGCTCCACCACCTGCAGCTCGGCCCCCGTCCGGAGCAGGGCGCCCGTGAGGATCCCTAGCCCAGGGCCGATCTCCACCACCCGATCCCCCGGCTGGATCCGGGCCCCCCGGACGATCCGCTGGACCACGTCGAGATCGTTGAGGAAGTGCTGCCCGAAGCGCCTGCGGGCCCGCTGCTCCAGGGCCCGGAGCTCAGCCCTTGGATCGGCGCCCAGATCGGTGGATCTCATACGCCCACCTGCCACCCGGGCCTCGCCCCGACGTCGGGGGGATCGAGCCGACCGGCGAGCAGGTGTAGCCGGCCTGCGTTGGCGATCATCGCTCCGTTGTCGGTGCAGCGGGCGCGCGGTGGGATGAAGGTGGGCCAGGGCAGCTGCGAGACCCGATCGCGGAGCTCGCTGTTGGCTGCGACCCCGCCGGCGATGGCCAGCGACGTGATCCCGGTCTGCTCCGACGCCCGCACCACCCGATCGAGCAGGCAGTCGACCACAGCGGCCTGAAACGACGCACACACGTCTGCGTCGGCGGCCCGCTCGGGGGATCGCACGTGGTTGCGCACCGCAGTCTTCAAGCCCGAGAACGACCAGTCGAGCGCCCCAGGATCAGGGCGAGGCAGCGACACCGCAGCGCGATCCCCCTGGGCCGCCAGCCGATCGATGGCCGGCCCGCCGGGGTAGCCCAGCCCCATCAGCCGGGCGGTCTTGTCGAACGCCTCTCCGGCGGCGTCGTCGACGGTCTGACCCAGGACGACGTAGCTACCCAGCGCATCACAGCGATACAGCGTGGTGTGCCCTCCGCTGACCACCAGGGAGAGGAACGGCCAGGTCGGAGGCTCCTCCTCCAGCAGGGCCGAGAGCAGGTGACCCTCCAGGTGGTTCACCCCGAGGAACGGCACCCCCCACCCCAGGGCCAGGGCCTTGCCCCAGGCCAGCCCGGTGAGCACCGCCCCGATCAGCCCGGGGCCGGCGGTGGCCACCACCGCGTCGGGGCGCTGCACCGACGCCCGCTCGAGCGCGGCCCGGACCACGACCCCGAGCTTCTCCACGTGGGCCCGGGCCGCCAGCTCAGGCACCACCCCCCCGTAGTCTGCGTGGATCTGCTGCGAGTGGACCACGTCGGAGAGCACCTTGTCGGGGCCCACCACCGCGGCTGCGGTCTCGTCGCAGCTGGACTCGATGCCGAGGACAACCATCGGCGTGCCGTAACACCGGCTGTGGGTAAAGGACCCTGGTCAGCGTCGGGGCCTTTGGTGAGGAGGGCATATGCGCATCGCAGTGATCGGGGGGGGACCGGTGGGCCTGGAGGCCGCCACCGAGGCCATCGCACGAGGTCACGAGGCGATCGTCTACGAGGCTGAGCGGATCGCGGCCCACGTGCGCCGCTGGGGCCACGTCACCCTGTTCACGCCGTGGTCCATGGCGGTGACCGAGCGAGGCCTGGCCCGGATCGGAGCCTCCCTCCCCGATCCAGAGGGCTACCCCACCGGCGCACAGCTCGTCGCGTCCTACCTCGAGCCCCTGGCAGCGACCCTGGTGGTCCGGGAGCACACCCGGGTGCTGCAGATCGGCCGGACCCGGGTCCTCAAGGGCCAGGCGCTGGGCTCGAGCTCCCGGGCCAAGGAGCCCTTCCGGCTCATCGTCGAGACCCCGGACGGCACCGACGTCGAGCACGCCGACGCGGTCTTCGACTGCACAGGGGTGTTCGGGGATCCAGCGCCCGCGGGCACCGGGGGCCTGGCCGCACCCGGAGAGGAGGCCGCGATGCGCGCGGGCCGGCTGCGGCTGGGGCTGGCGCGGGTCGACGATCTCGCCGGAGCCCGGGTCATGCTGGTCGGGGCCGGCGCCAGCGCGGTGACCCTGCTCTCGGATCTGCTCGGGCTGGAGCCCCCTCCCGAGATCACCTGGGTCACCCTGCAGGACGAGGTGCCCAGCTTCGTCTCCCCCGAAGACGACGTCCTGCCCGCGCGCAGGGCGCTGTACGAGCTGGGCCGCTCCGCCCCCGATCACCCCTGCGTGACCCACCACCCCAACGCAGGCATCGATCGGATGTTCACCAGCCCCACCGGCACCCGGGTCACCCTCACCGATCAGAGCTCGATCGAGGTGGATCAGGTGATCGCAGCCACCGGCTTCCGTCCCGATCACCGCCTGTCCCGTGAGCTACAGTTCCACGTCTGCTGGGGCTCTGAGGGCCCGATGAGGCTGGCCGCGGCCCTGCTCGCGTCCTCCGGTGATGGCGGGGACTGCCTCGATCAGCCCACCCAGGGAGCCGAGACCCTCCTGAGCCCCGAGCCCCGCTTCTTCGTCCTGGGTAACAAGAGCTACGGAAGACGATCGGACTTCCTCCTCAAGATCGGGCATGCTCAAGTCCGGGACGCCCTCGACCTGCTCGGAGATCCCTGATGATTCTGCTCTACACTACAACCCAAGCCGCCCTGGCCTGTGCGGGGCTGGTCCACGCCGACGGCGTGCTCGCCGAGTCCGACGCCGCCGAGGTGGTGCTCGACGTCGCCAACCAGAGCGTCACCGCGACCTACCGGGTGATCTACGACGGCGACGCCGCTGAGCTCGGCTGGATCCTCCCACTGTTCGGCGAGATCGAAGCCATCGGCGACGGAGATCCAGATCTGCTGGCGGATCTGCGCGAGCGCACGGCCCCCTATGTGGCCGTGGCCGAGCCCTCCAGCGCAGGCTGTGGCTGCAGCGGCGAGGCCGACGCCGACAAAGCAGGGGGGCGGAGCACCGAGGACGGCACCCCAGGGGTCGAGATCATCGCCCAGGGCTTCACCGGGACCTACGAGTGGACCGCCATCGCCGCAGACGAGGCCCAGCTCCTGTCAGGCTGGTTCTCCGATCAGGGCTTCGTGCCTCCCCCCGACGAGGATCTAGAGCACTACCTCGGGCTGGGGGCCACGATGCTGGCCGTCACGATCACCCCCCAGGACGCCCAGACCCCCGAGGAGGGGCGCAACCTCCCGCCCCTGGCGGTCACCACCAGGGGCGAGGGCATGCTGCGCTTCCCCTCCATCCTCGCCCGCAGCGCCTCCGCCCCCACCCAGCGCACCACCGTCTACCTGCGGGGGCCCGATCGGGGCGTCCTCGCCGAGGGCTGGACCCACCAGGATCTGCACGAGGTCTCCGGCCCCAAGGGCGCAGCTCCAGCCGAGGTGCTCGACGACGCGCTGCTGGCCCTGGGTGCAGATCGGATCTGGGCCCGAACCTTCGCCGAGGACCACACCGACGGCTACATCACCCGGTTCGATCTGCTCGCCCCCCGGGAGGTCCACACCGTAGACGCGGTGTTCGGCTTCGAGGAGATCAGCGAAGACGTGCACACGATCATCCGGCTCGGCGAGGGGAGCCAGGCGCTGCTGCTGCTTCTACCCTTCGTCGGCCTGGGGCTGGCCTCGCGGCGACGCTGAGCGCTCCGGAGGGCCCGATGGCCTGATGGCCTGATGGCCCGATGGCCCGATGGCCCGATGGCCTGATGGCCTGATGGCCCGATGGCCTGATGGCCTGATGGGCCCGATGGGCCCGATGGCCCGATGGCCCGATGAGCCCGGCGGTTGCAGCTCTGGGCCATCACAGCGAGCCCCCGCGGGCCACCGCTGGTTCTGCGGGCCACCGCTGGTTCTGCGGGCCACCGCGGGCCCCACGCCACCGCGGGCCCCACGCCACCGCGGGCCCCACGGGATCGCCCCGTCTGCGGCGGCGAGACCAGACGCGCTGCCCCCCGACAGACAGATCCCATGGATCGCCGCAGCGAGGTGCCCGGGCATCAACACCCCCAGCTCCCGGGCGCCGGTGGCCGAGCCCGGCACCCAGGACGCCGCCCGCGCCCCCGCCTCGAACACCAGCGCGGTCACGCTGGTGTGTACGTCGCTGGTGTGGTGAGCGGCGGCGACCCCAGCGACGGCGGCGACGACGGTGGGGCTACGGCTCCCCCGCCTCAGCCCCCGGGGTGTGCACCACCTTGGCGCGGTAGGCTGCGGGATCGAAGCGACCACCGTCTCGCTCCCCGTCGTGGCAGCGGGTGCAGACCTCGATCGCCGGATCGCGCACCGGCTTGCTCTGCTCAGGCGCAGCCACGTGCGCTCGACCAGGGCCGTGGCAGGCCTCGCACTGCACGTCGCGGAAGCCCCCCGCCGACGCCGGAGCGGTGGGGCCGCCTCGCTGGCCCGCGCCGGTCACGTGGCAGGACCAGCACTCGTTGTCTAGGGCACGCTCCTCGGCCACCAGAGCGTTCCACGCCCGGGCATGGCCGGTGCGGGACCACTGGCTGTGCTCCTCCTTGTGGCAGGCCACGCACGCCGCGCCCCCCGCATAGGGCCCCGCCTCCACGATCCGGGGCACGAACCTACGGGGATCGGAGCCACCCGAGGTCGTGATCGCCTCCTTCGCCGCGTCGACCAGCTCCTGGGTGGCTGCATGATCACGGATGGTGCGATCCAGCTGGATCTGCTCGAGCCGCAGGGTGTTGCCCCGGGCCGTACCTGCGCTCGCGATCGCAGCCTCCAGCTTCTGGATCTGCTTGTCGTAGGACGCGATCTGGCCCTCGAAGCGCTTCCGGACGGCCTCGTCACTGGCTCGGGCCGCGCTCTCCTCCGCGGTGGCGCGCCGATCCTGCATCCGTGCACGGCGCTCCTCGAGCTTGTCCTTCATGCCCTCGACCACCCAGGGGGACCGCGGGCTCTCGAGCCCAAGCCGCATCACCCCGAGGGCCTTGCCCCTGGAGCCAGCACCGACAAACAAGGCCCCACCCCTGCGATCAGCCCCCGCCACCGGCAGCTTGCCCCGGGCGTCCACCGCGAGCTGCAGCGGCAGGGGATCAGAGCCGATCAACCTCGACAGCTCCTGATCGGACGAGGCGGGGATCAGCCCCAGGATCACGTCCACCGAGCCCTGCAGCGCTGCAGCACCAGCCTCCAGCGCCGCCCGGGGATCCCCGACCTCGCAGCCCTCCACCGAGCCCAGGGTCACCCCCACCAGCCCGATCGACTTGTCGCCGACCTCGA
>DRPG01000611.1 GCA_011376105.1 Deltaproteobacteria bacterium
CGCGCCGGTGCTCGTCTCGGAGCCGCTCGTGGTGCCTAAGCCGCCGCTGGTCGGGTTGCTGCCCTTCCGCGGTGGCGCGGTGGGGCGGCACCGGGATCAGCTGTGGATCACCCACCCTGTTTGGGGCACCCAGCCGCTGGTCTCCGTCACCGGCCCGTTCGACACCAGCGCCGACGGGGAGCGGCTGGCGTATGTCGACGACAAGCAGCTCGTGATCGTGGGTGGAGGTCACGATCCAGTCCCGATCCCCGACGGGACTGAGATCACCGCGCTGGGCTGGGGGCCACAGCAGCTGATCGTCGGGCTGCGGGAGCTCTCCCCCGAGGGAGAGCAGTCCTTCGCGCTGGAGGTCCGCGATCTCGATGGGCTCACCCTGACGCGCTGGACGCTCAAGGTGCCGATCCTGGACGTCGCCTGGTCCGAGGCGGGGCCCCTGCTGGTCACCGAGCGGGACGGGATCGTGCTGCAGGATCGTGCGTCGGGTCCTCGGGGGATCGGCACCGACGGCGTGTTGATCCAGGACGGGCGGCGCCTGTTGCGGGCCCCTGGAGCCCTGCAGCCCTGCGTCGAGGCCACCGACAGCCGCACCTGGGCGCTCGTGGGCCTGCGCTGTGGTCCCCGGTGGCGCCTCGAGGGGGACGTGCTCGTGCCGGTGGTGACCGAGGGGCGGGAGGGCTCGGGGGTGCGGCGGTGGCTGATGCGTCCGGGCGCCCGGTCCCTGGCGCTCGATCCACAGGGAGGGTGGAGCGCCTCCCGCGGAAGGCGCGCTGGAGGCAGCGTCACGCCGGCGATCGGCGGGGGCTGGCTGGTGACCGTCGGCCCAACCACGCTGTGGGTGTGGCCTCCGCCTTGGTCGGAGCCACAGCCGCTGGCCCGACCCCGGAGGCCGCTGCTCGCTGTCGCGATCTCCCCCTCGGGGCGCTCGATCGCGGCGGTGGATGGTCGGACTCTGTGGCTGTGGCGGGACGGTCTGCTCACCCTAAGGCGCCCGGCGGGGGCCGATCAGGTCCAGTTCATCGACGAGGAACGCTTGGTCACCGCTGGCGCGCGCTGGATCCGGTGGACGGTGGACGGGGTTCGGGGGCGGGGGCTCCGCCCGATCGAGCGCGGGGCGCCGCAGCTGCTGACGGCGGCCGGCGAGGTCTATGCCTGGTCCGCCCCCCACCAGCGGCTGTGGCGCTGGGGACCTGACGGGCCGGCGCTGCTCCATGTGGGCGCGATCCCACGGCTGGGGGGCCCCGACACCCCCCTGATCGTGGCCTGGCACGACGAGCTGTGGCAGCTTGGCTCCGGGGGCCCGGGGGTGAAGCTCGGGGCGCTGGCCTCCCCGGAGGCCAGCGCTCCGCTGCCCGGGGGCACCTGGGGGATCGTGCGTGGGGGAGGCGAGTACCTGTCCCTGGCGCCGCTCGATGCGCTGCCTCCGGGGCAGCAGGCGATCGTGTTCGACGGCGATCGCGTCGAGGCCCTGGGGGCTCCGACGCCGTGTGGGCTGCCCCCCCTCGGGCCCGCCCGATCCCCCCGGGACGTGATCACGCTGTCGTTTCGCTCCCCCGAGGCTGCATCCTGGTCGGTGGTGCTGGCCGCCTCGGATCGCTGGTCCCACGTCCACATGGATCCAGACGGGGGGCTGGTGGTCCACGACGGTGCAGATCCCGAGCAGCTGAGCACCGCGTGTCGGGATCGGCGTCACAGCGACGGGGGCGACGTGGCGGCGGGGATCCGTCAGGCGGCCGCCCTGGCCGGGCCAGACGGTGTCGTGGTGCTGGTGGACGGGGTCCGGGGGCTCCCCGAACAGCTGCGCGGGATCCGAGCCGCTCTGGAGCTCCTGGGGGACGTGCCCCTGCTGGTCGGGATCCCCGAGCCCGCCCCGGAGGGAGGGCTCGACACGAGCGCGGCCCGGCTGGTGTGGGAGCTGTTGGTGGGGGCTGAGCAGGTGGCCCGGCCCGGAGAGACCGCCGGTGCGCTGCTCGAGCGCTGGACCGAGGGATCGTAGCTACTCGAGCGTGAGCAGGAACGCGATCAGCGCGTCGAGCTGTCCGGGTGTCAGGTGGGAGGTCACCCCATGCAGATCGTCGGGGTTGGCGTCGAGCAGGACCTCGCGGAGATCGGCGGCTGAGCCATCGTGGAGGTAGGGTGCGGTGGCGTGGAGCCCCAGCAGGGTGGGGGTGTCCAGTCCCAGCAGGGGCTGCCCCAGGCGCCCCCCCGAGGCGGGGGTGAGGGTGCCGACGTCGTGCAGCAGGGGCACGCCGGGCTCGATGAACTGGCTGTCGGTGTAGCTGGGCGGAGGATGGCAGGTGACGCAGCCCACCTCCGGATCCAAGAACACGGCTTGGCCCTCGATCGCTTCCTGGGGTAGCGATCCATCGGGGGCCCGGTGAGGTGAACGCCCGACCTGATCCAGGGTTGCGACGTAGGCGGCCAGCGCATCGAGCTCCTCCGACAGCCCAGCCTTGGGGGCCCCAAGGGGATCGGAGACCTCAGCCCAGTGCTCCTCAGAGAGGAAGCCCCGGCCACCCTGGCTGCCCCGGATGTCGTTCTCGAAGTCCTGGATCTCGTCGAAGTTGCCGCTCCAGTGGATCGGGCCATGGGCGGTGCCTGCGCGGCCCAGCAGCGAGATCGTGTTGCGCAGCCCCTCCCCGCGTTGGGTGAAGTCCCAGGTGCGACCGTCGTCTTCTCCGTCGAGGTGGCAGCTTGCACAGGACAGGTAGCCCTGCTCGCTCATCCTTGGATCCGCAGAGCGATGGAACACGATCTTGCCCTGGAGCACCTCGGGGTCCAGGACCTCCCCCGAGGGGGGCTGCAGCCCGACGCGGGCGATCTCTGTCGGGGTAGCGACCCCGCCCAGGAGATCGTAGACCACCAGCTGACGATCCAGGGAGGCGAGCACCCACAGCTCGGCCCCTTCGGGGGAGATCCACAGCCCGTCGGGGCCAGCACCGATGCCCTGGATCGATCCGGAGCGGCTCAGGGTGTAGGCATCGAGCACGTCCACCGTCTCCATGCCCAGGTGGGCGACGAACAGCCAGTCCCCCCGGGGGGAGAAGGCGATCGCCGAGACCAGATCGCGATCGTCGAACACGGCGGTGTCGATCTGGGTGTGCACGCTGCCCTCGCCCGGATCCAGGGCGAACACCCGCAGATCGGCCCGCACGGTGGTGTCGAAGGTCAGGGGCTGATCCTCCCGGAACAGGCCACGCTCGATGTTGGCCTTCAGGCCTCCGATCACCGCCACCCGCCCGTCGGGGCGCACGGCCACCCGGTGGGTGTAGCTGGGCAGGCCCCGGGCGTTGGTGTCGCTGTCTGGGCCCTCGTCCAGCGGCAGGGACCAGGGCACGGGATCAGACAGCGTGGGTGACAGCGCCACCGCCTCTCCGCCGGTGTCCGGGCTGCGGTGGCGCGAGGCGATCACCACCGCGTCGCTGCTGGCCAGGCCCCGCACGTCGGGCACCGCGTCCACCAGGGGGCCCAGCGTGATGGGGGAGAGGTGGATCGTGGCCAGCTGACCCAGGCCCTGTAGCGCGACCACCGCGTCGTCGCCGAGGGGGGCCACCGCGACCGGGCGGCTGCCCCAGGGCAGCGTGAGCTGCTCGATCAGCGCGCCACCCGGATCGTGCACCGCGACCGCATCGACCGCTGCACAGGCGACGATCAGCGAGCCCTGCACGCGGGTGATGGCGCGGGGATCGCCGCAGGTGGGGTGGTGATCGACCACCGTCCGGGACCGGGGATCGATCTGGACCAGCAGGCCATGATCGGGCAGCACCGCCCACAGGTGATCGTCGTCGGCGGCCAGGGGGCCGGAGGACACGGGGGGCTGTGCCTGCGTGGGCCAGGTGACGGTCAGGGGGAACGAGGCGGTGTCGGTGCTGCCGTCTGCGCCCTCGACCTC
>DRPG01000612.1 GCA_011376105.1 Deltaproteobacteria bacterium
CTCTCTGAGCGCCTCGGGGGGGGCGTGGTGCGGGTGGCGATGCCGAGCCAGGGGGTGTTGGTGGCCTGGCGCCCCGACGGGCTCGAGCTCGACAAGGTGATGGCGATCGGGGTCCAGGAGCTGTACTCGTCCCAGCCCGACGCCCTCAGCCCCAGGGTGTTCCTCTGGAGCGGGACATCGTGGCTGCCCTTTGGGCAGGCGGTCCCCAGGGCGCCCGGGTCCCCCTGAGCCTCCGGGGTATCCTGGGCCATGTCGATGCTCGCCGTCGGTCTCCTCCTGGCCTGTCGCAGCGCTCCATCCGCGCTGCCTCCGCTGGCTGCCCTGCAGGATCCTCCCCCGGAGGCGGGCCCGATGCCCCTGATCGTCGCGATCCATGGTCTCGGTGACGTGCCCGAGAGCCTGCTCGCGCTGGTGTCGAGCTGTGGGCTGCCCGCGAGGATCCTCGCCCCCCGGGGGCCCCAGGCGTGGGGCGAGGGCGCGAGCTGGTTCGACATCGCCCTAGAGCCTGCGCAGCCCCGGGCGGATCCCCGTGGGATCGAGGCGTCCGCCGATCGGATCGCAGCGCTGATCGATGGCGCCCAGGCCCGGTCGCAGGTGGTGGGTGAGCCGATCGTCACCGGGTTCTCTCAGGGGGGCTACCTGGCGTGGGCCCTGGCCGTCCGTCACCCCGATCGGGTGGGGGCCGCGGTGCCGGTGGCCGGTGCGCTGCCCGAGGACCTCCCGATCGGAGCCGCACCCCCCAGAGCCCCTCCGATCCGGGCGCTGCACGGCGACATGGATCCGGTGGTTCCCTCACAGCTCGATCTACAGACCGCGTCGCGGGTGCGTGCCCTGGGGTGGGATGCCTCGGTCGAGCTCCACCAGGGGGTCGAGCACGCGATCCCCCCCGGGGTCCACGCCGCGCTGTGTGCGCAGCTCGCCGCCGCGCTGCCGCACGACACCCGGTGATCCAGCACCTCGATCGCGGGGGCCGCGTCTGATCTGGACAGGTCCGGAATTGTGCGCGAAGGGGCAGACGCATAGGGGATGCCATGCGCGTGGAGCTTGGTGACCGCCTCCTGGATCTGTCCGCCCGGCAGATCCACACGCCTGAGGGGATCCGGGAGCTGTCGATCCGGGAGGCGGCGCTGCTCGGCGCCCTGGTGGAGGCAGGCGGGCGGGCGGTGGCACGCGACACCCTGATCGAGATCCTCGGGGACGGCGGGCGGGCGGTGGACTTCGCGGTGCGGCGGATCCGGATCAAGCTCGAGCGCGAGTCGAGCCGCCCGGTACACCTGCTGACCGTGCGTGGCACCGGCTACCGGCTGGCCACCACGCCCCGGCCCCCGCTGCGGCCCCCGCTGTGGCTCGGGGCCCGCCGGGTGGATCTGGAGACGGGTCACGTCGATGGGCCGGTGGGGGCTCCGGTGTCGACGCTGACAGGGCTCGAGGGGCGTGTCCTCGAGGTGCTGCTGCGGGCCCGGGGTGAGGCGGTGGGGCGAGGGCAGCTCCTGGCCGAGGTGTGGGGCCGGCCCCGGGGGGGGCGGAGCCGACGGCCGGACGCGGTGCTCTCGTCGCTCCGGAGCAAGCTCGAGGAGCTCCCGGATCAGCCGCGCTACCTGGTGACCGAGCGGGGCCGGGGGTGGCGGCTGATCCTCTCTGGTCCTCCGGATCGACCGCGCCCGCCCTTCGTGGGGCGTCGTGCTGAGCTCGTCGCGCTCGATGACCTGATCCAGTCCGGGCGATCGGTGTGGGTCACCGGCCCTGCAGGGATCGGGAAGAGCCGCCTGGTCCGGGAGTGGGCCACGGCATCAGCCCCGGGCGCGATCTGGGTGGATCTCGACGAGATCCAGAGGCCGATCTCCGCGGTGCTGGCGATCGCGCGGGCGCTGGGGATCGATCCTGGAGCCCCCACCCACCTGGAGGCGGGGATCCGGGTGCTGCTGGCCCGCCTGCGGAGCCACGAGACCGCGCTGATCCTCGACGGGATCGACGGGATCGAGGGAGCCGAGGCGCTGGTGGGGGGGCTGGGGAGCTCGGGGACGGCGCTCAGCCTGGTGGTGACCTCCCGCCGTCAGGATCGAGTCCCCGGGCTACAGCGCCTCTGCCTGGGGCCCCTGTCGGGCCCGGAGGCGCTGCAGCTCTACCGAGAGCGCACCAGAGGAGCCAGCGACGAACCACCGGAGGGACCAGAGGGGGGCTCCGGCGGGGGCTCCGGGTCGGAGCTCGTCGAGCGGCTCGATCGGACCCCCTTGGCGATCGAGATCGTGGCGTCGGTCCCCCCCGGGGACGGTGCGTCGGTGGCGCCGGGGGGGCTGCGCGGCGCGGTGGCCTGGGGCTGGCGGATCCTGCCGAGCCCGGCCCGTCGGGCGCTGATCGCCTGCGGGGCCTTCGTCGCCCCCTTCGATCGTCGCGCCTTTGTGGCGGCCTGTGGCCCAGAGGCGCTGCTGTCGGTCCTGGTGGATCGCTGCCTGCTGGCGGTGGTGGACGGGCCGGGGGGGCCCTGGTTCCGGCTCTGGCCCGCGGTGCGGGCGCTGATCGGGGATCAGGTGACCGACGAGGTGCGCAGCGCCCACGCGGCGTGGTTCGTGTCCCGGGCCCCGGCGCTGATCGAGGAGATCGACGGGCCCAGGCACGAGCACGCCCGCGACGAGATCAACCTCGTCCTCGACGATCTCCTCGCGGCCACGACCTGGCTGGTCCGGGCGGGCTCAGACGGCGCGCTGCAGCTCATCCACCTGCTGCTGCGCTGCCTGTGGCTGCCCCATGGGCTGTTCGCCCACTACCTCGATCACGTCCCGCCGTCGCCGCGGGCGTGGCTGCTGCGGGCCAACGTCCTGCGCTGGGAGGGACGCCTGTCCGAGGCTGAGGCCGCCCTGCGGCTGGCCGAGCGTGCGGGCCTCGATCCGATGGCCTGGGCGGTCCGGCGCCTGCGGTGTGGCATCGCCCTCGATCGAGGAGATGGATCCGCGCTGGCCGAGGCCCTGCCCCGATCCCCCTCCACCGATCCCCTGCTGTGGGGGTGGTATCGGGCACACGCCCTGTGGCTCGGGGGGGACCCAGAGCGCGCGCTGGGGGCGATGGCGGGGGTGGCTCACCAAGCCCGCCGGGATCGGATCCGCACCGTGGAGCAGCTGGCGACGATGGATCTGGCCCTGTGGCACCTCGAGCGCGGGGCCGCTCCGGAGGCCACACAGGATCTGCAGCGGAGCCTGGCCCTGGCGCGCGTCCTGGGGGAGATCCGGGGGGAGGTGTACGCCCTGTGCGTCCTGACGGAGGCACAGCTCGAGCTGGACGACGAGGTGGGGGCCCGCGCGACCCTGCGGTGGCTGGCCGAGGTGGCCGATGTGGTCGGGGAGCTGTCCCTTGACGGGGTGGTCCAGGCCCACTGGGCGCTGCTGGCGCTGCTGGCCGGTCGCTTCGCGGAGGCGCTAAGCCACGCCCGAGCGGCCCGTTGTCTCGCTGAGGCTAGGGAGAACGGCCGGGATCGGCTGCCAGCGATCGTGATCGAGCTGCTGGCCCTGGCGGGGCAGGGGCGCTGGCTGGAGCTGCGGCGGGTCGCGGGGGAGGTGGACGAGGCCCGGGGCGATCTACAGCCGCTGATCGAGGGCTTCGCCGCGCTGGCCGACGCCCGGCTCGGGGCGTCGCCCCGGCTCGGGGCGTCGCCCCGGCTCGGGGCGTCGCCCCGGTTCCCCGACGTCCCCGCCTCAGCGCACACGAGCTGGCGCTCCCTGCTCAGCCTGCTTGGATCCAAGGTGGGCTGTGGGCGGGTGCCCACGATCGAGCACGAAGATCGCTACGTCCGGGCCGCCCGGCGGGCCCTCGCGCCGCTGAGGGATCGCTCCGGGCCCTTGCGCCGCTGAGGAGATCGCTACGTCCGGGCTGCCCGGTGGGCTCCGCGCCGCTGAGGAGATCGCTCCGGGCCCCCGCGCCGCTGAGGAGCCTCAGCTCTCCAGGCTCCGCCGGAGGCCGCCTGCCGGGCTCCATGGAGCCTGCAGAGAACCATGGCCTTGAGCGAGCGCCCTCGGGAGGAGCGAGAGCCCCCGAGGCCCTGTCCCTCGCGGTGGGCCGCGAGGTAGCGCGCGATGGTCTTGCCCGGGCTGCGTGCGGCTCTCGGCCCGGATCGCCGCGGGAGCGAGGTTGTGCTGGCGCAGCGCGATGGCGGTGTGGAGCTTGCCCTCCTCGGTGCTGGCGTCGTCGGGGAGCCGATGGCGCGCGCCGTCGATCAGGACGCCCCTAAGGAGCGCCCCGATGAGCAGCACAGCTCACCCCTAGAGGGATGAACCCGCGGTGTAACCCAACGCGAGCTTGTGTTGGCGAATACTCCCTGCATGCGAGTCCTGCCGACCATCCACGAAGCCCTCTCCGAGATCGGGGTCACCGATCCCGACAACTACCGGGTGATCAACCTCGGAGACGGCACCGCCGATCTGTTGTTCACCGCCCGGGCGCGGGAGACCATCGATCAGCTCCGGAGGCTCCCGGGCTGGAAGCTCCGGGGCATCGTGCGTCCCGGCAGCAGCGCCCTGGTGTTCGTCCGGCGGACCCGCTCGGTGGGCCGCCGGGTCGCGCGCCTGATGCCCGCCGGCTGACGGCGGGAGCCGTCAGAGCGCTCGATCCTGGGCCGAAGATCTGGATCGTACGCTCAGGCCGGGCTCGGGCTCGGCGGAGGTGATCTAGGCGTCGGGATCGACACATACAGGGGTGTGTCTGGAGTCTCTTGCGGGCGCCGGTGCCAGGGGCCGGTGCGAGCCTGATTAGAGAAGATCGTTCCCAGGCACGGGCTACGAAGAGACGGCTACAATGGAGGTACGACCGTGCAGCGCCCGCTCCCAATGCTCTCCCTCTCCCTCATCCTCGTCATCGGGTGTCCTCAGCCCGAGCCCACCTCGCCTAAGGACACAGACACCCAGCCGCCGACCGATGGGCCTCCGACGGAGGACACGGGGGCGCCGACCTCCGACACCGACACCGACACCGGCACCCCCGACACCGGCACCCTTGACACCGGCACCCCGCCCACCACCGTGACCACTCCGATCGTCGACACCTGTCCGGCGGGCTCGGCCTTGTTCGCCGATCTCGACTACGTCGGGGCCCGTGCTGCGTTCGAGGCCTGCGTGCTCGCCGATCCCAGCGACGGGGGCGCGCAGCTCGGCCTAGCGCTGAGCGAGCTGCTGCTGTTGCCGGACTGGGCCCCGGTCCTCGACGTGCTGGGGCGCTGTGGCCAGCCCACCGACGTCACGGACCAGCTCTATGGCCCCAACGGAGAGCTCGATGCCCTCGGGCAGGAGTTCTCGGGCTCCGTCTCGGTGACCATCGACCACGTCACCGACGCAGGTTCCACCGCGATGAGCGTGCTGAGCCAGCCCAAGGTGGTGTACAGCGATCTGCTCGAGTACTGGATCGACGCCCCCCCGAGCCCCGGCCGCCATCGCTACATCCAGATCGACATCGCCGACAGCTTCTCCTACGCCAACAACCTGTGGATGCAGCTAGATCTCGACGACGTGTACGAGGACGGCTCGGACGTCGAGCTGACCGCGGGCATGGTGCTCGACGTCGCCGATCTGAGCCCCCACGCGGTGAACCTGCACCTGGGCTGTGACCAGCCCGGCAGCTCCTGCGCGGGCTGGATCCAATCGAGCTACCAGCCTGAGGGCACGATCACTGTGGTGTCCGTCGGCGAGAGCTACGGCGATCTGATCGAGCTCGAGCTCGATCTGCGCGAGCCGTCCTGGTGTGCCGGGGGAGCCTGCAGCGAGCGGTGGGACATCCGGGGCACGGTGAGCGACACGCTCAGCGTCGACTACGATCTGTCCTGGCTACCC
>DRPG01000613.1 GCA_011376105.1 Deltaproteobacteria bacterium
GCGGCACCGCAGGGGGCCTCGGGGGCGGCGGCACCGCAGGGGGCCTCGGGGGCGGCGGCACCGCAGGGGGCCTCGGGGGCGGCGGCACCGCAGGGGGCCTCGGTGAGTTGGGCACCACAGGGCTCGGCTCGGGTTGGTCCGGCCGTGGCTCCGGCGGCGGCAGCCTCGGCAGCAAGGGTGTGTTCCTGGCCAAGGACTGGCGTCACGTGGGGTTCAACCCGGTGGAGCTCGCCTCCGACGACTTCCTGTCGACGTTCTCGATCGACGTCGACACCGGCAGCTACACCCAGGCACGGCGCATGATCCATGAGGGGACGGTGCCGCCACCCCGATCGGTCCGGACCGAGGAGTTCGTCAACTACCTCGACTATGTCTACCCCCAGCCCGACGAGGGGCAGCCCTTCTCGATCACCCTGGAGGCTGCGCCACATCCCTGGATCGCGGGCCATCAGATCCTGCGGATCGGGATCCAGGGTGATCGGCTGACCCGCTCAGAGCGTCCCTCGATGCATCTGACGTTCCTGGTGGACACCAGCTGCTCGATGACCTCCGACGACAAGCTGCCGCTGGCCAAGGCCGCGCTGCACCACCTGGTGGAGAACCTCCGCCCGGACGACACCGTGGCTCTGGCCAGCTATGCGGGCCACACCGCGAAGCTCCTCGATCCCACCCCGGCGGCGAGCGCACCCACGATCCACCGGGCGATCGACGGGCTGAGCTCGGGCGGAGGCACCGCCATGGCCGACGGGATGCGCCTGGCCTACGACATGGCCCGGGCGGCCCACGTCGACGGCGAGGAGAGCCGCGTGCTGGTGCTGTCGGACGGCGACGCCAACATCGGCCAAGCGAGCCCCACTCAGATCCTGGACACCCTGGCGCACCACGCGGGCCAGGGGATCACCCTGTCCACGGTGGGCTTTGGCGCCGGCAACTACCGGGACACGATGATGGAGCAGCTGGCAGACAGAGGAGACGGAAACTATGTCTACATCGACTCACAGCAGGAGGCTGAGCGGGTCTTTGGCGAGGACATCGGCGCCACCCTGCAGACCATCGCCCGGGACGTGAAGATCCAGGTCCAGTTCGATCCTGACAGCGTCCTGGCGTACCGCCTGCTGGGCTATGAGAACCGGGAGATCGCCGACGCCGACTTCCGCAACGACGAGGTGGACGCGGGTGAGGTGGGCGCAGGCCACAGCGTCACCGCCCTGTACGACGTGGTCCTCCGAGACGATCCTCCGGGGGACATTGCCACGGTGCGGATCCGGTACAGACCCCCCGGCGCCGATCGCGCCGCGCAGGAGATCGCGGTGCGCCTGCCCACCGCAGCGCTCCACCCATCCATCGAGGACGCCAGTCGCGATCTTCGGCTGGCCCTCGGCTGTGCCTCGTTCGCGGAGAAGCTGAGGGGCGCCCGGGAGGTCGAGGAGATCTCGTACGCCCAGATCGCCGGGCTGGTCCGCCAGGGGCTGCGCAGCGACACAGAGCGGGACGACGAGCTGCTGGAGCTGATCCAGCGGATCGACGCGATCACCAGCGGGGATCCCCTGGCTCATCGCTGATCTGGCTGGGCTCTAGGGCTCGATCCAGGCCCATGGGTGTCACGTCCTGCCCCGGAGCGCTACATCGCGCTCACCCGGCGTGGCCCCGGCGGGAGCGCGATGTGGTGCTCCCCCAAGGCACCCCCGGCCCGGGCGCCGGCCCCTGCAGGCGCCCGGGCCGGGTGCACCGCAGGCAGCGAGGAGCAGCGAGGAGCAGCGGGGCGCTACCCAGCAAGGTCCAGGGGCTGGTTGTGCTCGGCTGCCTAGACAGCGAGGAGCAGCGAGGAGCAGCGGGGCGCTACCCAGCAAGGCCCACCTCTCCGGTCTGCACCGCCCACAGCCTCGCGTAGGGCCCCCCCGAGGCGAGCAGACCCTCGTGGGTCCCCTGCTCCACCACCCGACCCGCCTCCAGCACCACGATCCTGTCGGCGTGGCGCACCGTCGACAGCCGGTGGGCGATCACCAGCGAGGTACGCCCCACCGTGGCCCGGGCCAGCCCGCGTTGGATCGCGGCCTCAGTCTCGTTGTCGACCGCGCTGGTGGCCTCGTCGAGCACCAGGATCGGGGGATCCAGCAGCAGGGCCCGGGCCAGGGCCAGACGCTGCCGCTGCCCCCCCGACAGCTTCTGGCCTCGCTCCCCGATCCGGGTCGCGTAGCCCTCGGGTAGGGCGACGATGAACTCGTGGGCCTCAGCGGCCCGGGCGGCGGCCTCGATCGCCGCATCGTCTGCGTCGGGACGCCCATAGCGTAGGTTCTGTGCGATGGTCCCGTCGAACAGGAACACCACCTGACTGACCAGCCCCATCGCCCCCCGCAGCGAGTCCAGCCGCAGCTCCCGCAGATCGATCCCGTCGAGGGTGATCCGCCCCTCCTGGGGATCGTACAGCCGCAGGAGCAGCCGGACCAGGCTCGACTTGCCCGCCCCGGTGGGCCCCACCACCGCCACGGTCTGGCCTGCAGGGACCACCAGATCGATGCCCTCGAGCACCGGCGCACGATCCGGGTAGGCAAACCGCACCCCCTCGAACCGGATCGTGCCCTCGATCGCCTCGGGGATCAGCGCACCGTCGGTCTCGGTCACCGGCGTGTCCAGCAGATCGAGGATCCGGGCGGTCGAGGCCATGGCGCGCTGGTAGAGATCGAAGGTCTGCCCCAGCTTGGTCAGGGGCCACAGCAGCCGCTGGGTGAGGAACACCAGCACCGAGTAGCTGCCCACCGCGATGGTGCCCGCGAGCACCAGCCAGCCCCCCACCAGCAGGGTCCCGGTGAAGCCCACGACGATCACCATCCGGATCAGGGGAGAGAACGCACTCGACAGCACGATCGCCCTCCGGTTGGCCGCCCGGTAGCCATCGGACAACCTCCGGATCCGCTCTACCTCGCGGGACTCGGCCACGAACGCCTTGATCGTCTCGATGCCCGACAGGTTGTTGGCCAGCTGCCCCGCCACCTCCGCGGCCCGGAGCCGGACCTCGGCGTAGCGGGGCGCGATGGCGTCCTGGAAGCGGAAGCTGCCCCAGAGGATGAACGGGACCGGCAGGATCGCCAGCAGCGCCACCGAGGGGGAGACCCAGAAGAAGACCGCTCCGACCGCCAGACAGGTGGTGCCGACCTGGATCAGATCGTTGGCGCCTCCGTCGAGGAAGCGCTCTAGCTGGTTGACGTCGTCGTTGAGGATCGCGAGCAGCCCACCGGTGCTCCGATCGGCGTACCAGACCATGCCCAGGCGCTGGATGTGGGCGTAGGCGTCCAGCCTCAGCTCGTGCTGCATCGTCTGGGCGAGGTTGCGCCAGCGCTGCTGGAACAGGAACTCGAACAGGCTCTCGAGCGCCCACACCAGCACGGTCAGGGCCGCGATCACCACCAGCTGGGCCTCCGTCGAGGCCACCCCCACGGAGGCCAGCCAGCTAGCGTCGCGCTCGACCACCGTGTCGACGGCCAGGCCGATCAGCAGCGGCGGGGCCAGATCGAACAGCTTGTTGAGCACGCTGAAGCCCGACGCCGCCGCGATGCTCGCGCGGTGGGGGCTCGCGTAGCGGAGCAGGCGGGACAGGGGTGAACGGGCCACCTCACCTCCGATGGGTGCCGCCTCGTAACGCCCTGCTCCCTCCCTGGTCCCTCGCCGGCCTGGATCGCCCTGCCGGCCCGGGCGGAGGACGGCTCCAGCGAAGCGCCGGAGCCCCAGAGCCTCAGCTGGCCTGCTTCGCCTGGGCTCCGGGCCCCGGGAGGCGGAGCCGGAAGCTCGCTCCGCCCCAGTCGGACGTGCCCAGGGTCAGCGTGCCTCCGTTGTCCCTGGCCAGCCTACGGCTGATCGCCAACCCCAGCCCTGAGCCCCCCTGATCCACCCGCGTGGTGAAGTGGCTCTCGAAGATGCGCTCGGCCAGCGCCGAGGGCACCCCCGGACCGTTGTCGTCCACGCGGATCTCGACGGCGTCTCCCGCGGCGGAGGCCACCAGCCGGATCCGCCCCGGCGCTCCGCTGGGGTGCCGGATCGCCTGCGCTGCGTTGCTGATCAGGTTCACCAGGATCCGGCCCAGATCGGTTGGATCGCACACCACCGCCAGCCCCGTCGGGCAGCAGATCTGGACCTGTCCATCGGAGGGCAGGTGGGTGCTCGACAGCGACACGGTGCTGTGGAGGAAGTCCTCGACCTCATGGATCCCCGGCTTTGTGTCCATCCTCCGGTTGAGGCCCCGCACCCCGGTGTGCAGCTGACGCAGGAAGTCCACCGCACGCCGCAGATCCCGGATCTCCTCCCGGTAGCGCTCGGCGAGATCCCCGCTCACCTGCACCACCAGCTCTTCCTGTAGGCTCTCGAGCTCCTCACAGCTCGCCTGGACCCGGCTGGCGACGTTGGCCAGATCGTGCAGGGCCCGCCCCCGGGTCTCGGCGATGGCCGCCGCCCGCTCCCGGTTGAGGAACGCAGCCTGGATCTCGCGGCTCAGCCGGGCCCGGTGGGCGCTGGATTGGGCCTCACGCAGCGCGACCAGCAGCTCGTCGAAGCGCCAGGGCTTCGGCAGGAAGCGCGAGACACCACCCTGGTTGATCGCCGCCACCACCGACTCCCGATCGGTGTAGGCGGTGATCAACAGCCGCTCGACGTGGGGATGGAGCTGGCGCACCCGCTCGCACAGATCCACGCCGGTCATCCGGGGCATGCGGTTGTCCGTCAGCAACACGTCGAACGGCCTCGACGCCATCAGCTCCAGCGCCTCGACCCCCGATCCAGCGGTCACGATCTCGAAGTGGGCGCCAAAGGTCGCCTCGAACACGACCCGGTTGGCCTCTTCGTCGTCGACATACAGAATGGGATAGGGCCGCTCGAGGCCGGGCGTGTCTGGCTGGGTCGTCATCGGCTCTGTCCATCGGCCAGGACACTGGCCTGTTGATCCCGGGGCACCCAGAGCCGAAACGTCGCTCCCTCGCCCGGGGGGGACGCCACGGTGAGCGTCCCGCCGTGGTGCTGTGCGATCTCCCGGCAGAGGTGGAGCCCCAGGCCGGTGCCTTCCCCCACCCCACGGGTGCTGAAGAACGGCTCGAAGATCCGCTCGTGGGTGCCGGGCTGCAGCCCGGGCCCTCGATCCGCCACCTGGACCTCCACCCCGCCGCCGACCGTCCGGGTGGTGACGTGCACGGCCCCTCCGGGCCCCACCGCCCGCAGGGCGTTGTCGAGGAGGTTGATCAGGATCTGATCGAGCTGTGAGGGACGCCCCAGGACCCGATCGTCATCGGACAGCGCGGTGGTCACCCCCGCACAGTCGAAGCGGTGCCTAAGGATCTCGAGCGCGCTGGTGACGCTGCGCGAGGCGCTCCAGTCCCGCAGGATCCCGCCGGTGAGAGAGGCCGAGCGGAGCATCCTGTTGATCAACGTGTCCACCCGCCGGGCCGAGTCCTGCAGCACGGCCAACAGGCGCTCCGCCTCTGGCCCACGGGCCGGATCGAGGAAGCGGCTCAGGGCAGGGATCCCGTTCACCAGAGCGTTGATCGGGTTCCGGACCTCATGGGCCAGCCCCGCCGCCCGAGTCGACAGCTGGGCGAGGCGCTCGGTCTCGGCGAGTCGATCCCGCTGGGCCTGGACCTCGAGCCCGAGCCGGATCCGGATCAGCAGCTCCTCCAGCTCGAAGGCCTCCTCCACGCAGTCATCAGCACCGCGCCGCAGCGCCTCCGCGCGCTGCAGGGGATCCGCCCCGCAGGCCACGAGGATCACCGCGGTGGCGCGGTCACGGCGATCGCGTAGGGGCTCGGGGGCGCCATCGGTGGCCGCGACCACCAGATCTGCCCCCATGGCGCTGCACCGCTCCCACACCTCGTGATCCGGCACCACCACCACCCGGTGCTCCTGGCTCAGCGCGGGCACCAGCTCCCTCCGCCGGGCGTCGATCCTGGACGCGACGAGGACACAGGCGGGCTCTGCCTCGGTGCCTCCAGCGCCGGTGCCTCCAGCGCCGGTGCCTCCAGCGCCGGTGCCTCCGGCGCCGGTGCCTCCGGCGCCGGTGCC
>DRPG01000614.1 GCA_011376105.1 Deltaproteobacteria bacterium
GGGGGGTGTGCCGGTCACGGTGATCGTCACCGCGCCGTCGAGATCGTCGCTGGTCACGCTGAGCCGCGCGGTGCCCGCGGAGATCCCACGGATCGTCACCCGGTTGTCGGGCTCGTCGCTCGGCTGCAGCGCCAGCACGCTGGGATCGTCGATGGACCAGGCGTAGGGCAGCGAGCCAGCACAGAGCGCGTCTCCACAGATCGGAGAGGCCTGGACCTGGGTCGTCTCCCCGACCTCCACCGACGATGAGGTACCTGCGATGGGCATCTCGAAGCGATCCACGGTGCGAAGATCGAGGTGGATGAAGTCCAGGATCGCGCGGTCCTTGTACACGATCACCGAGGCCCAGCCCGGCTCGATGGCGGTGAACGATCCACCGGGGAAGCTCTCCTGGAGGTGGCGCGAGCCCGCCTGTGGGGTGTAGCCCAGCCCTCCGTTACTCCGATACGTCAGCTGGAACGTGCTCCCGACCGCGATCGCATCCGGGAAGTCGTCGGGGGAGACGTTGTCGGTGCAGGCCTGGTCGGCCCCCGAGGTGCAGACCCAGGTAAACACACCGTTGCCGAGCTCTCCGGACTGCTCTCCGGGGCTCGACCAGAAGCACCCGACCGTGCCGAGCGGCAACAGCCAGGGCAACCCTCGCATCAGGCGTCCCATGTTTCCTCCAGGGCCCACTGTGTCCGCCAGCGGGGAGAGTGTCGCGCAGATCGTGGATCTGGCCCCCACCCCGAAGGGGGGGCGACATCAACTTACTCCCATACCAACTACGCTATCTTGAAGATCTCAACTTCGAGCATGTCGTGCGCCGGAGCCGATCCGGGTGGCTCGAGGCCGGACCACCCAGGGCCCGCGGGCCCTCGCCGACGCCGACACCGGCACGATCGAGCACGGCTGTGGATCACGTTAGCAGCGTCGTGTGTGGCTCGTGCCCCTCACCGCCTGCAGCGACACCGATCCCGGCGCGGATCGGAGCGTGGTGCTGCTCAAACGACTGCTGCGCGACGACGCGGTGTGGCGCCACCGGGATCCAGCGCCGCTGGCCCGTCGGATCGGTCACCAGCTCCTGGAGGAGGACGCATGAACCTGGTGATCTCCTGCGTGGCCCTGGCCCTGGCGAGCTGGCCCCTCGAGCCCGCCGCCGGCGACACCACCCCGCAGCGGTGCCTGGTGGTGGATCTGGATCTCGCGGGCCGGATCCGTCAGATCAGCCCCGATCCCGGGATCGCCCGCAGCGCAGAGCTCGCCCGGGGGCGGGTCGAGCTCGGGATCGTCGAGGGCGCGGTGAGCGGCAGGATCGCGCTGGACACGATCCGGAGCGTCCCCGAGACGGGGGACGTCGGGGTGGCGGGCGAGCCCCTGCTGCCCCGGGTCCAGATCGCCGAGGGCCGGCTGGTGTGGGCCGAGGCCGGGCTAGCCGTGGCCGCGGGCCTGATCGACGATCCCTGGGTGGTGAGCGGCAACCAGGCGTCCGGCTGGCGCCCCCTGGCCCCGATCCTCAGCGAGTCCCAGGGGTGGTTCGAGCGCTCGGATCTCGGCGCCTCGCTGAGCTTCACCGCCCCGGAGCGTCTGCTGACCCTGCGCGGGAGCTACCTCAACGGCGAGGGCCTGGCTCACCGGGAGCGCAACGAGGGCAAGGACACCACCGCGATGCTGACCCTGCGCCCCCTGGTCTTCGCGGATCGGTCCCCCGAGCTGCTGGAGCTCTCCCTGCTGCTGCGGGATGGCTCCCGGGGCCTGCAGCGCGCCCGGGATCACCGCCTGGGGGTCCGCCTCTCCGGCGCGCTGCAGGGCCACCGCTACGGCGTGGAGTATGTGCACGCCTCGGGGGTGCGGGGCGATCCCCTGCGGACCCCGTCCGGGCTGTCGGGGTGGGGATCGGTCAACCCCTGGTGGGATCTGATCGCGATCTCCAGGCTCGATCTCGTCCAGCAGCTCCCCGGGGCCGGAGGCTCCGAGACCCTGTTCCTCGGCGCGCTGGGCTACCGGGGCCCGGGCGAGGGTCCACGCGGCGGGCACGTCCTCGCCGGGCTGCAGCGCCGGGCGGCGGGGGCAGCGGCCGCGGAGATAGCCGGGGGCCCGGCCACCAGCCAGGCCACCACCCTCTTCGTGCAGCTCGGGATCTCAGCCCGGGCCAGCGTCCCCACGGGGCCCTGAGTGCGTGCTGTGCCCCCGCCCTCTCCTGCTCCGACGCGGTCCCCTCGGGGGACACCCCGGAGGAGACGGGACAGGCCATCTCTGGCAGCGGCGAGCTCGAGGGCGGTCTGGTGGACGCGGTCCTGGAGATCCGGCCCCCTCCTCCAAGGGAGGGCGCCCACACCTCGATCACCTACCCCTTCGTCCGGCGGTAGCCCGAGCTACAGGCGCTGGGGCGCCCACACCACGACGTCGACCCCGGGCGAGTACATCGCCAGCGCGCCGGCCTCGGGCAGCGTGAGGCCATGGGCCGCGCCCATGGTGTTGGTCTCGAGGACCACCTCCACCTCCCGCAGCGGCCAGGGTAGGTGGTGCACCTCGGTGCGCCAGATCGCACCGGCGCTGTCGACGGTGTACAGACAGTAGCGCTCCGAGAGCCAGCGCGTCCGCGAGCCCGGAGGCGCGAAGAACGGCTCCCCGCGGGGGGTGTAGGACCCCGCCCACGCCGCCGCCGGCCCCCGGCGATCGGTTCGCTCGCTGCGGTAGTGCACCGTCTCGCCCCGGCGCTCCCAGCTCATCTTCGCCATGAAGTAGGGCAGGTCGTAGGTCAGGCGAGCGGTCTCCACCGCCAGCCGGCTGTGGGCCTCCAGCGACAGGAAGTACACGCCGGGCTTGCCGTCCACGATCACGTAGGTCCGGACGTTGAGCTCGGGGAACGCCGAGATCCCTGGCACGTTCAGCGTGCCCCGGGGCCGGACGTCGCTCATGTGGAACGGGATGATCCCGACGTAGCAGGTGCCCTGGTGCAGGTGCAGCTCCAGGGGCTCGGGCACCAGGGCCCGGACGGCCCCGACGTCGACGGGCCAGTGCATGAACAAGAAGTCGTTCCAGGCCTGGTGCATCACCCATGGCGTCGACGGCAGGGGCCAGGGGCGGTGGGAGGTGTGGTCGGTCAGGATCATGGTCGCGCTCCACGGTCGCGCTCCACGGTATGACGCACCCACGGACGCACCCACCCACCCCTCCACGACGCAGCCCCTCTCGCGATCCCGTGGCGCACGCCCCCTGGATCCCCTGCAGCTGGGGGGATCGTGGCGACGCGACCCAAGCACCTGAGGCCGATCTGGATCGTGGATCGCGGGCGGGGGGGCTGAGCGTCACAGCCCCCGTCACAGACCTGGGGTGGACACCTCGGCACCAGCCTCGCTGGCCACAGGGCCCCACGGCCAGCGACCCAGCCCCCTCACCGGGGGGGCTCAGATCCACATGGGCGCCTCCCTGATCCCGGGCTCGACGGATCGGGCTCGACGGATCGGGCTCGACGGATCGGGCTCGACGGATCGGGCTCGACGGATCGGGCCCGGTGGGGTGGAGGAACCCCAGCAGTCTGGGACCGAGCGGCCGATGGGGCAGGAGGGACCCGCACGGCGGATCATCCCTTCGCCCGGAGGTGGTCGTTGCTCGGTCTGTGGACGCTGCTTCACCTCGTGCCCGCCCACGCAGGATCGGGGCCCTGGCACGTCGACGCCCTGCTGCGCACCGACGTGCCGACCCTCGCCGGGATCACCGCCCAGCTCGAGTCCCCCGCGCGGATCCGTGCAGCGCTGACCCTCGGCACCTTCCCCGGCCTGTATCTCGACGGGATCCAGGCGGTGGCGACGAGCGCGGGCTGGTACGATCAGGCCACAGCCGCGCTGATCGACGCCTCCCTGCGGGGCTCGCTCGGGGTGCACCCCGAGGTGGGGCTGCGGCCCCTGCCGGGCCAGGGCTGGTACCTCGATGGAGGCTACCAGCTCGTCACCCTCGGTGGCTCCCTGACCTCCACCGAGGCCCTCGAGGCCCTCACGGGGCGATCCGCCGGGGCCCGGGGGGGAGCCCTGGAGCTCCAGGCCCGCTCGACCCTGCACCTGATCACGATCGGCACGGGCTGGACCTGGACGCCTGCGCGGCGCTGGATCGTAGCCTCGGGGATCGGCGGCGCCTTCACCGCGGCCGCCTCCACCCGGATCACCGTGCCTGGACAGCCCGCTCGCTTCCCCCAGATCGAGGACACGGCCTCCCTGGGGGCGCTCGCCGCTGAGGGCGAGGAGATCCTCGACGAGATCTTTCGTCACTATGTGCACACCCCCTACGTGAGCGTGTCCGTGGGGTACCGCCTGCGTTGACGTGCGAGCCCGCCCCGGGCCCGCCCGAGCAGCGCACGATCTCCACGGCGAGCCGGAGCCCGGGGCCCCGGCTCCGCGGCCCCGGCTCCGCAGCCGTGGGTCCACGGCGCTGCACCGGGCGGCGCGCAGGGCCCCGGCGTGGCCCCCCGGCGTGGCCCCCCGGCGACCGCGGCGGACCCAGCGTCCCGAGCCCGGGCTCTCCAGGGCATCAGAGGCGGAACCAGATCTGGGCGTGGGGCAGCGGGATCGGCACCGCGGCCGGGAGCTGCAGGGGCTGCAGCCCCACGTCCTCGACCGAGTTCAGCTCGCGCTGCAGGCCCGCCAGCCCCAGCACCGCGAGGTTGAGCCCGGCGGAGAGCCCCAGGGCGTCGGAGCCATGGGCGACGTACGCCCCCAGCGCCCCCTGGGGACCGTTGCGGCCCCAGCCCAGCAGGTTCGTCCTCGCCGTCAGCACCAGGGCGGTTGGATCGGACAGCCGGAAGGTGAGGCCCACCTCGGGGCGGAGCACGTCTGTCCCCGGGTCCTCGAGCTGGGCATCGGGTGGATCGGGCAGCAGCGTGCCCTCCCCCGGCGGCGTCGAGATCGTCGGCTCGGTCACCGGGAGCGTCGCCACCGCCCGCCGCCCCACCTCGGTTCGGCCTGTCAGCGAGGCGTTGAGCACCACCGTGCCCAGCATCAGGGAGGCGTGGCCGGTGGCTCCCAGCGTGTGCCGCACCAGGCTCCAGGGCGCCTGGTAGTGCAGCTCGAGCGAGGCCGCCAGCGACTCGCTCTGGATCGGGGCGAGCTCGACGAACAGCTGGGGCCCCCCCAGCAGGCGCGGCAGCGACGCCTTGAGATCGATCTGATCGGTCACCCCGACGCTGCTGCGGAGGAACGGATGGATCGAGGCCATCCCCTTTGGGGTCGTGAACGCGTTGCCCATCCACCCCCCCTGGTGGCCATACAGCTCGCCGAGGCTCAGGGTCTCGGGGGCCGAGGCATAGGCTGGAAACAGGGCCATCGCCGCCAGGTACATGTCATCTCCTCCAGCAGCCTGAGACGCCGGGGGCTCATCGGGATTCGACGCGATCGATCTCTCTGTGGCATCGGAGGGGACCCCGGGCGAGACCTGGGTGCTCTCGGAGCAGGCGGGATCCGTCGGGCTGCAGCGAGAGCCTATGCCCCGGGCCCCCTCCCCCCTGCGCTGAAGCGATCGAAGACCTCAGCGATCGATGACCTCAGGGTAGGCTCGGGGCAGCGCTGGAGTCTCCAATGTCCTCGTCCCTCCCGGGCTGGATCCTGCTGGTCGCCTGTGGCGCCCCCCACCCCACCCCGTCCACCGCCCCGGAGCCAGCCCCGCCCCCCCCCGCAGCGGAGCCCAGCCCCCCCGTCCCCACGTCCACCGCCCCGGAGCCAGCCCCGGTGGATCAGCCCAGCCCCGGGCCCGGGGACCCGCAGCCCAGCCCCGGGCCCGGGGACCCGCAGCCCAGCCCCGGGCCCGGGGACCCAC
>DRPG01000615.1 GCA_011376105.1 Deltaproteobacteria bacterium
CTGGGTGTGGCCGCTCTGGGTGTGACTGCTCTGGGTGTGGCCGCTCTGGGTGTGACCGATCGGGCGTAACCGCTCCGGGCGTGGAGCGCTGATCCCGGGATCCGGCTTGAGCCCTGGCGGCGATCAGGGGAAGGGAGAGGTGGAGAAGTCCTCAGCCAGCCACTGATCCGGATCCACCGCGACCCGACCCACCACCAGGCCCCAGTGCAGGTGGGGCCCGGTGCTCTGGCCGGTGGAGCCCATGGACCCGATCCGTTGGCCCTGCTCGACCTCGTCCCCCACCTCCACCGCGATGGCGCGCAGGTGGTTGTAGGAGGTGGTCACCCCGTGGCCGTGATCCAGGATCACCACGTTGCCGAAGATCGCTTGACTGTGGGCCAGCACGACCACCCCCGGGGCCGCTGCGCTGATCCGGGCCCCGTCCCGCTTGGCCAGATCCATCCCCGAGTGGTAGCTGCGGGTCCCGTCGCTGTAGGTCCGGTACTTGCCGAAGGGGGAGGTCTTGGTGCCGTAGGCCACCGGCAGCCCCATGGGACCCGTCCAGCGCTGCCGGGGATCATCGTGGGCGTAGGCTGCATCGCGCTCGCTGCGCATCTTCTCCTTGGCCGGCTCGTCCCGCCTTGCCTCGAGCTGCTCCTTCGATAGCTTGATTGTTCCGCCGATCTCAAAGGGAGTGGGGAGGATGTCGACCATGGTCTCCAGCCGTGCCTCGTTGCCCAGGCGATCGCGGGCCCTGATCGTCAGCGGGAGCTGCCCCGGCTCCTGGCGGATCTCGATCCCGAGCAGGGCGCGGTGGGCTCCATCCACCGGGAACAGGGGCAGGGTGCGATCGGTGAAGGTGACCGTGGGCTCGACCAGGGGCTCGCCGGCCTTGATCCACACCGCCAGGGTCTTGCCCTGGGCCCCCAGCAGCCCCCCAGGGGGGAGCCGCAGCGTCGGAGGGGTGGTGTCGACCTGGATCGAGGCCTTCACCGAGGCGGCGTTGCCCATCCACGCGCTGTCGATCGCGGTGAAGGTGATGGTGTGCAGCCCGTCCTCGAGGGCCTCTAGCCCCAGCACCCACTCTAGCTCACCGTCGGGCAGCGGCAGGGGCTCGCTCCGTGCTCCGTCCACGGTCATCACCAGGCGAGCGAGACCTGGGCGATCGTCGTGGGCTCGGATCCGGAACGTGGCGGACTGCCGGACCGCAGTCTCCGGCCCCTGGACTTCGATCTCGGGTGGTTCACGATCCAGGACGGCACAAGCAGTGAGCCAGGGCCACACGTCTGCCTCCCCCTCCAGCCGCAGCGTCGCATAGGATAGGCATCCATGTGGGCACCGTTGTTGTTTTGGGGCGCCGTCGAGGTCGAAGCCAAGCCCCTCGGATGGTTTCGTGACGGCGCATCTTCGATCCGGGTCGAGGGCGCGCGCGCCGATCTCGAGATGTATCGGGGCCCGACCACGAGCTATCTGCCGACGATCGCCGCTCGGCTCCCGGTCGAGGGCCAGGAGGCCCTGAGGCCGGTGCTGGCGGTGGTGGATCTCGCTGGGGGTTGGAACC
>DRPG01000616.1 GCA_011376105.1 Deltaproteobacteria bacterium
CGGCGCAGCCCCCGACAGCGCAGCGCCCCTCCCAGGCCCTCCCCGCGAGCCCCCCGGAGAGGATGAGCAGGGGGATCTCCCCCCCGCCGCAGCGATCTGGTCTGAGCTGGAGTCCGAGGAGCAGGTGTCGGCAGCGTTCCAGGAGCGGCTGGACGCCCGTCGCTGACCGGAGCCCGGGCCTGGGGTAGTCTCCGGCATGATCTCGCTGCTCCTCGCCTGCACCCCCGGGCCCCCCCAGCTCCCCCCCGGCACCTGGCTCGCGGGGGATCTGCACGTCCACTCCAGCGTCGGGAGCAACGACACCGACGGGCTGGGGACCCCCGACGTGCTCCCGGGGGCGCTGGAGGCCGCGGGGCTGGACTTTGTGTTCATCACCGATCACAGCAACAGCGCGGGCTCGATGGGCTGCCCCACCGGAGACGTCGAGGACTGCCCCAACCAGGGCCCGGAGCTCTCCGGGCTGCCCTGGCCCGACAACGCCTGGGCTGCGATCGAGATCAGCCCGATCCATGAGCTGCCCCAGAGCGCAGAGCCCACCGGCCACGTCAGCTGCCTACCCCTCGACGGCGTCAGCTTCCCCGGCCTGGATCACTTCGAGGATCGTCCCCCGGGGACGGTGACCGGCGGCGACGCGGTGGCCCAGTGCAAGGAACACGGTGGCTTCGCGATCGTCAACCACCCCTACGCAGCCGTGCCCTGGATCGAGTACGACTGGACCAGCGAGGACTTCGACGCGCTCGAGGTCTACAACGGCGGGACCCGGTTCGATCCCTCGGACGCCGAGTCGATCGCTGCGTGGGAGGATCGGATCGCTCAGGGGCGCGCGATCGTCCCGATCGGCGCCAGCGACTGCCACCGCTGGGGCACCGTGGCCCCCGGCGACCTGCTGAACCCGGCCCTGGGCTGGCCCACCACCCACGCCCATGTCCGGGGCGATGAGCGTCCGCTGGACGCGATCGTCGCCGGCCGGGTGGTGATCAGCGAGCCAGGCACCACCCTGTCCCTGATCGTCTGGGGCGAGACAGCTGCGGCGGGGCCCGGGGAGACCGTCACCGGCCCCGCCACCGCGTCGGTGGAGGCCAGCACCACCAGCCCCGGGCTCCAGCTCCAGCTCAAGCGTGCCGGGGGCGAGATCCTCGCCTCGGCCCCGATGCAGGGCACGACCTCCCTCGAGCTGGAGCTGGAGCCGGGGATCGCGGTCTACGCCCGGGTCTGGCCCAAAGATCCAGACACCCCCGCCCAGACCGGCGGCGTGGCGCTGACCCACGTGGTCTGGATCGAGTAGCTCCTCCCCGCAGCTCAGAGGGGCAGCCGCCAGCCGTCGATCGAGATCGCGCCCTCGAGGACTGTCAGCCAGCCGTCGCCGACCGACACATCACCGCCGTCCACCACCAGCCACCCCCACAGGGCGCTCGAGCGCTCCCCCTCAAGGACCAGCAGCCCGTCGCCGATCGTCACCCGCCGCCCCTCGACCTCGATCAGATCCGCCAGGGACTCCAGCGCTCGATCCAGATCGATGAGGGCGTCGGCGGTCCGCTCCACCCCCTCGTCCTCCGGCTGCGCACCAGAGCCCTCCTCCGCCAGCGCGACGGGGGTCAGGGTCAGGGTCAGGGCCAGGGCTGTGGCTCGCAACATCGCGTCCTCCTCCCCTGGCATACGTGCGTCCCCCCTGATCGCTTCGCGTAGGTGACATCTCGTCACATCCAGGGACCAGGAGCGCCGGGGCCCGGGCTCAGCCCGAGCCCTCGACCGCGGCGATGGCCTCGAGCAGCTCCTCCCGCTCGTCGGGATCGAGATCCAGCTCCAGCGCCGCCTCGAGGACGGCCATCACCGAGTCGATCTCCACCGGATCGCGCTCGCAGTCGTCGAGGGGCTGATCGAGGTGATCCATCTCCAGCACCACCAGCTTGGTCAGCAGCCGCAGCATCTTCCGCTTGGTGATGTCAGCCAGCGCTGGATCGTCGAAGATCCACAGCATCCGATCGAAGCTCTCTGAGCGCTTCTGGGCCGCCAGGCAGCGGGACCCGATGATGGTGGCATCCATCGCGGTGGTCATGGCCTGTGGGAGCGGGCGGGCCGGAGGCGCCAGAGGGCGGCTCGGGGCAGCCACCGGCGCCGGGCGGGCCGGCGAGCGCTGGAGCGCAGATGAGGTCACGGGGCGAGGGGCGATCGCCACGGACGCCTCGGTGGAGGGCGGACGGATCAGCCACGCCGCCACGGCCAGGGCGATCAGGGCGAGGCAGACGAGGATCGTGCGGCGGCGAAGGCTCAACTCAGCTCCATCGATCTCCCCCATTGTCTCTGCCCCGGGCGACGAGATCCAGCGGCTCGGTCCCCCGGGCCAGGGAGCCGCGCCGCCCTGCGGTGATAAGGGCCCCGATCATCAGCCGCCCGCGCTCCAGCGCTCGCCGGCCCGGAGGGTAGCGTAGTGGCGTACACCCAAGCCCACCCCGGCGGGGTGAGCACGGCGGACGGCTCGCCGAACGCCCGCCTCCGAGCGCTCAGCGTCGGATGCGGAGGTACCAGTAGGCCAGGCCATAGGCTGCCCCCCCGAGGTGGGCTGCGTGGGCCACCTGGCTGCCCCCGGACACCGCCCCCATGATGTCCAGCAGGATGAAGCCCGCCACCGCCAGCGCAGCGGGGACCGGGATAAAGAAGTTGAGCAGCAGGGTGCGGTTGGGGAACATCGCACCAAACAGGACCGCCAACGCCATCACCGAGCCCGAAGCGCCCAGGGCTGGCGTTGGATCCTGGGTGATCAGGCTGTAGATCACATGCCCCGCGGAGGCCATGATGCCC
>DRPG01000617.1 GCA_011376105.1 Deltaproteobacteria bacterium
AGCAGCAGGCTACCCGCCGAGGGCTACGCTGCGGAGCTGTTCGAAGATCATCTCGACGGTGACGCCGTTGAACCCCCGCCAGACCAGCCCCAGGAGCAGCGTCAGCGTGCCCCAGGTGGCCACGTTGTGCAGGGGGACAGGACCGATGAGCTTCAGCGCAGTGCCCAGCGACTTCTTCACCCGGATCTTACGCCCCTCGAAGTCGACGGACCACAGCTCGTCCAGCGACAGGTGGACGAAGTAGCCGATCCCGCCGGACAGCCCTAGGGCCACCTGGTGGGAGAGCCGCTCGGTGCGCCAGTCGGCGAGGAGGAAGCACAGGCAGCCGAAGATCAAGGCCGCGGGGGTGCTGTGGAACATGCCCCGGTGCACGGTGTGCTTCGCGAACAGCCACTCCACGGGGTAGCGCATCAGGGCCAGCACCACCCAGCAGATCACCCCGATCTGAGGATCGCTGCGCAGCGCGGGGATCCGCCACAGGATGATCGAGGGGATGATGACGTTGCCGTAGTTGAACAGGATCCGCCGGGGGCGGCTGGCGTTGCTGTCGATGTCGGGGGCGATCCCACCGACGATCCCGGCGAGGGCGACGAAGGGGATCCTGGGCAGGGGGATCAGCTCGAACCAGGCACAGCCCAGGGCGATCACGACCCCTGCGGTGATGCCCCCCTGGAGGTGAGTCTTGTAGTCTGCCATGTGCTCCCCGCGTGCTGTCGCAAGCGAAGGCTTACCCTCCACCCTGTCCAGACACCATCGAGGATCGCCAGACCGGATGGATCGAGCCCACGGCGCTGAGGTGGGGGACCCGAGCACACGGGTGGATCAGGCCCCGGGGAGCTCGGTCCTGGCTCCCCGAGTGGTGGGCCTGAGCGGGCTCGTCGGAGCAGAGCGCCCGGTGCGGCCGTTCACTGCTGGACGAGGACCTTGCGGAGCCAGGGCTTGGAGTGGCCGTCCGAGACCACGATGGTGGACAGGCCTGGCTTGAGGGCCCTGAGCCGGACCTTCCTCGGATCCTCCTCGACCCGGAGGGCGCGCAGGTGGGCGGGGTGGCTCACCAGCAGGGTGTTGGCGTTGCGTCCGGTCGGCACCACCAGCTCTCCGCCTCTGGGTACCACCAGGGCTGCCTCGGGGGGGATCTCACAGCCCGTCGGAGGCTCGCTGCCCTCCGGGGGGGTGCCCGAGTCCAGCGCCAGGATCCGCGGCGGTGCACCCCGGAGGTTGAACACGACGTCGATCACGCCTCCCTCGTGGGCTTGGATGTAGTAGCTGTCGTCGAACTCCTCGACCTTGGCTCGATCTGGATCGAGGACCAGCGTCTCCTCGACCACCTGGCGGAAGCTGCACACCGCTCCCTCCCCGGGCGAGAGATACAGCCGCTCAGGAGTGGCCGCGAGGGTGCTGCCCTCTGTCTCGATCGCCTCGTCGCTGCGGATCTCCACGAGCCACTCCCGATCGCCGTCCCGGTGCTCGAGCACGAACGAGGCGAGGCCGGGCTGGCGGGCGAAGAGGACCACATGGGGTGGCATCTCGACCATCTGCAGGGGCAGGCTGACCCGGAAGGCCTCGGGGCGATCATAGAACGACAGCAGAGCCGCCCGGCCCCGGCCCAGCAGGATGTCGGGCTCGACCCGGGACGAGATGCTCCCGGAGATGGAGCCCTCCTGGCGCTCGGGCTCTCCCCGCTCCATGGGGGCCTCGAGGGGGGCGCCGGTGTTCTCTCTGCGCTCTGGGGCTGGGGCTGGGGCTGGGGCCTGGGCTGTGGTGATCTCGGTGTAGGTCCATATCGCGAGGGAGACCAGGCCCGCGATCAACAACAGCGCGAGCCCCGCGAGGCCCGCCCCGAGCACCCCGGCCATCCCGAGCAGCCCTGCGGCCTGCAGCCTACCAGCGCCCTGTGGAGGCAGCGGCCCGCGGACCGTCCTGTCGGGCTGGGCCGCGGCCTCCTCCTGCGGTGGATCGCTCCGGGGCGGCTCGCTCCGGTCGGGGGCCGCAGCCTCCGAGAAGGTCTCCCCGGAGGAGATCACGATCGGTTCGTCGGGGGCACTCGCCGGGAGCAGCTTGTCCAGAGCCTGGACCGTCGAGGGAGCGTCGTCGAGATCCGACATGTCAGGCTCGGCCGGCGCTGACGTGGGCTGCGCCACGGTGGGCAGCTCGGCCTGATCTTCCGGGATCGGCTCGGGCTGCGGCGTCGCTGACGTGGGCTGCGCCACGGTGGGCAGCTCGGCCTGATCTTCCGGGATCGGCTCGGGCTGTGGCGTCGCTGACGTGGGCTGCGCCACGGTGGGCAGCTCGGCCTGATCTTCCGGGATCGGCTCGGGCTGCGGCGTCGCTGACGTGGGCTGCGCCA
>DRPG01000618.1 GCA_011376105.1 Deltaproteobacteria bacterium
AGCGGAGACGACAACAGCGGAGACGACAACAGCGGAGACGACAACAGCGGAGACGACAACAGCGGAGACGACAACAGCGGAGACGACGACAACAGCGGAGACGACGACAACAGCGGAGACGACGACAACAGCGGGGACTCCGGAGAGGATGGATGCGTCACAGTCGAGAAGAACCTCTGGATCCAGCTCGACGTGGTCACGGAGCACGACACCTGGGGCCGAGTCGACGACGACGCGATCGGCAACCTCCTGGGTCGCAGCGATCCACGCCTCGAGGTGTCGGAGTGAGCCGCCCCCGCCGGGGCTCTCAGGCCGTCGAGATGGCGCTGGTGTTCCCCGTGCTGCTGGCGATCGTCTCCGGCGTGCTGGACTATGGCTGGCTCGCCCTGCACGAGCACCTCGCCGCCGACGCAGCGGCGGTCGGAGCCCGGGCCGGGGCCTCAGCGGTGGAGGGGGAAGATCCCATCGTCGTAGCGACAGAGGCCTCGACTGAGCGCTGGCGGGAGCTGGGGCTCTCGGCACGGCCCGAGATCGAGGCCCGCATCGGCGGGGGCCGGATCGAGGTGGAGCTGACGTTCGGCGATCTCCGGCCCGTCGGGCTGGTCCCCGGGCCCAACACCCTAAGCGCGGTGCGGTCCCGCACCGTCGAGGAGGAGGCATGAGCCGCCGGGGCTCCCAGGCCATGGAGTTTGCGCTGGTGCTTCCGATCCTGATGGCCCTGCTGTCGGGGGCGGTGGACGTCGGGATCTACCTGTCCCGGACCAACGCCCTGGTGCAGGCCGCCGCCGACGGAGCCCGGACGGGGGCTGCCGACGAGGCCGATCCCGAGGGGGTGGCGTCGGCGACCGCCGAGGCGACCTGGGCAGCCACCGACGTCCCGGGGAGACCCGTCTTCGCCGTGAGCGTCGAGGGCCGGGCCCCCAACCAGCGCCTGGTGGTGGACGCCAGCGTCGCCTACGAGCCCTACTTTGGCTTCGTCCCGGTGCCCGACGTCCTCGAGTACCGCTGCGCGTTTCGCCTCGACACCCAACCCGAGGACTAGCCCATGCCCCGTCGTCGTCCACAGGTCCAGCTCCCCGGCCTCGCCCTCGCCCTCGGGATCGGCTCCCTGATCGTGGGGACCGCGCTCACCCTGAGTGTCTACCAGAACCTGAGCAACCTCGACGCCGCCTGGCTCGCGGCTCTGCACCCCGAGCCCCACCCGAGCTACCTGGTGGCCACCCGGACCCTGCCCGTCGGTCACGTGCTCACCGGAGACGATCTGCGACCGCACACGACCCCGGGCTGGCTGCCCCCCGAGCTCCTCCAGGATCCCGGGGCGCTGGTGGGCCGCACCGTCCAGGAGCGGATCCTCGCTGGAGATGCGATCCGATCCGAGCGGCTCGCCCCGGGGAATGGCCGCGGTGGCCTCAGCGCCCTGATCCCGAGCGGACAGCGTGCTCTGTCCATCCACCTGACCCACGCCGATCGGGTGGGGGGCTTCATCGAGCCCGGGGACCACGTGGATCTGCTGGCGACCCTATACAGCGAGGGGCAGCCGGCTGAGACCGTGACCCTGATGGAGCGTGTGGTCGTGCTGTCGGTCGACGATCACCTCGCCGAGGTCCCCCTTGGGCAGACAGCGATCAAACCCCAGGTGACCCTGATGGTGAGCCCCGATGACGCCAACCGGATCACCCACGCCCTGCACAGCGGGCACCCGCGCCTGGTCCTGCGCCCGGAGGTGGATCCAGCCGAGGTGGCCCCGAGGCTAGCTGCGACAGGCCCCTAAGCCCGGACCAGACCACGCGGCGCAGCGCAGCGCAGCGCAGCGCTCAGCGGACTGCGTCGACGATGGCGCCACGGGCCCGGTGGGCCAGCGCATAGATCGTCTCGCTGGGGTTGACGCCCAGCGCGGTGGGCAGCACCGATCCATCGACCACGAACAGGTTGCGTAGGACGTGGTGGCGTAGATCCAAGCCCACCACCGAGGTCCGGGGATCGGGCCCCATGGCGCACCCCCCCATCTGGTGGGCGCTGAAGATCGCGTGCTCGTGCGCTCCATAGCGGCGCCACCCCAGCATGGGGAGCTCCGCCTCGCCCCGGATCCGCACCGGCTCGTGGTGCAGCGTGCCTGCCCAGTCTGCACCGGCCGCGAGGTGGATCCGGGCGAGGACCTCGTGGCTCTCGGCCATCGCCTCAGCCATCGCCCCAGAGATCGGGTAGTCGAGCCGGGGCCGGCCCGATCCATCCAGGGTGACGCTCCCGCCCTCGTCGCCCGGCAACAGCCCGTCCACATGCAGGGCGATCAGGGACGACAGGTGGGGGAGCTGGCCCATGAAGGTGGCCAGCTCGGCCCCAAACGCCGAGGAGCTGGTGGCCGCCAGCATGGGCTGGGCAGGAGCGGCCTCAAGGAAGAAGCCGATCCGATCCGGGCCTCGATCGATGAACGCGTGGGAGCCGATGCTCTGGGGTGCGCCATAGAAGGGATCGATCCGGTGGGGATAGCGACCGGTCACCGCGATCACCGGGTGCAGGAAGGTGCGCAGCCCCGTGCGGTCGCCGTCCAGCCCGCTGCGCATCAGCAGCGCGGGGCTGTTGATCGCGCCCCCACACAGGGCGACGAGCCGGGGACGCACCGTGATCCGGCGGGGTCGCCCGGGGGGGCGGAGGCTGCCCCGCTGGAGCACCACGCCCTGGACCTCGACGATCGCGTCGTCACGGCGGACCAACCGCTGCACCTCCACGTCGGAGTGCAGGATCATGCCCGCGGCGATCGCGTCGGGCAGGTAGGTCACGTGCATCGCCTGCTTGGCGTCGACGGGGCAGCCCAGCCCACAGTAGCCGGAGCTGGCGCAGCCCCGCACGTTGCGGCGCAGCGGGGCGGCCCGCAGCCCCAGGGCGCGGGCCCCCCGCAGCAGGGCCCGGTTGTTCTCGTTGGCCAGCGACTCAGGCCAGGTACCGATCCCCAGCCGGGCCTCCACGGCCTCGAAGTGGGGCTCCAGCGCCTCCACCCCGAGGCCCTCAAGCCCGTGTCGTTCCCGCCAGATCCGCAGGATCCGCTCAGGGGTCCGGAAGCAGGTGGTCCAGTTGACCGTGGTGCTGCCCCCCACGCTCCGGCCCTGGAGGATGGAGATCGCGAGATCGGAGGTCGCCCGCCCACCCCGCTCCTGGTAGAGCATTGGGTACGCCCGGGCCTCGTCGAGGTCGAAGTCCCGCCGGGTGTGGTAGCCCCCGGCCTCGAGCATCACCACCCGCAGGCCCGCCGCCACCAACCCCTCGGCCAGCACCGCCCCACCCGCCCCCGATCCGATCACACAGACGTCGCAGGCTCGCTGGACGTCGGCCTCGATCTGGTGGCCCTCAATGATCTGGCCCTTCATCGAATCCTCTGGGGGACCTGCAGGGCAGGGGCGCTGCGCTGGCCGTAGTCGGGGGGGCCGGGATAGCCGATGGCCCGCCCCACGCGGGGATCAGCGTAGTACGCCGTCACACACAGCGTCCGCAGCGCCTTGAACGCGCTCCGCAGCACCACGAAGCGGCTGCCGCGCCACCGAGCGAGGGTGCGATCCTGAGCCTCGGGCGGGCGCAGGGTGAACGGCACCGTGGAGCCCCCGATCAGCAGCCCAGCGAGCGCGTTCTCCAGCAGCAGCAGCGCCCGGGAGAGCTCGGCGACGTCGTCGGGGTGCAGCGTGGCCAGGTGGGCGTCGACGCGCTCAGCCAGCCTGAGCTCAGCCGCCGGAGGCAGCAGCCCGGTGGCCGGACAGATCCGATCGGCCACCGCAGCCAGCACCCGGAACGCGTCGGGCTCCAGCGCGGCCAGCGTGCGGGGCACCGGCGCCCGGGAGCCAGGCCGCAGCCCCAAGCCCACCCCCCCCACCGCGAGCAGGCCGGCGCCGAACAAGCCCAGCTTCAGCAGGTGTCGTCGGGTGGGGGTCGACATCGCGGTCTCCTATCGCGGTGGATCCCGGGGGTCGGCCCCGACGCCGGGGCCTCGGACAGCAGCCCCTGGCCTCCGGGGCCTTGGCCGACTCGGCAGCAGGCACCAGAGAGCCGCTCTGCGGGCCCAGACCCGCTCACCCCGATCGCCACCACCTCCGATCCCCATGGAGCGAGCGGCCCGTCTCCGGAGGCGCGAAGGGATCGGGGACCTGCTCTGGAGGTGGGGAGCGCACCCCAGGCAGCGTGACTCCTCCGGGGCCCACGCCCCGCTCCCCGGGCTGCACCAGCCCCTGGCCCCGCCAGCGCTGGATCTGCTCCACCAGATCGTCCTGCGCTGAGGCGGGCTGGAAGGCCCGAGCCGGCACGATCACCGCGAGCTGCTCTGAGAACATCACCAGGACCTGATCAGCGTCGGAGTGCACCCGGCGGACCTCGCCCCAGCCAAAGCGGCTCACCCCCAGCTGCGTGCCCAACCACCCTCCGATCGGGCCCACCCCCAGCACGATCTCCCCCGACGGCAGGCGACCGGGGTGCCGCTGCAGCCGATGTCGCACCAGCCACGGTGTCAGCAGGCGCGGCACCCACAGCGGAGCCAGCCCCATCGCGGTGAGCAGGCCAGAGAAGGCGATCATCAAGGCCAAGAGGCCCTCATCCACCGGGCCCCGCCAGGGCTCGGCGCTGGCCACCAGCGTCCCCCCGACCAGCAGCCCCATCAGGGCCCAGCCCGGGGCGCTCCGATCGAGCCGCGTCGCCTGGATCGCACGGGAGAACAGCACGTAGTCGTCCTCCACCAGGCGGAACCTCAGCACCTGCTGATCTCGACCGGGCTCGGGCTCGGGCGGAGGGCTCACTCCACGGCCCCGCTCGCGCCAGGTCTGGACCTGAGCGATGAACGAGGCCTGCGACGCCCCGTCCCCCAGGATCCGCCGTGGGATCGCCAGGGCCTGGACGTCGGAGAGGTGGATGAACACGTGCTGGCTCCGGGCCACGATCCGCCCGATCCCCGACCAGGGCACCTGGCTCCGCCGGCCCCCCAGGCGAGCCTCGATCCCGTCGGGATCGAGGCTCACCCGGACGCCATCCTCCACCAGCAGGCCCTCGAGGCGCTGGCGCTGGATCCGGAGGTGGGGCAGCCGCCGGATCAGGATCATCCCCACCAGCAGCCCGATCCCCACCGCCAGGGAGCCCCCTGCCAGGGACGACCCCCCGGGCAGCAGCAAGAAGCACAACCCCGTGGTGAGGACCCCGGCCCCGAGCGGGAGCCCCGAGCCATGTAGGTGGCGCCACGCGGCCACCTGATCGGCCTCGGTGGGCACCCACGACAGCTCGATGGGATCGGGGGTGGGGTCCGTCATCCTCCCCTGGTGTAGCCCGATCGGTGGCCACCGGAGCCATCGGGGGAGGGGGACCCGCGCCGGCGACAGCGCAGTGGGATCAGGGATCGGGGCCCCGACGCCGCCGGGGATCAGGGCGCTGCGGCCTGAGCGTCGGGCTCCTCGACCTGATCGAAGGGTGAGTCGCCGGGATCGGCCTCTAGGTGCAACACCTTGTCGCCGGTGGTCAGGTGCAGCACGGGCAGCGCACCGCGCCGGGCGGGCTCAGCGATGAGCAGGTAGGTGATCCCCCCCGTCGCGAGGGTGCTGGTGGGCGACAGCCACTGCTGCGGGGTGCGCATGTTGCCGTCGGACGGCGCCTTCAGCCGCACATAGTCGGTGTTCATCGCCATGGACGGGAGCTGGAGCGTCACCGAGGCCTCGCCCTCGGTCCAGATCGGCCGCAGCACGAGGGTGCTCTCTTCGGCGTAGGTGCCCAGCCCCCCGACGTCACAGCGCTGGATCCGGGTGAGCTCGAGCTCGATCGGGCGGTGGCCTTCGATCTCCTCGCCCTCGACCACCGGCAGGGGCCCGAAGTCGAAGATGTAGCGCAGCGTCAGACAGTCGTCGTTGAGGGCTCGGCCCGCGCGCTCCATCTTGTTGGCGTAGTCCTCGGTGACGCCCGCCTCGGTGATCTCGACGATGTGGTATCGCCCGTAGAGGTTCACCGGCACCTCCCCCTCCACCGGGCGGGGGACCTTGCGGGCGATCCGTGGCGGGACCGTCGGCTCAGTCGAGCGCTTGATCGATCGGCCCTGGCCGCGCCCCCCCGAGGATCGGGGCTCCTCCATGCCCTCCAGGGGATCGGGGATGATGATGTGCCGGGGATGATCTGCGGGGGGATCGCTGGGGGTCGACTGAGCCAGGGCCGAGCCCACGGACAAGATCCAGGGGGGGATCATGGGCTCTCCTCTCCACGGACGCTCCGCATCGCTATCACGAAGTCAGGATCGTCACTGTCGGGGATCTTGAGCCGCAGGACGTACCCGGCGGGGGTCGACATCTCCCAGCGCCAGCTCTGCCTTCGGATCTCGACCACCGGGTACTGGCCCGCCTCGATCTCGACGGAGCAGTCGGAGGGGAGATCCAGGGAGTCGCTCTTCACCCCCCGGGTCCGCGATCGCGCCTTCGCGGTCTCGGTCACGGTCCACACCCCCGCGGTCTCGTCCCAGGAGGCGGGGACCTCGACGGAGACTCGGCAACCGACGGACTCCTCAGCGGAGTTGCCGGGACACAGCACGTCGTGGCCCACCCGGATCATCTGCTCGCCGAAGCTCCAGGTCTGGCGCGCCCAGCCACAGCCCGGGAAGTGCTCCAGGGCTCGCTCCTGACCATCCACCGTCTTCGAGGTGGTCTCCACTTGGTGCACCTGCCAGAGGCCCTCGATCCGGGGGGGTGGGCTTGTCTCGTCTTGTTGAAGGCATGCGGTGAGGGACAAGAGCAGCAGCGAAGTCATCGAGTTCGTCCGGGCCTGCGGTCCCCAAGGTACTACCCAAAACCAGCATCCTTGTGAAGGGGCCGCGCCCGGATCGAGCCTCTCTTCTACTTCAGCCCGCGGTAGTCGAAGGACACCCACAGGGGCTCGTCCAGCGCGAGCAGCTTCTCAAAGTACAGCGGCTGCCCATCCACCGGGAGGCTGACCTCGACGGGCGCCGCCCCCTCCCCGAGGCTGCCCCCCATGGCCTGGCCGGTGGCAGCCTGGGTCATCTGGAGCTGCTCAGCGGGGACGTTGTAGACCGCAGCGGCGGTGGCGGGGCGGGACAGCCCGGGCACCCTGCGCAGGGAGCCCTCCCCCGCCCTGCGCTTGATCTTCGCCCGATCCGGAGCGTAGACCGTCCAGCCGACCCAGGTGGTCGGTGCGTCCGCGACGGGCAGGCGGCCCTCGAACCGCCCTGTGCCGTTGCCCCTCGGTGGGTCCCCGGTCTCGACATAGACCACCTCGACCCCGAACGCCGCCAGGGAGCCCCCGCTGGCCTGGGAGCGCACCAGGGGCACCAGCAGCTGGCCGTCCTCGGAGATCGCGGGCTGCACCGAGCGCCCCCCCACCGAGGCGCTCCACAGCGTCGCGCCCTCGGGCAGGGACAGGCGCAGGAACTGCCTGCGGTTATTGCGGACCTGGTAGCGCACCGAGGTCAGGCGCCGACCGTCCGCGGTGAACATCGTCGTGGCCTCAGCCTGATCGAGGAGCGTCACCAGGACGTCGACCTCTTCGTGCTCGGTGACCGACAGCGGGATCTTAGCCCCGGTGCCCAGGTACTTGTACCCCAGCAGCACCGGCTGCCCGGTGACCCCGAGGATGCTGGCGGGCAGGGTGCGAACGTCCACCATGGCCGCGCCCGTCACCGGGCCGGAGGTCAGCTCGACGTTCGACAGCGGCTGCACCCCGACGAACCCCTTGGAGCGCTCCACCTCCACCGGAGCCACCAGCGGGACGGTGACCTCAGCCCCGTCCTCCAGGACCCGCTCTAGATCGAGGGTCAGCACATAAGAGCCCTCCGCTGCATAGTTCAGCAGCGCGGTCAGGGTGCCCTGCTCGTCGATGGACCAGTCCCGCAGCCCCGCCCCCCGGACGTCGAGCACGGTCATGCCGCTAGGGATCTGAGCAGAGACGCGATCGATCCCGGAGAACAAGATCGTCTCCTGCAGGGTGGCCCTCGCCGTCAGCAGCCCCTCCCCCACCCCCACCAGGGTGTGGACCTCGGCATAGACCCTCGCGTCGGCCGCCTCGACCTCGGGGATCTCGCGCTGCCACCACACCGACAGCGAGCCAGTGGCCGGCAGGGTGGCCTCGACCACCCGGGTGTCGCCCACCCGACGATCGGACTTGAGCTTGGCGTTGGCGATCGAGAAGTCCAGCGCATCGGACCCGGGCACGGACAAGCGTAGATCGGTCGCTCCAGAGCCCATCACCGGGAAGTCGAACCCGCTGCTGCCGTCCCGGGTGACCACCGCCGCCGCGAACTCGATGTTGACCTCGAACGCGTCCTGGCGATCGGTCACCAGGGTGTAGTAGCCCCCCTCGAGCACCAGGGGTGCGTCGGAGCCCCCCAGCCGGGCCGAGCGCACCGCCACCGAGGCGGGCAGCAACGGGACCCGGATCCAGAACCCTCGATCCCTGAGGTTCTCGATCCGGAACCGGGCCTGGAACACGGCGGAGGCTGGCTCTCCGTGATCGAGCACGACGGTGCCGTCATAGCGCGCCGACGACAGGGCGAACTGGCGCGGGGGCGCAGGCTTATCGGGTCGCTCCCGGCTCGCTTCGTACAGCTCGAGGAAGTCGTCCAGGGTCATCGTCACCTGCTCGGGTGGCTGCTGCGCTGCGCTGACGCCGATCAAGCCCAAGGCCAGGGCCAGGTTCATCTATGCCTCCTCGTTCGTCTCGCACGGACAGGTACCGCGTCCTCAGCGCCCGCGGGCAACAACAGGCGCTGGTACAGCACGGGCTCCCCCATGGTGGGCACCACCACCGACAGGGCCGCAGCGCTCACCGCCGGGGCCGGGGCCGGGGCCGGGGCCGGGGCCGGGGCCGGGGTCGGGGTCGGGGCTGGATCAGCAGCGGGTCGGTCGCGCCTGGAGCTACGAGCACCCCATCGACGCTCCACCTCCACCCCGGGGGTGAACGACAGGCTGGAGCTTCCGCTCGCCTCGATCGGGACCTCGATCCACTCGTCCTCTAGCTCGAGGGGCAGCCCGAGCTCGTCGACGAGGGGGAGAGCCTCGCTCACATCGTCGGGCGCTTCGTCCGCCTCGAGCCAGTGCCGGAGCATCGGGTCCGCCTGGAGCGCCGGCTCTGGCGCCTCGACCATGATCCCAGGCGGCTCCACGACGCTCGGCGGAGGGACATCGGCGACCCGATCCCCTCGCTCGCCCGTCGAGCGGTGCCCCCGGGCCCTGCGCCTGGTCTCGGTCGGATCCGGGGCGGCCCCGACGGCCCGGGGCAGCTCGTCCGGGGCAGCTCGGGCCGCAGCCTCGGCGGCCTGGCGGGCCGCAGCCTCGGCGGCCTGGCGGGCCGCAGCCTCGGCGGCCTGGCGGGCCGCAGCCTCGGCGGCTTGGCGGGCCTCGGGGGTGACGCTCGACAGGTTTGCGCTCCTTCGCTCCTGGGCGTCCTTGGCTGCTGCGATCTTGCCCTCGAGGGCGATGTTGTCGCTCTCGAACTCGACGTCTTCATCCGCGGAGAGCTGCTCGAGCTTCTTCCCGATCTTCAGCGCCTCGGCATAGGCCACCTCGGCGCCCTTGTAGTCGCCCACGGCCCACCGCTCCTCAGCTGAGCGGTAGATCGCCTCCTGGCGGACCACATCGGTCTGGGATCGCGCCCGGGCTTGCTCTTTGACCCGCCTCGCCTGAGCGACGTCCCCGCCCTGGGCTCCCTCGAGGACCAGCTGGAGGTTGGACTCCAGGCGCTCGATGTTGTCGTTGTTGGCTCCCAGGGTCTCCAGCTCGGTGATCAGGTCGCGGGCACCGTCGAAGTCGTTGCCCATCCAGGCATCCACCGCGGCCTGGAACAGGGTGTCGGCCTGGGCCGCCCGCACGTCCCCGACGGCGAACCCGTAGGTGATCCCTTCCCCCTCGCTGAACGCGTCGACGATGCCCCCCCGCCGCCCGGTGGAGCCCCGGCGGTAGCCCGGGGGCAGGTGCACCGTGGCCCGCGCCACCGCGATCTCAGCGTCGACCGTCGGCAGGGGCACCACCCCGTCGAAGCGGTGGGCCCAGGGCTCGCGCTGGCCCAGCAGGCTCACCTCGATCGGGAACGTCAGCAGCCCCTGGACCGTCTCCACCGACTTGTCCAGGGGGATGAGGGTCAGCGCGCCCTCCCGGGAGACCTTCGCGGTCTCCCCTGAGACCCGGACCCCGATCACCTCGAGGCCCTCGGGGGGCCGCAGCCGCAGCACCGCCCCCCGCTCGTTGCGCACCGCGTAGTGGGCCCGCACCAGCAGGCGCCCCTCCTCGGTGGTGGCGATCGTGTACTGCGCGATGTCGATCAGGGTGGCCGGCCCCTCGGCGGGGGTCGAGCGATACAGCTGCAGCGCGACGGAGCCCGCGCCGTCTCCGAGGTAGGCGGCGGTGGGGGTGCCCTGCACCAGGTCCTGGCCCCAGCCCGGCAGCGACGCCGCGGGTACCCCCTCAAGGCCCCGCACCGCGGGCACCACCTCGATCTGGCTGTCCCTCGCGATCTGCAGCGCCTCGCTGGTCCGGAAGGTGCCCCCGAGGACGGGCAGCGGCTGTGCCAGCTCGGCCTCGGCCCCCTCGGGCAGCGGCCGGGTCCACGAGGCCTCCAGGGCGATCAGGGTGGACTCGGGCTCCACCAGCTCGACCTCGATCCGATCGCCGGAGCGCTGCCACCGGGCGATCTGGGGCCCGCTCAGCTCGAGATCGGCTCCGGCCCCGGGTAGGGACAGCGACACCCGCGAGGCCTGCCCCCGGACCACGCGCCACCGCAACAGCGACTCAGCCACCAGCTCGGTGTCGCCCACGGTCAGCCCCAGCCCCACGTCCCCCATCAGCAGGGTGCCCGGCGCACCGGACGCAGCAGGGATCGGCACCAGCCTCAGGGACGACGCCGTGCTCCAGTACTGCCCAGGCGCGACCCACACCGCTCCGTCGCCGGCCAGCAGCGCCTCTCCATGGATCATCACCGGGCCCGCGGCGGGCAGCAGATCGACCTCGATCCCCCGGGAGACGTCGCCGCTAAGCCGCCCCCGCCCGATCACCTCCACCGGCCCCCCGACCCGCAACGACAGGTGGATCCCGTCCCGATCCGCGCTGGTGGGCAGCGGCACACCCGCAGCGGTGAGGGACTCGAGGTGGACGTCGGCGCTCGCCAGGCGTAGCTCGAGCCAGCCCGGGCTCGGCGCGACGATCCGCCACCGAGCCACGAACCGGACCGATCCCTCCTCGATCCACAGCGAGAGCGCCCGGCCGGCGACGGCGGGCGGGGCAGCCACGGGCACAGCCTCGGGCTTGGGTTGCAGGGACAGCCACCGCTGTTGGGTGGTCTGGACCTGTCCCGCGCCCGCGACGGAGCACAGACACAGCATGATCGTCAGCATGGACAACCCCCAACGACGCGGGGAGGGCAACCTTACAGTGCAGCTGCGGGGATGTGCGTCAACTGTGTTACCCGGGCGACCCCACCGTGTGACGGAGCCGTCCATGAGCCTCGATGTGCGTCCCTGGGTACAGTCAGACGATCTCTCCACCCTGCTGCCCAACGAGCTCGCGAACAAGCTCCAGGGGAGCCAGATCCTCGCGATCGCGGCGCACGTCGCTCGCTGCAGGGCCGAGGGGCGCACGATCGCCAACCTCACCATCGGTGACTTCGATCCGTCGCTCTATCCGATCCCCAGCGCGCTTGAGCAGCGCATCGTCGCCCAGCTACAGGCGGGGCAGACCAACTACCCACCGGCGGTGGGGGTCCCCGAGCTGTGCGAGGCGGTCCGCAGCTTCTACGATCGGGCGCTGGGGCTGGACTACCCCCCCGGCTCGGTCCAGGTCGGCTCGGGGGCCCGCCCCCCGATCTATGCAGCGTTCCAGACCGTGGTCGAGCCCGGGGACGTCGTGGTCTACCCCGTCCCCACCTGGAACGTGCGCTACTACGTCTACCTGCGCCAGGCCGAGGGGGTGGAGATCCCCACCCGCCCCGAGGATGGCTTCATGCCCACCGCGGCCACGATCCTCCCCCACCTCGGGCGGGCACGGATGGTGGTGCTCAACAGCCCGCTCAACCCCGCGGGCACGGTGATCGATCCCGTCCTGCTGCGGGAGATCTGCGGGGCCATCGTCGCCGAGAACCAGCGCCGGCGGGCGCGGGGGGACAAGCCGGTGGTCCTGCTCTACGATCAGGTCTACTGGCAGCTGATCTTCCCCGGCCACGAGCACCACACCCCCGTGGGGCTGGTCCCCGAGATGGCCGCGTACACGATCCACATCGACGCGATCTCCAAGTGCTGGGCCGCCACCGGGATCCGGGTAGGGTGGGCGGTCGCTCCGCCCCCGCTGATCAGCAAGATGAAGCCGCTGGTGGGCCACATGGGGGCCTGGGCGGCCCGGGCCGAGCAGCTGGCCACCGCGGAGCTCATACAGCAGCCCGAGGTGGTCGAGGGCTTCCTCGATGACTTCCGGGGGCAGCTGCGGGCGCGGCTCGAGCAGCTCTCCAGGGGCCTGAAGGCCATGGCCGCCGAGGGCCTGCCGGTCGACTGCCTGGAGCCCCAGGGCGCGATCTACCTCTCGGTCCGCTTCGATCTACAGGGCCGCACCGTCGCGGGGCACACCGTGACCGACGGTGAGTCCCTGCGCACCCTGCTGCTGGAGGAGGCGGGGGTGGCGGTGGTGCCGTTCACCGCGTTTGGCTACCCCGACGGCTCGGGCTGGGTCCGGCTGTCGGTGGGCGCGATCTCCGAGGCTGAGATCGACGGGGCCCTGCAGCGGATCTCAGCGCTGCTCCGCGCCGGGTGACCCCCCGGGCGCGCTGCGGTGCCGTGGGGGCGTGTGGCCCCTCTGCCTCAGCGCCGCCTCCGCCGCCGGGCTCCGGCGGTGCAGCTCCGGCCTGTGCTGCAACCCTCTACGCCCCGGATCGCCCAGGCCACCTCGGGGCTGCACCTCAGCGCAGCGCTGGCCGCTCACTCCCCCAGCAGGTAGCCAAAGATCAGCGGCGCTACGATGGAGGCGTCGGACTGGATCATGAACCGGGGGCTCTCGGCGTCGAGCTTGCCCCAGGTGATCTTCTCGTTGGGGGGCGCCCCGGAGTAGCCCCCGTACGAGGTCACCGCGTCGCTGATCTGGCAGAAGTAGCCCCACTTGGGGACCTCGATCTGCAGGTCCTGGATCAGGCAGGGCACCGCACAGATCGGGAAGTCCCCGGCGATCCCTCCGCCGATCTGAAAGAAGCCCAGAGAGGGATCGTCGGCGCCCCCGTGCCGGTCGTGGTACCAGCGCATCAGCGAGACCATCTGCGCCGTACCGGTGTCGACGCAGCGGTGATCGGGCAGGACACCCCGCCACACATAGGCCGCGAACATGTTGCCGGTGGTGGAGTCCTCCCAGCCGGGGGTCCAGATCGGGATCTGGTGCTCCCGGGCAGTGAGCACCCAGGAGCTCTGGGCGGGTGCCTGGAAGTGCTGCTCGAGATCGGCCTGCCCGAGCACATCCCACAGGTGCTCGGCCGGTCGCTTGGAGACCCCCTGCTCCGACGCCTGCTGCCACTGCACCAGCAGGCGCTCCTCCAGGTGACGCATCACGTCCTCGGGGATCGCCACGTCGGTCACCCGGTTCATCCCGCGCTCGTACAGCGCCACCTCGTCCTCGGTCCGCAGGCTCCGCCACTCGGGGAGGTACTCGTACGTGCCCGCAGCGAGCAGGTACATCAGATCTTCCTCGAGGTTGGCGCCGGTGCAGGTGATCGCGTGGACCTTGTCGGCGCGGATCATCTGCGACAGCAGCGTGCCGATCCGACCGGTGGACATGGCCCCGGCCAGCGTGACCATCATCTTCCCTCCGGCCTCGAGGTGGGCCTCGTAGGCCCTGGCCGCCCGGACGGTCTCGCCGCTGTTGAAGTGGAGGAAGTGACTGTCCATGAACGATCGCACGCTGCTCATCGAGATCCTCTAACTTCAGGATGGTCGAGCACGATACCACGCTGCTCCACGGTGGGCTCGCCCCACAGATCCGGAGCCGGCGCGATCCAGAGCAGCGGCGGGGTGCTGCTGTGGTCGGGGTGGGCTCGAATCAGAGCGGCAGGTGCGGTACCGTCCCGGCTCGGGGAGCTCCCCCGGATCCTGACCCCAAGCCCGGACTCGCAGCGCGCGTGCCCCTTCCCCTCGGTCCGTTCCAGCTGATCCGACCCGTCGGCAAGGGGGGGATGGGGGTCGTCTGGCTCGGTCGCCACACCGAGCAGGACGTCCCCGTCGCGGTCAAGATCCTCAAGCCCCGTCCCCGGCGCTCCACCGCGGTCAACCGGAAGGCTTTTCTGCAGGAGGTCCGGGCGGTCAGCGCCCTGGATCACCCCGGGGTGGTGTGGATCTTCGACTCGGGCGTGCTGCCCGCACAGACCGCACGACAGGCCGCGGCGGAGGGCGAAGATCTCGCCGAGGGCAGCCCATACCTGGTCATGGAGTACGCGAGCCGGGGCACCCTGCGGCAGCTCAAGCGCCCTCCGGTGTGGTCCGAGCTCAAGGCGATCCTGCTGGCGCTGCTGGATGCGCTGGCCCACGCCCACGCCCGGGGGGTGCTGCACCGCGATCTCAAGCCCGACAACGTGCTGATCGCCGGGCACAACGATCTGCGGCCGGGGTTCAAGCTCACCGACTTCGGGATCGCCCACCTGCTGCGCGAGGGCTCGCCCGGTGAGGATCGGCCCATCGGCACGCCCCAATACATGGCGCCGGAGCAGATCCGCTCCGAGACCCACCTGTACGGTCCCCACACCGATCTGTACGCCCTGGGCTCGATGGTGTGGCGGGTGGTCACCGGGCGGCTGCCCCACCACGGCCTGAAGGGTCCGTCGCTGATGTACGCACAGCTCACCAAGGATCCTCCACCCCTCGAGCCCCTGATGGCGGTGCCCGAGGGCTTCGAGGACTTCCTGCGCACGCTGCTGCGCAAGGCACCCCATGAGCGCTTCCAGCGCGCCGCCGACGCAGCGGTGGCCCTCGACAGCCTGCCCGATCCCGACGCCCCCGCGGCGAGGGCCCTGCAGCTGCTCGACGACGAGGATCGTCCGCTGGGGCCCGACACCACCGCCACCCTGAAGATCCTCATCGGGCGGAGCCCCAGCAAGCGCAAGCTCGATCCCTCGATCCGTCCGCCCTTCCCGGACACCTGGCGGATGCCCGACACCGCCCCGACGCGCCCCCTGCGGCTGATGGGGGCGGGGCTGGGGTTGTTCGGGATCCGCCCGGTGCCGTTCGTGGCCCGGGATGCCGAGCGAGACGTGCTCTGGAAGGCCCTGTCCGAGGTCCACACCTACCGGAGCGCCCGGGTGGTGGTGGTGCGGGGTGGCACCGGCGTTGGCAAGAGCAGGCTGGTCAGCTGGGTCGCCGATCGCGCCCACGAGGTGGGGGCAGCGCACGTGCTGCGGGCCACCTTCTCGGCCAACGCTGGGCCCGCTCCCCTCCGGCACGCCCTGATCCGGCTGCTGAAGTCCATGACCATGTCCCCCGCCGACGCCGCTGAGCGCTTCGGCAGGTTGCTGGCGGGGCACGGCCCGGACGACGGAGACATCATCGATCGCTTCGAGATCCTGCTGGATCCCGAGCGGACCACCCTGCACGAGACCCGGCGCGACGCGATCTTCAGGAAGATCATCGAGATCGTGTCTGAGGATCGGCCCGTCTTCGCCGTGCTCGACGACGCCCACTGGAGCCCCGACGCCCTGCGGCTGGCCAACCAGCTGCTCGATGGCTCCACCCGAACCTCCGCCCGGGTCCTGCTGGTGCTCACCGTGCTCGAGGATCCAGGAGATCGATCGCTGTCGCGCAGGATCCAGGCGCTGCTGTCGACCTCGAACGCCACCGAGCTGCGGCTGGGGGTCCTCGATCCCAGAGATCACAACGAGCTGGCCCGGGAGCTGCTCGGGCTGGACCAGCACCTGGCCGACAGCGTCGCCGACGGCACCGGGGGCAACCCCCTGTTCGCGGTCCAGCTGGTGGGGGACTGGGTCGCCCGGGGCCTGCTGGTGGTGGGCCCCACCGGCTTCCTCCTCGAGGATCCAGATCAGGCGCTGCCCGCGAACCTGCACGAGGTCTGGGACGAGCGGATCCGCCAGCTGGTGCGGGGCCTCGACGCCCCCTCGCTGCAGATGCTCGAGAGCGCTGCGGTGCTGGGGCGCGACGTGGATGTGCTGGAGTGGCAGGCGGCCTGCGACGATCCGGGGGGCGTGCACGCAGCTGCGGGCATGCTGTACTTCAACCCCCGCCACGCCCGGCTGCGCCAGCGCTTGATGGATCGCCTGCTGGCGAGCGGGCTCTGCCAGGAGACCGAGGCCGGCTTCTCCTTCGTCCACGCCCAGTTCCGGGACGCGCTGCAGGATCGCTCGCGGCAGGCGGGGCGGTACCGGGAGCACACCCTGACCATCGCCCGCACCCTCTCCACCCAGATCGAAGGCAACCAGGCGAGGATCGGCCGGCACCTGTACGACGCGGGGCTGCTCCGCGAGGCCGTCGCGCCGCTGCTCGCGGGCGCGGACTGGGCCCTGCGGGTGGGGGGAGCGGAGTCCTCGCTGGCGATGCTCCAGCTGGTCGAGCACACCCTACAGCAGGCAGCCCTGCCCGAGGTCCACCGACACTGGGCCGGGCTGGAGGTCATGCGCGCCCGGGCCCACCGGGCCCTAGGCCAGCCCGACGAGGCCACCCGGGCCGCGGGGGTGGCGATCAAACGCGCCCGCTCGGGGGGCTGGGTGGATCTAGCGGCCGAGGCCCACAGCGTGCTCGGCGAGATCGCCCTGGCCAGCGACGCACAGGCTCAGGCGGAGGCGCGCTTCACCACCGTGGTCCGGCTGCTCGAGGACGATCGAGACGACGCGAGCGCCGTAGTCCGGATCCGCGCCTGGCACCAGCTGTGGCGGATCGCGCGCCGTCGGGGAGATCAGCAGGGTGCGCAGCAGGCCGCGTCCAGGGTGCGGGAGGCCACCAGCGCCACGAACGATCCCCGGGCGAGGGCCACCGGAGACGTCTCCCTCGCCGAGAACGCCCTCGCTGGAGCTCGCCTCGAGGAGGCCCGGATCTCCGCCGAGCGCTCGCTGGCTGCGTTCCGTCAGGCCGGAGATCTGCCGGGGCAGGCCCGAGCGCTGGACGTCCTCGCGTCGGTCGCCGAGGCCCAGGATCACCTCAGCGACGCGAGGGCTCTGCTGGTGCAGTGCATCGGCTGCCTCGAGGCCCTCTCCGATCCCCAGCTCCTGCTGTGGCGCTGTCGCCTGGCCCATGTCCAGGCCCGCCTGGGCAACTTCGCCGACGCCAGGGCGACGCTGGAGCCGATCCTAGCCGACGGCGGCCTAGACAACCCCCTGCTCGAGAGCACTGTGCACGTCTGCCTGGCGATGGCTGCGGCGGGCCTGCGGCGGTGGTCGGCCCTTGGCACCCACCTCGACGCGGCGGAGGCCTCCTTCGAGGCGATCCAGACGCCTGATCCCGCGTTCGCAGCAGCCGCGACCCTGGCTGGAGAGCTCGCGCTCCAGCACCGACGCCCCGAGGACACCATCCGGGCCTGGCGTCTCGCCCAGCGCCGGCACCAGGCCCTGGGGCAGGGAGCGGATGCAGCCAAGCTCAGGGGCCGGATCGCTAGGCTCCAGGCACCAGGCAAGCGCTCCTGAGCACGATCGGGCGATCCCCAAGCGACCTGAGGGGGGCGTCGGGGGCGTCGGGGGGCGTCGGGGGGCGGCGGGGGGCGCCCTAGAAGTCCCCGAAGTCTCCGTCTTCATCTTCGTCGGGCTCGCCCAGCAGCCCCACCATCTGCTCCTGGATCCGCTCGGCGAAGCCCACCACCGTGGCGATCGCGCCGTCGGTGCTCTCGAGGAAGTGGATGGCGAGCTGGGTGTCGTCGTCGAGGAACCGGACCACCCTCGCGGTCAGTCGGTGCTCTGGATCGTCTCCGGGGATCCGGATCCCCACCAGGATCCGGTCGTCAGCTTGGCACTCGAGGAGGCCCCGGAGCTCGAACCGGGCCCCCGAGCCTGAGAAGTCCATGAACATGGGGGGATGCTGCCAGCGAGGGCCGATCCCCTGGGCGTTGCGCAGCCAGCGGCGGGCAGCGAGCTCGAACCCCTCCTCCCCCACCACCTGGAAGCGCAGGTGTAGCGGGCCCCAGACCCTGCTGAACTCCCGCCGATCGGGGGTGTGGCTCCCGTCGATGTGGATGACCACACCCTCCTCTTCGTTCGCCACCACCTTGCCGTACAGCCACGGTGCGCTCGTCGCGGTCTGCAAGCAGACCGCCTCGCCGGACTCGAGGAGCCCCTGGCTGAGGGCAACCCAGAGCTGCTCACCCTCGTGCCGCACGATACGCCCGGGGAGGGATCGCATCGCAGCTCCCATGACGTAGAGGTCCACCTCCCTGCCCACAGGTCCCCCTTGCCCAGCTTGATCGTCCATCATCTCCCCATGCCGATCGTCCCGTCCACCCTCAAGCTTTAGCGCGACGTGTCTACCTGGTCCCCCGCTCTCTCCAGTATCTTCGCTCTGTTGGCCTTTGCCCTCGCTTTGCTGTTTGCCATCTTGTGGCGACGCGAGGCCGGGCGGGGACGTCGGCGCAGCCGCGCCCGCCAGCAGCGCTCCCGCGTGGGGGAGGAGGAGGCGGTGCGGCTGCTGCAGCGATCGGGCTTTGGGATCCTCGAGCACCAGCCCTGGACCGAGTGGCCGATGGAGATCGACGGAGACGTGGTCTGGGTCAGCTGCCGGGGGGATCTGCTGGTGGAGGCCACCGAGACCGCGCTGGCGCCACCGGGCAGCCGGTTCATCGCCGAGGTCAAGACCGGGCTGCGGGCTCCTGATCCAACCCACCCCTCCACCCGCCGACAGCTGCTGGAGTACCTGGCTGCGTTCGACGTCGACGGGGTGTTGCTGATCGACATGGAGCGCGGGCAGATCCATGCCGTGGCCTTCCCCCTCGGCTCCGCTCAGCCGGCGTAGGCGATCAGCGCCTCGCCTAGCACCTCGACCGCCCGCTGCAGCTGAGGGGCCTCGGTCACCGCCGCCAGCCGGATCTTCTGGGCGCCGCTCTCCGGCGCAGCATAGAACCCCCCGCCCGGAGCGACGACCACGCTCTCGCCATCGCTGCGGAACGCCTCCACCAAAAACCGCGCAAACCGCTCGGTGTCGTCGACCGGTAGCTCCACCATGGTGTAGAAGGCGCCCCGGGGGTGGGGAGCGCTGACGCCGGGCAGCTGATCGAGGGCCGCCATCATCACCGTGACCCGCTCGCGGTAGATCCGCCGGATCGACGCGTAGTACGAATCGTCGAGCTGCAGCGCGGCGATCCCCACGTGCTGGGCCAGGGGCTGGGGGCCCAGGCGGGCCTGCCCCAGCCGCTCCACCTTCTCCATGAAGTCGAGGTTGCGGCTGATGAGGAAGCCCAGGCGCAGCCCGCAGGCTGAGTACGTCTTGGACAAGCTGTCGATCACCAAGACTCGATCGGCGTGCTCCTCGATCGACAGGGCGCTCGTGGGGGGCTCCTCGAACCAGATCTGGCGGTAGACCTCGTCCGAGATCACGAACAGATCGTGGCGGGTGGCCCACCGCAGCAGGCGCCGCAGCTCGTCCTCTCCGTAGACCGCGCCGGTGGGGTTCGCCGGGTTGGAGAACACGATCGCCCGGGTGCGCTCGGTGACCGCCGCGTCCAGGACCTCATCGGAGGGGATCGCGAACCCGTCGTGCAGGTGGGTCCGGATCGGACGGACCACCGCCCCCGCCACCGTCGCGAACCCGTTGTAGTTGGTGTAGTACGGCTCCAGCACGAGGAGCTCGTCGCCGGGATCGCAGACCGCGGTGAACGAGAACAGCAACGCCTCGGAGCCGCCCACCGTCGCCACCACGTGGGCCGCCCGCAGCCCCGGGCTCCAGCGGGCGTGGTAGGCCGCCGCCGCCTCCCGACACTCCGGGAGCCCCGAGGCGGGCCCGTAGGCCACGACCTCGGGCTGGAACGCAGCGATCGCCTCGAGCAGGGGGGCGGGGGTGGGGACGTCGGGCTGGCCGATGTTCAGCCGGTGGAACCGGACCCCGACCTGTCTACGGACCAATGCATCGAGCTTTCGGATGGCGCTCTGTTGCAGGCTCGCAGCCCGCGTAGAGAGGACAGGCACGGCTCCCTCCAGGGATCTAGTCGCAGATGGTCTCGAGGAGCAACCGGGTGACCACGTAGGGATCGACGTTGGCGCAGGGACGACGATCCTCGAAGTAGCCCCGCCCCTCTGAGACCGTGCTCGGCGGGATCCGGATCGAGGCCCCCCGATCGGAGTCCCCGAACCGGAACTCCTTGTAGGAGCAGGTCTCGTGCTTGCCCGTCAGCCGCTGCTCGATCCCGTCGCCGTAGTGGGCGATGTGGTGGGCGTGGTTCGCCTCGAGCCGCTTGATCGCCTCATGGATGACCGCCAGCCCCCCCGGGGCCCGCATCGCCGCGGTCGAGAAGTTGGTGTGGGCCCCCGAGCCGTTCCAGTCCCCCCGCACCGGCTTGGGGTGCAGGGTCATCGAGGTGTTGTGGCCCTCCCCGACCCGATACAGCAGGTAGCGGGCCAGGACCAGGTGATCCGAGATCTCCACCGGGCCCCCGGTGCCCACCTGGAACTCCCACTGCCCGGGCATCACCTCAGCGTTGATCCCATAGATCTTCAGCCCTGCGGCGAGACAAGCGTCGAGGTGCTCCTCAGCGATCTCCCGGCCAAAGACCTCGTCGGCGCCGACACCACAGTAGAAGGGCCCCTGGGGTGCAGGGTAGCCCCCGGCGGGCCACCCGAGGGGTCGGGAGCCCTTGAACATCGTGTACTCCTGCTCGATGCCCACCCAGGTGTCCTGATCGCGGTGGCGATCGGCGGCCTCGCGCAGCGGGGCCCGGGTGTTGGTGCGGTGGGGTGCGCCGTCGATGTCGAGGACCTCGCACAGCACGAGCTTATGGGGATCACCCCGGAGCGGATCGGGGCAGGTGAAGACAGGCTCGAGCAGGCAGTCGGAGCGGTGCCCCTCAGCCTGGTTTGTGGAGGATCCATCGAAGCTCCATCGCGGGGGCTCGGTGGTGCCCTCGGGCAGGGTCCGGGTCTTGGAGCGCAGGGTCTGAGTGGGCTGATCCCCGTCAAACCAGACGTACTCGGCCTTGATCATGCTTCCCCTCGATCGCGATGAGGTGCTCAGAACGTGTCCTCTCGGACGTACTTCTCCTCGAGGGTGTCGGCCACCGCGGCCACCCTCGCGAGCACAAAGTCGAAGTCCTGGAGGTGGAGATGCCCGAGCAGGAGGTTGTAGACGACCAGGTAGACGTTGCCGGACAGCGCCACCGTGGCCAGGGGCAGCTTGGCGTTGTCCCTGAGCAGGACCTCCGGCTCGACCTGGCCGAGCCGGGCGAACGGGCTCTTGAGCTCGATCATCTCTCGTTCCCCGGCCCGGTACCTGCGGACGATGATCTTCTGCATCCGGCCGTCATCATAGGCCCAGACCATGCTCATCATGTCGGCCTGATCGTCCTGGAGGCGGTAGGTGTTGCGCATGTGGTGCTGGAGCTGGGGCCAGGTCGTCACGACGCCTCCAGGGACGAGCAGCCCATCTAACGCCCGGGCATGGGATCGGGCGATCACACGGCTCCAGGATCGGAGCGCCCGATCTTATCGCCGAGGAGGGGGGGGTGCTCCGGGTCCACCCACCCGGACTCAGAACCGATCGTAGCCGGTTCGCTCCTCCAGCGTGTCCGCCAGCAGGCAGATCCGGGTCAGGAGGAACACCACCCCCTCCACCGACAGGTGCTCTAGGCAGGCCTTGTGCACCACGACCAGGAAGCGGCCGTCGACGGACACCACCCCCAGCGGTAGCCTCAGGCCCTCGGCCAGCAGCTCGGCCGGCAGCTCGGCCCCACGGCCCTCTTCAAGCTCACCAAAGGCTGATCGAAGCTCGATCATCTCCCGATCCCAGGCGGCGTAGCGGTAGGCGGTGACCCGCTGCTCCCGCGCGCCCTGAGCCTGTCTGGGCACCGTGAGGGTGAACGTGTCCGGCTCGTCGGCGTCCAGCTGGAACTGGCTCCGGACCCGCTGCTGGACCTCGTCCCAGGTGGCCAGCCCTAGCTCCTGATCCGGCGGCACGCCACGATCAGCACCAGCAGCCAGCCCCAGGCCGCACCGCCGGCGCCGGCGCTGCGGGTGGCACAGCCACAGCCCCGGCCCAGATCTTCGCGCACGATCCCGTCGGGGGCTGGACCCGCGGGGCCGGTACCACCGGGGGTGTCCGTGCCCGGGCCCGGGCCCCCGGCGCCTGTATCGGTGCCTCCGGTGGAGGTCTCCGTCGGCGGGGTCCAGCCCAGGAGCAGGGCGTCGAGCAGCCCCCCCGCAGCATCGATCCGGGCGTCGGGGTCACCGATCGCCTCGAACGGGAACCCGAGCAAGGCCACCCCCTCCCCCAGCACCCCAGCGACCCCTCCGTCGCCGTAGCGTGCGATGACCTCGCGATCGGAGGCGAGCACGTCGGGGTACTCTACGGGGTAGGACGCGCCCTGGGGGACCCCGAAGTCGAGGGTGAGGCCCGCGAGGATCCCCTCTCCGTCCACCAGGGTGGTGCCCGCCGCGTCGTCCGCCAGGGTAGCCCCCAGGATCTGCTCAGCGAACTCGAGATCGTCGAGAGATCCCTGGGGATCGAGATCCCACAGGATCTCCGCGCCGCTGGCCCACAGGGTGCCGCCCGCCGCGAGGTGATCGCGGATCAGCTGCTGCTGGGCGTCGGAGAAGGTCTCATCGACGGTGGACTCCTCGCCGGTCGCCCACACGATCGTGCGGTAGGCCGACAGCTCCAGCCCGTCGAGGGCCTCGTCGCTCGCTCCGTCGAAGGCGTAGCCCGCGCCCTGGATGGCGCGGCCATGCACCGCGACGATGTCGCCTGCGTTCATCCGCCCCAGATCCATCCGCACGACGCCACCCAGGCTGGCGATGGACTCAGTGTCGAGCAGGCCCCGATCGAGCCGATCGAACGCACCTACGATCAGGATCGGCGGCGTGCCATGGCCCGAGCGCACCGCCCCGACCACCTCGCTCGGGAACGAGATCCCGCCGTCGTTGATCCCCGAGACCCGGACATACACCGCCTCCCCGACCTCCGCCGCCACCGGCGCAGAGGTCGACGAGACCTCGGTGCCCGAGCTCCAGGCGCGGCCGTCGGCGCTGGTGTACAGGATCCAGCGATCGGCTCGATCCCCATAGGGCGCACCCTCAGGCCCCGGAGCCCAGCTCGCGACCAGGCCCCCCTGTGGATCGTGGGTCAGCGACACCGCCACCGGGGGCTCGGGCAGGTAGACCGGGGTGATCCCGTCTCGCTCAGCAAAGTAGCGGACGATCCCTCGATACATCGCACGACTGGCGTCGTCGCGGAACACGGGGTGCTTGAGGTGATCGGCGTCGGCGGCGTTGTCGTGGAACGCCAGCTCCACCAGGACCGCGGGCATCTCGTCGTTGTGGCCTGAGTCGAGCTCGGAGAAGCAGCTGCTGTTGACGCCCCGATCGCTCCAGCCCGGCTCCCACCAGGTGGTGAACGCATCGATCAGCTCGCCCTGCACTGAGAGCGCCAGCTCGTAGGAGCCCGCCGTGGCGCAGCCCCCGCCATAGTAGACGGTGGTGCCCCGGGCGGTGCCGCTGGCGGCGTTGGAGTGCCACGACAGGTACACCGCGTCTTCACCAGCGGGGTGCTCCCAGTCAGCCCAGCGGGAGCGCGAGGAGGGATCGGAGCCGCCATCGCCGGAGGTCCCGTCCCCGTAGGGATCGTAGATCGAGGTCGGGGCGCCGTTGTACTGAACATGCTGGATCGCGCCGCCCTCCCAGCGGGGCCGCTGGGAGGTGTCGCCCTGGCGCATGACGTCCCCCATGCCGCCCCCGATCCGCACAGCGTCGGCTGACAGCTGCGCGCCGGCCTGGCCCGAGTCACCGATCAGCTCGACGGTCAGCGAGGTGCCCGCGGACAGCCACAGGGTCTCGACGTACTGCCAGGTGGAGCCATGGACGGTCTGATCGAAGGTGCGATCGATCGTGCCGCCGGGGTGGCTGATCCGGTAGTGGGCGTCGCTGGCGTTTCCAGGATCCGAGTCCCAGGAGACATAGACCGCGTAGGTGCCATCTGCGGGCACCGTGGGCTGCCAGCGGGCCACGCCCCCCCCGTCGGCGGGGAAGGTGCGGGTGGTGCCCGCGTCGAAGGGATCCTCACCGTAGATGTAGGGGGCGGTGTCGGCGAACCCCGCAGGCCCGTCGGCGAAGCCCGATCCAACCTCGGTGTAGCCGGAGCCGTCGTTGTCGGACAGGGCCAGCAGCGGGTTGATGTCGCGTTCCTTGGCAGTGAACACCGCCGCGCCCGCGTTCTCGAGGTAGCGCACCAGGTACTGGTCTGCCCCCTCGGGGTTGTGCAGATCCTCCACCGTGGAGAACAGGTTGCCCCGCTGGGTGGCGAACCGCCCGAGGGGATCGGACCAGATCCAGCCGTGGCACTGGCTGACATAGACCGCCCGTCCCGACAGGGCGCCGGCGGTCTCCCCTGGAAGATCCGCTGAGATCGCCCGGGGCCGGCCCGGCGCCTCCTTGATCGGGACGGGTGGAGCGCCCGGGAGCAGCTCGTGCAGCTCCACCACCGCCCCTGAGGGGATCACCGCCTCCAGCCGCACCGCGGAGACCTCAGCGGGGGCCCGCCCCGCCGCCGCCTCGAGCAGCACGTCGTAGCGATCGGGATCGAAGCCTGGACCCCAGACCCCCACCAGCCGCTCGACGTAGGCATCGCCGACGATCGCGCCCGTGGTCTCGGGCAGGGGCTGGGCAGCGGCGACGAGGGGGAGGGTCACGACGATCATGGCCCGCACGATACCCCACGTCCGACCCTGCGTCACCTGCACCGGGCGGCGGACGACCAGCAGGGATCGGCGACCTCGGCGGTGCACACCCCCGCGCCCTCGAAGCCCATGTGGTGCAGGTAGAAGGACAGCCCCCCGGGGGCGTCCGCGGGGGTCGGACCCCCACCATAGCGGCGATCACCGAGGATCGGGATCCCGAGGAACGCAGCGTGCAGTCGGATCTGGTGCATCACCCCCGAGCACATCGTCGCCTCCCACAGTCTCCCCTCGATCCTCCGGAAGCAGGTCTCGGCCTGCAGCCAGCGCCCCCGGTGGGGGGTCCGGGCCCCACGGCGCACCACCATCCGTCCCCGGTGTCGTCGATCGTGCGCCAGGCTGAGATCGCAGCGGTTCGCGTCCCAGGGCACGTCCCTCGCCGCCCACAGCCGGTAGCGTTTGTGCAGCCGCCCCGAGGCAAAGCAGCTCCGGAGCCAGGCGAGGTGCTCGACGTCGTCGGCCACCGCCACCGCCCCGCTGGTGGAGACATCGAGGCGGTGGGCGAGCCCCCCCTCGAAGCCGGAGGGCCAGGGCAGCAGCCCCCGCCCCGGCTCGTCCGCCAGCAGCCTCCGCAGCAGGCAGTCACCACCGGGATCGGCGTGGGGGGGGAGCACAGGGAGCCCCGCAGGCTTCGCCAGGGTCTTGAGCACGACGGATGACAACGGCGCTTCCCCCCCCAGGGGCGCGTGGTTAGGACCTCGGGGGGCCGGGCCCTGGCCCGACCGGGGGGACCATGCCGATATCCCTGTCTCTGCTCACAGCAACCCTGTCGTGCTCCCTCGCTGAGCTCGCCCCCGCCGAGACCACCTTGGGCAGGCTGTGCACCCGGGCCTACCGCGCCAACATCGAGACCCTCACCATCGGCTTCGAGCGCTCGGGCACCGAGCTGCCCCGCTGGCCCAGCGAGGCCACCTACCTCGAGCGCTGCCTCGCCCTGGGGCTCAACGAGGCTCAGCTGGCTTGCCTCGATCCCGATCGGGTGGTGGCGGATCCCGCGGGGTGTGATGAGGTGATGGAGCCCGTGAAGCCCAAGGCCGACAAGCTCACCCGGTGGTTCATGTCCGAGCTCAGGGGAGAGGGGCCCCAGCGACGGCCCGAGGGCGAGACCAGCGAGGGAGACAAGCCATGAGCGAAGGGACCGACCACGACACCCCCCGGGCCGACGAACCATCGGGGGACAAGCCCTCGGGCTTCCACCTCGAGATCGATCCCGATCAGGTCGAGGATGCGCTCCGCAGCCTGCGCGATCGGATCCGGGACTCGGTCGTCGCCGGCCGCTACACCAAGGTGCGCCTGTCCTACCGGGGGCGGGCCCTGGGGCCGGATCTACCGCTAGCGGTGTTCCTCGCCGCAGAGGGCGCCGCGTTCTGGCTGTTGAGCCCCCTGGCCGCGCTGCTGGCCAACCTCGGCGCCAAGGCCATCCTCGACGTGGAGTTCATCCACGAAGCCGACGAGCTGGTCCAGGAGGGGCTCGCCGCCTACCTCGAGGGCGAGCTGGAGCTCGCCGAGGCCCGGTACCGACAGGCCCTCGACAAGCGTGGAGACGATCCCTGCGCCCTGTACAACCTCGGCACCCTCCTCCGGGTCACCGATCGTCGCGAGGAGGCCCTGAAGGTGCTCCGGATCGCGGCGATGGGGCCAGAGGGGCACCCCGACGTGCGCAGGGCAGCCGAGGCCGTCGAGCGGATGAGCGTGCGCAAGAAGCAGCTCTAGCGCGGCCCTACTCGACGACCTCGATCTCGACCATCGCCTGAGCCCCCCGGGCCCGGGCGGTCACATAGACCGTCCCCGGGGTCCGCCCCTCTGCCCGGCCCGAGGACAGGACACGCAGCACCCGTGGATCGCTCGTGATCCACTGCACCGCCCCCACCGGGATGGGCTCATCGCCCCGGTGGGCCTCGACGATCAGATCCACCGCTGAGCCCATCGGGATCCTCGCCGGCGCGTCGACGAAGCTCAGCAGGGTGGCGAGCTCCACCACCAGGGTCCACTCGATCCGCTGATCTTCCCACTCCCCCACGACCTGGACCTCCCCCGAGCCCACCGCGACGAGCTGGGCGCCGTCGAGCCGAGCCACGCCGTCCTCAGACAGGCTCCAGATCACCCCGTGGGGCTCGGAGCCATTGTCGAGGAGGATCCGAGGGCCCTCGATCGGCCCGAGGCGATCCACCCGGACCCGGGCGGGGCCGTCCAGCACGAGCTCCGGCGCTCCATCGGTGCGGACGCAGGCCGACAGGGCCAGGACCAGGCTTGTTGAGACCAACGTCAGCAGGCGCCTCCGTCGACGCTCCATAACGCACGGGATCCGGTCGACCGCACCTGGTGACGGACCACGACGATCCGGATCAACGCAGCTCGAGCACCGTCACCCGGACGCCCGACGACATCCGCGCCGCGGCCTCGGCGGCGGACGAGCCCAGCGCCAGGTGGGACGCATCAGCGGGGGCCTGACCCAGGCCCGGATCCACCGGGATCTCGCGGCCGGCGATCCGCACCGTGGCCCAGGCGTGGGGATACAGCGCCGGCCCCAGGGCCCCGGTGGCATACACCAGCCCCCCGACGGGGCTGGCGTCGAGCCCCAGCGCCCCGGCGAGGGCGACAAAGGCCACCGCGGCCTCGTCACAGTCCCCCCGCCCCTGCTTCAGCGCGTCCACCGCCGCCAGCGAGCCCGGCGTGGGGTGCCCGTCGAGGCGATCGGCGACGTGCAGCACCAGGCGCTGGATCGCCTGGCGCTGATCGCGGGCGTCACCGATCACCGCCAGGGCCTCGGCCAGCAGCGGGCTGTCTGGGACCGGAGGCAGGGGCACGGGCGGGACCTGCGCCCAGATCGGCACATCGTTCTTCACCAGCTGACCGTCGACATCGAACCGACCGATCAAAGATCGCCTCGCCCGTGGCTGCGGAGGGACGGGGATCGCGAGCAGAGCCACCGGATCGAAGGGCTTGAGGAAGGGAGGGGCCTCGGGGCGGCGCTCGATCCGCACCGCGCCCTGCTCTGCCCACACCAGCCCGTCGGCGTCGAACGCGGCCTGAGCCGGGCCCCCCGCCCCCGACCAACGGAGCTGATCGCCCTCGACCGTGACCTCGACGGACTCGACCCCCAGGGTCCAGGGATCGAAGATCGGCCACAGGCCGCTGGCGGGCGGCGGGACCGCGTCGGGGATCCAAGTGATCCCCGCCCAGTCCTGGCTCCCGGCCTCGGACCAGCGCACATAGGCCTGGACCGGCCCCCCGGCATGATCCGCTCGGCTGGCGGCCCGCAGCGGGGTCACCTCCCCCCCCAGGCGCACGGACCAGAGCCTGCGCCGCACCACCGCGGTGCTCATCCCGTCGGGGCCGATCCAGCGCTCCTCATGGCCCGAGATCCTGCCCAGGATCTCGATGGCGTAGTGGGCGTGCGACTCGACGATCGCCGGAGGCTTGGGCGCCCCCGCCCAGGGATCGGGCTCGGCACACCCCGACAGCGTCCCCGCGATGGATCCGATCCACACGATCGACACGATGACCTCACAAAGGGCAGCGGGCTGGGCAGGTCCCCGGGGCAGATCTCTCCGCCGGAGCCGGGTGCTCCGGCTCCTGGCTGCAGGGCGTTCGGGGTGGGCATGCTGCAGAGCGTTCGGGGTGGGCATATCGGGATATCCGTCGCGTTCGCGAAGAGGACACGGGCCCGGGCGGGCCTGGGGAGACGGAGCGAGCGCATCCCCCACCAGCAAGGTCACACATGGATCTGGTCACGACATGGATCTACTCCCCTGGCCCGGGCCGCTCCGGGCACCACCGCGATCGGATCGTGGTGGATCAGGCCTCAGGGCTGCTGATCGTGGCGGCCTGCCCCGGGGAGGGGGAGCCCAGGCGCGCGGCGCTACAGCTCACCCTCGAGCTGATCCAGGGCCACATCCAGCGCCACAGCGATCTGCTCTCCCGGTTCCGCCGCCGACCGACCCCACAGCTGCGGCAGCGGGTCCTCGATCTCCTCGCTGGAGCGATCACCCGCGCAGCCAGCGAGATCTTCGCCTTCGCGAGGCGCCACGATCGGATCGCTGTGTCCCTCGATCTCGTGCTCCTGCTCGGCAGCGAGGCCTTCGTCTCCCACCTGGGGGAGGGGCGGGTGTACCTGATCCGGCGCGGGCTGATCCACCAGCTCACCGTGGATCCAACGCCGGAGCCCGCCGGCGCGCTGTTCGACGCTGAGCTGGCCCGCTCGGTGCTGGTCCGATCCGATCCGGATCAGCCCCCCGCCCTGGGGCCCCAGCCCCGGGCCGAGGCCGAGTCGCTGTGCATGGAGATCGCCCGCGAGGATCGCTTCGTGGTCTGTGACTCGGGGCTCCACCGCGCCCTGCCCGAGGGCGTGCTCCACGATCGCCTCACCTCCGCCGCGGTCGACGATCTGCGCGACGCGGTGCTGCTCGAGGCCAGAGACCAGCCCCTGGCCGGTGCGGTGGCCCAGCTCGGCTCGGGCGATCCCTTCAC
>DRPG01000619.1 GCA_011376105.1 Deltaproteobacteria bacterium
ACCACCGCAGCCGAGTTCTTGACCTGACCGATCACCCCCGCCAGGCCCTGAGACCAGGCCTCCACCACCGGCCGTTGCCTCGCCCGGATGGCGGTGCCGAGGAAGATCGCGATCCCATCGACCAGCGTCGCCAGGCCCAGCGCGGTCAGCGCCGGCAGATCCCCCTCGCGGATCCGCTGGTACGGGGTGAGCAGCCGGACCTCAGCCTTCATGTCGACGTAGCCGTCGCGCTCAGGCTGGGCCACGCCCACCTTCCAGTCGGCCGGGATCAGCTGCCAGGCCTCGAGATCCTTGCGGTAGACCTCCTCGGGGAGCATGCCCTCGACATCGAACTCGAAGCGGGGGGCAAAGCGCTCGACATCGGCGGCCAGACGCTCAGCCTCGATCTTCTTCTCGCTGCCCTCCTTGGCATACTTCTTGGCGACCGGCCCATAGCCGGACACCCCTGAGGAGGAGCCGCGCCTCTTCTCCTGCTCCGCCAGCTCAAACAAGGCCTCGGCCTCCTTCATCAGCGCATCCGCCTGGCTGCGGGCGCTCTGGTAGCCGGTGGACGAGACAAAGGCCGAGTGAGCCTGCAGGGCAGTGTCGAGTTGGCTCCGGCTGTCGGCATCCTGCGCCAGCTGCTCGTAGTAGGTAAAGAAGCTGGTGTAGATGCTGAGGCCGGCGAAGATCGCGACCACGATCCACTTGCGGATTGGGGCACCGTTCACTGCGAACCCAGACAACATCAAGAACAGCGTGATCTGGACCGTGGCCCCGAGGATATCCGCCATCTCGTGGGTCGGCATGATCTGCCTCGCACCGAGGATGGTGGTGTATGCGCTGCCGACGTTGAGGCAGAGCAGCAGGCCGAGCAGGGCCCAGTCACGCTCCCGCATCCACTGGGGGATCATCGATCCCTTGTGCTTGGCTGACGACTTGGCGATGTGGGCCCTCCTGCGGCGACGCCGCCCCCGGGTCGTACAAACACGATACCCCCTCCAATAGCTCGACCGGGACACCTCGTGGGATCCATAGGTCGAGATCCGCAAACAAACACCTGGATCGCGGATAAGGGCCGAAGGGAACCAGATGGAACATCGCTCCCCAGTGGACACGGGTCTCCCCGAGGGGTGGAAGCCCAGGAGCGAGCCCGTCGAGGCTCCAGGTGGAACCCTGTTTCGGGTCAGGGGTCCCAGGGGCGAGATCGGCATCGCGCTGCAGTTTCGTGAAGACCTGATCGACCACCCCATGCTCCAGCGAGGGATGGACGACGTCGCTGACTTCGTCCTCGCCCCCGAGGTGCCCGGGGTCTTGCCGCTGGTGGCCTGGAACCGCGAGCGAGCGCTGTTCATCTACAAGATCGACGACGGCCAGCTCCTGTCCGAGGTGCTCGCCCGCTGCGTCGAGCACGGGGTGATCCCCGGCGAGCGGGTGGCCATCGAGCTGCTGGGGCGGGCCGCCCTCGCCCTGGACGACGCCGCGAGGGCCGGGGCCCGGGTGGGGGTCGACAACCACGGCTGCCTGACCCCGTGGCGGATCGTGGTCTACCCGGGGGGGGAGGTGTCGCTGCTGGGCTACGCCCTGCCTCCGATCGAGGTCTTCGCCTGGCTCGATGAGGAGACCGACGAGCCCCCGGGGCCGGGCCTGCGCTACACCCCCCCCGAGCGCATCCAGGACAGCCTGGAGGACCTGCGCACCGACATCTACACCCTCGGGATGATCGCCGCCGAGGTCGCGCTGGGCACGCCCCTGCTCAAGGGCACGCCCCGCCAGCTGGTCGATCAGATCCTCGAGGGGGAGCCCGCCGCAGCCCTGGGAGAGTTCTCCGAGGCCGGCCAGGGCCTCCTCGAGACGGTGCTGCACCCAGCGAAGGCCGCACGCCCGAGCACCGGCGCTGAGGTCGCCAACCTCGCAAAGAAGGTGCTGCCCAACCTGCGGGGCCACACCCTCGGGGGGCTGGCCCGGGGCGCCTTCCACGAAGACGCGGTGCTGCTCGACGAGGGCATGGCCTACCCCGCCCTGCTGTATGTCGAGTCCGGCGACATCGAGGTGATCGACTACGACGAAGACACCGACGAGCTCGAGCGCCCCACCCCCACGATCGTGCCCGGAGACCGATCCGCCCCCACGATCGCGCCCGAGCCCGAGCCCGAGCCCGAGCCACAGGTGCCCCCCGGGGCCGAGCCCGAGCCACAGGTGCCCCCCGGGGCCGAGCCCGAGCCACAGGTGCCCCCCGGGGCCGAGCCCGAGCCACAGGTGCCCCC
>DRPG01000620.1 GCA_011376105.1 Deltaproteobacteria bacterium
GAGATCCTTGATGCTCACCGGGCCTACCTGGTTGTTGAGGAAGATGTGCCCGCCCTTGTTGGCGTCTGTGTGGTTTCCAGACCAGCTCGGGATCGCCCCCATGGCTGGATCCGGGGGGTTGAGGAGGATCACGTTGTTGAGATCCTCGCCGTAGATGACCCCGCCTCCGCGCTTGGCGCTGTTGTCGTAGGCGGTGATCTGCTCGAGCCTCAGCCGGCCACCAGCTATGAACACAGCGCCACCTCGACCCTCGGCGGTGTTCCCGTAGAGACTGGAGTCGTAGAGGCGCACCGTGCTGTCCTGGGCGTAGATGCCCCCTCCTTCCCCAGCGTCTCCACCGTAGAGGGTGCTGTCCTCGAGGATCAGGAGGCTGTCGACCAGGAACAGGTGCCCACCGACCCCGTTGCTGGTGTTGTTCCGGAACGTGGCTTCGTCTCGGATGATGACCGTGGCCTCGTGTGCGGCGAGGCCTCCACCGCTGTTGGCGTGGCCCTCCTCGAACAGGCTCTCCTCGATGGTGAGGGTGGCTCCGGGCTCGACCCTGATCGCTGCGCCCATATTAGCGCTACACCCAGTGATCCAGACGTTTCGGAGCGTGACCTCGGCGCCCGGGGCGATGGTGATGCAGCTGCCGGAGTTGCCTGAGCCATCCACCTGGACGTCCTCCAACGTGGTCATGCCGCTGAGGGTCAGGGGGAGCGCATCGGAGGTGAGGATCCCCGACGGAGAGGCCGGGCCGGAGAACGCTGGGGAGCCCGCTGGCTGGGGGCTCGGTGAGGCGAGGGTGCCTAAGGGGTGCTCGGTCCCCGGGATCTGTGAGGGATCGAGGGGTGGGATCGCCGCGTGTGCAGCAGGGAAGATCAACCACATGAGCCCACCTTAGCAGGGCGATGGTGGGGGAGAGAGCCTGTGTGCTCTTGTGCAACTTGCTCCCAGGTCCCGACCACCCCCGCGCCCCGGAGAGAGCCTGTGTGCTCTTGTGCAACTTGCTCCCAGCCCGCTCCAGGCTGGCACACCCAAGGAACAGCTGATCAGCTAGCCACCGGGAACAGCCCAGGGTGATCCGTGCCCGCGCCCGCCGGATCACAGCGCTCGAGATCAAGCCCTCGTCTAGGGCGAAGGGTCCGGGCCGGCGCCCTCCGGGCCCGGAGGGTGGCGCTGGAGACCACGGCGCCCTCCGATCCCACGGCGCCCTCCGATCCCACGGCGCCTTGCGCAGCCTCCGGCGGCGGGTGCAGCTCGCTCAGCAGGCTGCCGCCACGACGATCCATCGGGACCTGGGGGTCGGGATCCGGAGCACATGGCGCAACGCAGGGGCTCTAGCGCAGGGGCTACAGGGGCAGGGGGTTGATCCCGAGCAGCCGCAGGATCCAGGGGCCGGCATACAGGCCGATCAGCCAGAACACTGCCCACGCGACGTTGAGCTGCCACGGGGGGCGCAGGGCCTCTGGATCCCTGCGGATCAGCCGCACCGCGCCGATCAGGGCACCGACCATGATCCAGCCGAACAGGGCCAGCCCCGCCGGGTTGTAGAGGAACGAGGTCCACAGCTGACCCCTCGCTGCGTAGACCCAGCTGCGGGTCATGCCGCACTGGGGGCAGGGGGAGCCGGTGACCACGATGAACGCGCAGGTGTCGCCGAAGCGCTGGCCGTTGGGAAAGTAGACGAACTCGTCGGGACCCGGGTGCAGCAGCAGGGAGGCGGACAAGGCGAAGATCCCTGCCAACAGCAGCCCGGCAGGCCACACCCACCAGGGGGGGTGGATCCTGGCGAGGCGCGCTGCGAGGCGATCGAGGGCCTGGAGGAGCCGGTTCACCCGGGCTCTGTAGCGTCCCGGTGGAGCTGTGGCACGGCCGCCAGTGCGTCGGCCCACCAGGGGAGCCGCCGGAAGACCTCAGCGAGATCCCGGGGGAGCGGACAGGACACGTCGATGGGCTCCATCCCCTCGGGCTCCAGCCGCAGGGACAGGCAGTGCAGCCCCAGCCGGGGCAGGCCATAGTGCTCCCGCCACCAGCGGTTGACGCGGGTGTCCCCGTGCTTGCTGTCGCCGATCACCGGGTGGTTCAGATCCCGGCAGTGGCGCCGGACCTGGTGGTAGCGACCGGTCAGGGGGCGGGCGAGGAGCAGCGAGCAGCGAGGCTCACGGCTGGTGGCGATCGGGCGGATCAGGGTGATCGCGGAGCGCTCTACCCCGCCGTCGTCCTTCATCGGGCGCTCGATCCGGACCTCGCTGGGATCGGGCGCATGCCCACGGACGAAGGCCACATAGCGCTTCTCTCCGATCGCCAGGGCGGCCTGGAGCCGTGGGATAGCGCCGCGATCCAGCGACAGCAGCAGGCAGCCCGAGGTCGGTCGATCGAGGCGGTGCACCGGAGCGATGTGATCCCCGAGCTGGCGCCGGGCAGCCCGCATGAGGGTGTCCCGCTCATTGACCATCTTGCTACGGTGTACCGGCAGGCCTGCTGGCTTGGCGACCACCACCCAGGGATCTGCGCGGGCCAGGACGGGGAGGATCAGAGCGACAACACCCCCACGACGGCCACAGCGGGCAACGACTGGAATAGGATGACCGCGCCGCCGATGACAACCTCTGCGTACTCGACGATATCTCTCTCAATATCTCTCTCGATGTCTCTCTGAAGGGTCTTCACCATGGCCGGATCTCCGTGTGGACATGACGAGATGCCCTCCGCCTCCACGGGGTGTCTCATAGTAAGCGCTGTGCCGTCGGTTGTGTGTCGCTCGATCCTGGGCCGCTGGCTCCCTGGATCGAGGGGGGCGGCGACCTCTTCCCCCCTGCTGGGGATCGCGCTGCTCCTCTGTGGGATCGGGCCTGGCCCGGGCTGTGCGGGGCGGGACTGGCGGGCCGCGAAGGGGGCCCACACCGGCGCAGCCTATCGTGCGTTCGTGACCGCGAACCCCGAGCACTACAAGGTGCCCGAGGCGATGGAGCGGGCGGAGGTCCTCGACTGGGCCGCAGCGGAGGAGTCCCAGACCCCCGCGGCTTATAGCGTCTACCTCGGGGCCCACCCCCAGGGCCCCCATGCTGCTGAGGCCTACGCCCGGGCCGAGGTCCTGGCGTGGGACGAGGCGGTGGAGCAGGGCACACCGGAGGCCCTGTCTGCCTACCTCGCGCGGTACCCCTCCTCCGAGCGGATCGGCCTGGCGAACGATCTGATCGAGGATGCCTGGTTCGAGCGCGCGAAGACGGAGGGCACCGAGGCCTCCTGGGGGAGATACATCGTCCGCTACCCCGAGGGGACCCACCTCGAGGAGGCCCAGCGGGAGCGGGAGCGCCTGGCGTGGGAGGGCACCGTCGAGCAGAACAACCGCGAGGGCTACGAGCGCTTCGTGACCCGCTTCCCCACCAGCGAGCACCTCGGAGAGGCTCAGCGCTGGCTCGAGGCCTCCAGGGTCTCGGTGCTGCAGCCCGTGGTGGTCCTGGGCGACTCCTGGCAGCCGAAGGAGCGGCGGGCCTCCATCGCGCGTCGGATCCGGGGTGAGTTCGATCGTGGGCTGCTCTACGATCTCGAGCGGGACTTCAAGATCAAGCGCACCCTCATGGTCGATCTCAACGGAGGGCCCGCACCACACCCCCAGGAGGCCTACGGCATCGAGCCCGATGTGGGCTTGCTCGTGCTCACCTGCACCGAGACCGAGGGCCGTCGGTTCGAGCCCTCGGGGACCGCCACCGACATCTCGGCCACCCTGGAGCTGTTCGTGCCCCCGACCCCCGATCCAGTGTGGGCGATCTCCCTGTCCGCGAGCACGCCCGAGCGCGCCTACGGCAGCAGCGTGGATGCGCTGCACCAGGCCGCGGTGCTCGAGCTGGCCGGGCAGCTCCGGGGGTTCGCCGACGACCTCGCTCGAGAGCGGCGAGGTGGCCTGTGATCCGCCTCGTCATCGGCTACACCTGGGATGGAGCGGTGCTGCCCGAGGCCGATCGCGCCTCCGTGGTCCTGACGCTCACCGAGTCCGAGCTGGTGATCGAGGTCGACGCACCCTACCGGGGCGATCCCCCCCCCACCGGCCCGGTGGGGCCCACGGATCGGCTGTGGGAGCACGAGGTGATCGAGGTGTTCGTGGTGGGGGAGGGCGAGCGTTACACCGAGATCGAGCTGTCGCCCCATGGCCACCACTGGGTGCTGCGCCTCGAGGGGATCCGCTCGCCCATGACCCGGGGGATCCCGATCGCGTTCGAGGCCACCATCGAGGGGGAACGCTGGCGGGGGATCGCCCGCATCGAGCGCAGCCACCTGCCCGATGAGCCCGTGCGCTGCAACGTGTTCAGGATCTCAGGGGTCGGCACGGCGCGGCGCTTCGCGGCCTGGGTCCCGGTGCCCGGGCCCGCCCCTGACTTCCACCGGCTCGAACAGTTCGGTCCCTGGTTGCTGTGAGGTTCCTCGTGCGTCCTGGCCCC
>DRPG01000621.1 GCA_011376105.1 Deltaproteobacteria bacterium
GAGGGTGCTCTACGGCCTCGATCAGGCCCGGGCCGCCATCGGGCAGCGTGGTCGGATCCTGATCGTCGAGGGCTACTTCGACGTGCTGTCCCTGCACCAGTCGGGCTTTGGCGAGGCGGTGGCCACCTGTGGCACCGCGCTGACCCCCGATCACATCGAGCGGATCCGGAGGCTGACCCGCGACGTGATCCTGCTGATGGACGCCGACGAGGCAGGCCTGCGGGCCGCGGAGCGGGCCCTGCCCGCGTTCGTCGAGGTGGGTATCCAGCCCTGGCGGGTGTCCCTGCCCGGCGCCAAGGATCCAGACGAGCTGCTCCGGGAGGAGGGCGGCGAGGCGCTGGAGGCCGCGCTGGCGGGTCGTCAGCCCCTGTTCGAGTGGGTGATCGATCGCAAGCTCGACAGCTACGGTGTCTCGACCATGTCCCGGGATCGGATCCTGGAGGAGGTGCTGCCCCTGCTGCGGCGGATGCACGACGATCACCTCACCCGGGACATCGCGAACCGGCTCGACATGTCCAGGGAGCGGCTCGCACAGCTGCTGGCGGACATCCGGCGCAGGCCCGCCGCCGCGGCGATCCCCGCCCCCGCCCCCGCCCCCGAGGGCTGGCAGCCCCACCGCGACGTCTCACACCTGCTGTGGTTGCTGGTGCATCGCTATGCTCATGTGGCGGACATCATCGGGCGAGCCGATCCAAGGCTGCTCGACGGCCACGCTCGGATCCGGCCTGTGGTGGCGCGCCTGCTGTCGGGGGAGCCTGTCGCCAGCATCATCCCTGAGCAGTCCGATCCCGGGATCTCGCGCACGCTGCTGGCGGTGGTCGCCCGGGATCGGCTGTACAGCGAAGACGAGTCAGCCCGGGCGGCGGTGGACATCCTGGTCCGCCTCTCCGCTCCGCTGCGCAGGGCACGTCTGCACGAGCTGCCCACTGAGATCAAGCGGCTTGAGCAGGGTGGAGACGTGACCCAGCTGCTGGCCTGTGTCCAGGAGCAGCAGGCGCTGATCCAGGAGCAGCGCGCGCTGGAGGCGGCCGTGGCCAGCGGCACCATCGACGACGTGATGGCGATCCTCGGCCGCACGGACGCCCACACACCGTGACCGACAGTGGCGACACGGCCTCGCCCTAGTTATCGGCGGTTAGATGCGGTGGTGTTGCCTGGAATCCTCAGGGTACCACACGAGACCACGCCTCGGCACCCAAGGAGAGAAGCAGTCCATGAAGATGCCCAAGGACCTCTCTGATCCCGAAGTGCAGCAGCTCATCAACATGGGGAAGCAGCGAGGTTACGTCACCTACGAAGAGATGAGCAACTTCCTCCCCACCCACCTCATCTCCAGCGAGCGCATGGACGACGTGATGATCATGTTCTCGGACATGGACATCGAGATCGTCAACGAGGCCCGCAAGCGCGCCGAGGCCGAGCGCCGGGGGAAGGACGAGGCCAAACCCGACGCGACCCGGAGCAACGATCCCGTCCGGGTCTACCTCCGCAAGATGGGCTCGGTGTCCCTGCTCTCCCGCGAGGGCGAGATCGAGATCGCCAAGCGCATCGAAGACGGCGAGTACACGGTCAAGCGCTTTGCCCTGACCGCAGCGCTGGGTGTGAGCTACATCGACGATCTCATCGCCGAAGACGAAGAGCGGATCAGCAAGGCGATCAAGAGCGGCAAGCGCCCCCGGCCCACCAAGACCACCGACAGCCGCTCGCTGTCCGAGGCTCGCTCGCTGGCCCAGGGGTCCCTGCAGCTGCTCAAGGATCACCGAGAGGAGCTGACCAAGGCCAAGAGCAAGCGCAGGCGCGCCGAGTACGAGGAGAAGGTGCTCGAGGCCGAGGATGAGCTGCTGGGCATCATGGACACCCTCGAGCTGTCCAAGAGACAGATCGCGGTGATCTCCCAGCGGATCCAGGAGGCATGGATCCTGGTGGCCCGCGCAGAGAAGGAGATCGAGCGGGTCGCCCGCGATGCCCGGCTGCCGGTGCGCGAGCTCCGCCCCTCGATCCGCAAGGTCCGCCGTAACCTCGACACCGCCGGCAGGGAGGTGATCGAGCGCACGGGGATCCCAGAGGATCAGTGGAAGGAGTTCGACAGCCGGGTCCGGCGCGAGCTGCGCAAGATCCGCAAGGTCGAGAAAGGCACGGGCATGACCCGCGACGAGCTGCACCGCGGCGCCCAGGAGCTGAAGAAGGGCGAGGCCCTCGCGGATCAGGCCAAGTGCGAGCTGGTCGAGGCCAACCTCCGGCTGGTGGTCAGCATCGCCAAGAAGTACACCAACCGCGGGCTGCAGTTCCTCGATCTGATCCAGGAAGGCAACATCGGCCTGATGAAGGCGGTCGAGAAGTTCGAGTACCGCCGGGGCTACAAGTTCTCCACCTACGCCACCTGGTGGATCCGCCAGGCCATCACCCGGGCCATCGCCGATCAGGCGCGCACGATCCGGATCCCCGTCCATATGATCGAGACGATCAACAAGCTGATCCGCACTCAGCGCCACCTGCAGCAAGAGCTCGCCCGCGAGCCCCGACCCGAGGAGATCGCCGAGAAGATGGAGATGCCGGTCGACAAGGTCCACAAGATCTTGAAGATCGCCAAGGAGCCCATCTCGCTGGAGACCCCGATCGGCGAAGAAGAGGACAGCCACCTCGGCGACTTCATCGAGGACAAGGCCACCTTGTCACCGGCCGACAACATCATCAACACCTCGCTGACCGAGGCCACCCGCAAGGTGCTGGCCACCCTGACACCCAGGGAAGAGCGGGTGCTGCGGCTGCGCTTTGGCATCGGCCAGCCCCACGATCACACCCTGGAAGAGGTCGGCCAGGACTTTGAGGTCACCCGCGAACGGATCCGCCAGATCGAGGCCAAGGCCCTGCGCAAGCTGCGGCACCCCTCGCGGAGCAAGCGACTGCGGGCCTTCATCGAGGGCTGATCATCACAAGCCGGCCCGCGGCAGGCCGGCTCCGGGGGACAGCCCCGACAGCGCGTCCAGGTCGTGATCGTGCCCCGGCTGAGCTGGGGCGATCTCCCCTCACCCCTCGTCAGGGATCAGGTAGCGGTGACAGCCCCGGCAGGGGGCGATCCTGCCCCGCCGCAGATCGGAGCGGTGCTGGGGCTGGACCTCCATCCGGCAGGCATCGCAGGTCTTACCCACGATCCGGGAGACGGCCCACTTGCCGCGGGCGCGCCAGTGCTCGTAGCGGGACACAAGCTCGCGGGGGAGCGTGTCGATCAGGGCCCGTCGCTGCTCGGTGAGGCTAGCCATGCTCGCCTGTAGCTTCGCGATCTCTTCGGGCACCGAGCCATCGAGCTGGGCCAGGCGCTCTCTGGACGCCGCCACCGCCGCGGACGCCTCCGACACCAGGGCCTCTAGGGCGTCGGCCTGCTCTAACAGCTCCAGCAGCTCGGTCTCGGTCTCGTCGATCAGCGCCTCACAGCGATCGATCTGGCGCTGCGCCGCCTCGGCGTCTCCCTGACCGGTCTCCAGCAGGCGCACGGCGGAGGCCCGGCTGTTGCGGTAGTCGCTGAGCTTACGCTGCAGGCCCCTCTGCCCTGTGGCGTTCTCGTCGACCGCGCCCTGTCGAGCCCCAAGGACGGCCTCCTGCTCCCCCAGGGTGGCCCGCAGCGCCTCGTGCTCCGAGCGGAGCTCCTTGATCTTGAGATCTTGCCTGAAGTGATCGCGATCGAGCCTGTCGAGCCTGTCGAGTCGCTCTAGATCCTCGTGCACCTGCCCCCCTCGCTCGGTGCGTTGTACTGCATCTGGGCGGAGGGGAAAAGGATGGGCCCGCCAGGACTCGAACCTGGGCACGTCCGGGTATGAGCCGGATGCTCTGACCAACTGAGCTACAGGCCCCTGGGCCATCCTATCTCCGGAGGGACCCGAGACCAAGGACGGCAACACCGCCCCCGGGGGGCGGTGGTTCGAGGCATCCGTAAGCCGAGTTCTGTGCCCCTGCTCGGTCGCCCTCGCAGGGGTGGAGACCATTCCTCTAGGGCCGCCGTCACCGACGGCCTCGAGCGACCAACCCAGGAGCATCGGGCGGGCAGCCCTCGATCGCTCCCCTATTCGGTCTTGCTCCAGGTGGGGTTTGCCTGGCCGCCACCGTCACCGGTGGCGCCGGTGCGCTCTTACCGCACCCTTTCACGCTCACCGTGGGATCGCTCCCGCGGCGCCCTGCTCTCTGTTGCACTTTCCTCCGGGTCGCCCCGACCGGGTGTTACCCGGCACCCTGCCCTGTGGAGCTCGGACTTTCCTCCCGTGATCACGATGGATCACCGGCGGCCTCCTGGTCACCTCGAACGCGCTCCCTTAACGCGCCTTGACCCGGGCTGTGGCTCGGTGGGAGCATGCTCGCCTGTTTACCACGGAGGCCCATTGCCAGACCCCCTCAGCGAAGCGCTCCGCTACCACGCAGGCGCGCGCGCGGGCAAGCTCGAGGTCGTGCCCACCAAGCCCCTGACCACCCAGCGCGATCTGTCCCTGGCCTACACCCCCGGCGTGGCCGAAGCCTGCCGGGCGATCCATGCCAACCCACACGAGGTCTTCTCCTACACCGCCAAGGGCAACCTCGTGGCGGTGGTCACCAACGGCACGGCGGTGTTGGGCCTCGGAGACATCGGTCCCGAGGCGGGCAAGCCGGTGATGGAGGGCAAGGCGAACCTGTTCAAGAAGTTCGCCGACATCGACGTGTTCGACATCGAGCTCGACGCCAGCACCGCCGACGAGATCGTCGCCGCGGTCAAGGCCATCGCGCCCACCTTCGGTGGGATCAACCTCGAGGACATCAAGGCACCCGAGTGCTTCGAGGTCGAGCGCAGGCTCCAGGAGGAGCTCGACATCCCGGTGTTCCACGACGATCAGCACGGTACGGCGATCATCAGCGCTGCTGCGCTGCTCAACACGATCGAGCTGACCGGGCGGAGGATCGAGCAGACCACGATCGTGGTCTCGGGCGCCGGGGCCGCAGCGATGGCCTGTGCCCGGCTGTATGTCTCCCTCGGCATCGATCGCTCGAACATCAAGATGTTCGACAGCAGGGGCCTGATCACCCGTGATCGCCCCGATCTTCACCCCCAGAAGGAGGCGTTTGCGTCCGCCGGCCCGCCCATGTCGATGGCCGAGGCCCTGCAGGGGGCCGATGGGTTCGTCGGCCTGTCCGTCGCGGGGATCCTCGAGCCCCCGATGATCCGGGGCATGGCCGATCGTCCGTTCATCTTCGCCATGGCCAACCCCGATCCTGAGATCCCCTATGAGGACGCCAAGGCTGCCCGGAGCGACGCGATCATCGCCACCGGGCGCTCGGATCATCCCAACCAGGTGAACAATGTCCTGGGCTTCCCCTTTGTCTTCCGGGGCGCCCTGGACTGCCGGGCGCGCAAGATCACCGAGGCGATGAAGGTCGCGGCCACCCGGGCCCTGGCGGATCTCGCCAAGGCGGACGTGCCCGACGAGGTGCTGCGGGCCTATGGGGTGTCCAGGCTGGCCTTCGGGCCCGACTACATCATCCCCAAGCCCTTCGATCCCCGGGTGCTGCTGTATGTCGCCCCCGCCGTCGCCGAGGCCGCCGAGGCCTCAGGGGTCGCCCGGGAGCCCATCGCAGATCTCGGGCTGTACCGAGAGGGGCTACATCAGCTGGTCGAGCGCGCCCGAGGGCTGATCACCCCCCTGATCCACCGAGCCCGGGCCAACCCGCTGCAGCGGATCGTGTTCCCCATGGGCACGAACACCACCGTGCTCCGGGCGGCCCAGATCCTGACCGACGAGCAGATCTGCAGGCCGGTGCTGCTCGGCGACGTCGAGCAGATCCGGGCGGCCGCAGAGGAGGCCCGGATCGATCTGTCGGGGACGGAGCTGGTGGATCCAAGCCACAGCGATCACCTCGACACCCTGTCCGAGACGCTGTGGATCGCACGACAGCGCAAGGGCACCACCCGCAACGCGGCACAGGCCATGGCCCGCGATCCTCGCTACTTCGGCGCGCTGCTGGTCAAGCACGGCCTAGCCGGGGGCATGGTGGGGGGTCCGGGGCGGCCCTACAAGCACACCCTGCGCCCCGCCCTGCGGGTCCTGGGGCTGGCCCAGGGCTCGGGACGGGCCTCTGGGGTCTACGCGATGCTGTTCAAGGATCGGAAGGTGTTCTTCGGGGACTGCACCGTCAACGTCGAGCCCGACGCCGAGGCCCTGGCCGAGATCGCGCTGAACACCGCCCAGGTGGCCGAGCGGTTCGGGCAAGAGCCCCGGGTGGCGATGCTGTCGTACTCAGACTTTGGCGAGCACCGCTCCGATCCAGCGGTCGAGCGGGTGCAGCGCGCGGTCGAGATCGTGCGGGCCCGCAGGCCAGGGCTCCAGATCGACGGCGAGATGCAGGCCGACACCGCGGTCAACCCCGACAAGGTCGCCCAGAGCTTCCCGTTCTGTGCGCTGCAGGGTCCCGCCAACGTGCTGGTGTTCCCCGATCTGACCTCGGGCAACATCGCCTACAAGCTGCTGGAGCAGCTCTCCGCCGCAGAGGTCCTGGGGCCGATCCTCGCCGGGATCGGGGCGCCGGTCCACGTGATCCCCGTGGACGGGAGCGTGACCGACGTGGTGAACGTCGCAGCCTATGCCGCGAACCAGGCCCTCGACCGCGTCCAGGGCCGGTAGCGGATCGCGCCGGGCGCCGTAGCGGATCGCGCCGGGCGCCGTAGCGGATCGCGCCGGGCGCCGTAGCGGATCGCGCCGGGCGCCGTAGTGGATCGCGCCAGGTGCTGTCGGTGCTGTCGGTGCTGTCGGTGCCGGAGGGGCGCCATCAGTATCGGATGGCGCCCGCCCCCGTGGCCAGATCGATGCCCCGCACCGCGTGGGCGGCGTCGCCGACAAAGTCGAGGTAGATCTGCTCTGAGCCCCCCGAGCGCCACCGCCCGAGGGAGGCGTCGGTGCGGACGCGCTCGAGATCCTCGAAGATCGAGAGCTCGGACAGCGCGTCCACCGTGGCCACCAGCTCCCGCCCGACGCGCCTCGAGGCCTCGAGGTGTGCACCCTCGAGGGGACACAGCTGCATCGCTGCGATCTTGTGCACCGTCTCCAGGGTGTGGCCGAGGAACTTCAGCCGCTGCCCCAGCAGCACGGTCTTGATCGCGGCGTCCCCGTCCTGGATGTGGGGATCGATCGCTGCGAGCTCGACATCGATCCGCCAGTCGAGCAGATCGAGCTGGTGGCAGATCGCGGCCTGATCGCTGTTGGCTCCAAACCCCCGGGCGACCGCGTAGGCTGCTCCCTGGAGCAGGTGCTGCCCGCCACAGGTGTAGCGGAACAGGCCCCGGCGGGTGTCCTTCTGCATCAGCTGCCCCGCCTCCATCGCGGCGGTCATCGCCCCCGTCTCCTGGCCGAGGACCTCGATCACCGCGGAGGTCAGGCCGTCCATGGTCATCGCCCGCCCCCCCGAGGCCGACCAGGACAGCCCGGATGGGGCCCAGGCGGCCAGCCCCTGTAGGGCCCACGGGGCGTCGTTGAACGCGCCCCCCTGGAAGCCGGTCTGATCGCCCTTGATCCAGGCACGCCACAGGCTGTGGCGGTACAGGGCCGACAGGTTGAAGCGGCGCCCCTCGACGGTCACGGCGCGGTCGGGGGCCTGGCCGGACTCGGTCAGGACCTTGAGGATCAGATCGGTGTGGGGCTCGATCCGGATCGATCCCCGCTTGGTGGGGAACGTGACCAGCTCGGTGCCTCCGAGCTCGGTGACGACGGCGTACTGCTCGAACAGCCAGTCGACCGGATCGGCGTCGTTGGTCAGGGGGGTGTCCGCGCCCAGGGCGAGCATCGCGTGCCCGATCGCCCACGGGTTCTGTGGATCCCGGCCATGATCGACGACCACGGCGTGTAGGATCGTGCGCACCCGGGCGAGCTGCTGGGCCAGATCCCGATCCCCGTCGGTGATCGGGGCCGGGGTGATGCCCTGCCGGCTCGGGAGCTGGAACAGCACGGTGGGCGCGCGCTCAGTCGGGGGCTCGGGGGCCTCCACCGGCCGGGGTGGATCCGAGCTCACCTCGATCCCGCTCCAGCAGCCCCCCCACAGCGCAGCGGTGAGCAGCCCTGAGGCTCCGATCATGGCGTGAGCTCGAGGTTCGAGCGCTGCTCACCGCTGCGCTGCTCGGCGTACAGCTGCAGCGCGTCTCCCCGGAGGATCCGATCCCGGGTGGTGACGAAGACGTGATCATCGATCACCGCGATCCGCGGCTCGATGAACGAGTAGTCGCCGAGGGTGAAGCGGAGGTCGACCTCTCCGGGCCGCTTGAACTTGACGATCTCCCCGGTGTCGAGGGCCGCCCACAGCTTGCCGCGCTCATCGAGGGTGATCCCCCAGGCCTCGTAGCCGGACCCGAGGCTGTCGCCGATGATGTCTCCATGGCGGAAGCCATCGGTGCTGTACAGGACGAGCTCCCGGCCGTAGACCAGCCCGAGCTTGCCGTTCCTGAACGCCACCGCCCCCTCGGGGGAGCCATCCTCGAGGCGGAAGCGCTCGCCGGGCTCCCAGCCCGGCAGCGAGTAGGCGATCCCCTCGTTGGCCCACAGCACGATCACGCTCTTCCTCGTGGTGACGATGTGGCCCTCACCGCTCACGTTGGCGCTGATCGGGCCGTCGAAGGGCAGCGGCTGGGTGTGCGCGATCTGGCCCGCTGGATCGATGTGGGTGATCCGCCCCCAGCTGCCCTTGTGCCCGGGCTCGGCCCCCAGATCCAGGACGAAGACGCTGTCGCCATCCTTGCCCCGCCGCACCGCGAGATCCACCGGGTGGACGAACCCTCCGGGGGCGGTGGAGGGGGCAGCCCCCGACGGGTAGAAGTCGCGGGTCTTGTAGAACCAGATGTCGGTCAGATCGGGCTCTGGCGCTCCCCAGGTCTCCTCGACGATGCCCGTGTCGAGATCGAAGCGCTGGACCCGGTGGTTCCCGAGGTCGGCCACATACAGGCCGCCGTAGTCGTCGACGGCCAGGGGCAGGGGCTCACCGAACGAACGCAGGGCTCCCTTCTCGAAGCCCTCCTGGCCCCAGGGCGGGACGTTGCGCACCCCCCCGCCCTTGATCTCGGCGTAGGCCGCGAGCATGTCGGCCCGGCGGTGCAGCTCGCTCGACAGGGCGCCGGTGGTGCGCAGGGCCGCGCGCTCGATCGCGGGCACGGCGTTGGCATCCTTGATCTTGAGCAGGGCCTCCAGCGAGACTGGATCGGGCGGGATCGCCGCGACCCGAAAGCCAGGCGGCACCCGAGCCGCACGGTCCCGCACATAGGGGGCACCATCGACGACCCAGTCCATCAGCTGCTGCAGGCTCTCGCGATCGCCGAACTGCTCAGCCTGGATCTTGTCGTACAGCCCGATGGCTCGATCGCGGTGGGCGCTGGCCACCCGCTGCCCGGGCTCGGACGACAGCCAGCTCTCCACGGCCTCGACCTGGGCCAGGGGGGTGCCCGCCACCAGGTTCAGCGCCACCTCGGCGATGAAGGTGTCGCTGTGGATCCCCCCACTGTAGACCTCGTCGAGGGTGATCCGCAGCGAGCGCGCCTGGCTCACCTCGACGAGCACGTCGTGCCGTAGCGGTCCTTCCTCGCCTGGATCGAGCATCACCTCCCGCTGGACGACCGGCTCCCCCTTCGCCACGCCGAAGGTCAGGGTGACGACCCGGGGGCGCCCATGCTCGCGGATCTCACGATCCATCCCTCCGAGCCACCCGGGCCAGATCGAGACTGAGGCGACGTCGACGGGGCGATCGAGCCGGAGCTCGAGCCACTCCCCCTCCCCGTCGCCCAGCGCCCCCTCGGACCAGGCGGTCGACAGCAGGCCGTCGAAGGCCCTGGACGCCACGTGACGGACGCCCTCCATCGAGGTGCCCACGCTCGAGGCGGTGGGGGTCGCCGCCACCGCGGGGGTGGGCAGGGCAAACAACAAGCTAGCCAGCATCCTCATTGCCTTCGTCGGCTCCTGGTCCTGCGGTGCACTCGAACCACACGCTCGCACACGACGGCGACACGGCGTCCTCGAACAAGGTCCCCTCTGCGGGGCAGGCCATGGTCTCGAGGCTGAGCAGGCAGGCGTCGGCCGCCTCGGGATCGAACTGGCAGGCCTTGGCCTGCTCCGCCACCGGTGGACCGACATCCGCCAGGCAGTGATCCAGGGTGCCGACCCCGTCGAACACCAACACCGCGGTGTCGACACAGCTGAGGTAGCGCTCGCAGTACAGATCTGCGTAGTCGGGCACGAACGTGCCCACCGAGGCGGATCCTCCACACGCCGCGATCCAGCACAGCGCGAGCCCACGCGCGCCAACAACCCCTCTACGCATGCTGTCTCCCAGGGAGCGAACGTTGCTCGAGTGGATGCTCACGCAGCATCCGCCTCTTCGGAGGCGGCCCCGCCTCCACCGCACACATTGTCACACGACGTCGGCTTGACCGGGTACTCGAAGCCCGGGAAGTCGGTGTTGCAGGTCCACTCGCTGCTCAGACAGTCCCTCGCAGCGCCCCGATCGTAGCCCCCGTCGCCGCACTCGATGTCGAGCACCAGGCACTCGTCGTTGTTGCTCCCGGCGCACCGGGCGACCTCCTCACAGCGCTTCTCGATGTAGCGCTCCTCGAACTTGGACTGAGTGAGGCAGCCAGCCCAGGCCGCCAGGGCAGCCACCAACCACATATCGCGCATGACAGGTCTCCTGGATGCGTCAGGGGGTCTTACCGGCTGACGGGGCCCGGTGTCCACCTGGCAGATGTCGGGGTCTCGTCAGGGGACCCTCACAGCCCGTCGTTGGCCAGCGGGAGCCGCTGCTGCTGAGGATCGAAGGAGCTTGGATCCCAGTGCAACCGGCAGCGCGCCTCGTAGGCATCGGTGGCCCCCAGCAGGAACTGCGCCTGGCGTGCCACCAGCCGCTGGGAGCGGTTCGCCGGCGCACCACAGACCATGCAGACCGCGAGCGTCTTGGTGACGTACTCGGCGATCGCCATCAGCTGAGGGATCGGCTCGAAGGGCTCCCCCCGGAAGTCTTGATCGAGGCCCGCGATCACCACCCGTCGCCCCTCGTTGGCCATCCGGTTCGCCACCTCCACCAGGGATCGATCGAAGAACTGTGCCTCGTCGATCCCCACGACCTGGGCCTCGTCCACCAGGTGGAGCATCTCGCTGGCCTGATCGACGGGGTGGCACTGCAGGCGCTGAGCGCTGTGGGAGACGACGTCTCTCTGGGCGTAGCGCTCGTCGACGGCGGGCTTGAAGACGACCACGCGCTGGGTGGCGTAGCGCGCCCGGTTCAGGCGTCGGATCAGCTCCTCGGTCTTGCCCGAGAACATGCAGCCGGTGATCACCTCGATCCAGCCGGTGCCCACCGGATAGGCGCGGGGGACCATCACGTGCCCCCCAGGCGGGCGCGGGGGGGGACCATCACGTGCCCCCCGTTTCCCACCGCATCTCTGCGGTGCGATCGTCGCGCAGCTCGAGGCAGCAGAAGCGGGGACCAGGCACTGAGAGCTCCAGGGCTGTGTCGGCCCAGGGGTTGTCGTGGGCACGGGACCGGATCGCGAGGGGATCGACGGGGCTCGCGGGATCAAGCCACCACAGCGAGGCCAGGGTGCGACACACTGGATCGCTGAACAGGGATCGGTTGGCTGGATCGAAGGACGCCCCGTAGCTCTGGCTGCCCCGATCCCGGCTCGACCAGACCTCAGCGGGGGTCCCATACAGGATCTGTTGGATGAAGCCCCGGGGAAGCCCCCAGGGACGGGCCGCGGCGAGCACCAGGACCACGGGGAGTGCCCCCACCGACTGCTCCAGGCCCGACAGCGCCCCCACCACCCGCTCCCGCACGGCGCTGAGGCGCTCGAGGGAGTCGACGGGGCCGATGGTCAAGAGCCGGCCCGCTACCCCCGGGCCCTCCGCCAGGGTCAGATCGATCTCGATCCCGTCGTCGACATAGGGCGCGTGGCGCTCAGCCCCCAGATCCCCATCGACGGCGGACAGCCACAAGCGCACCGCACGTGCGATCGGGGCAGGATCGAGGCTGGCGGGCAGCGGCCGGCGCAGGTGCACGACGTAGGGGCGGTGCCCAAAGGTCGCGTCCAGCGCTGAGAGCAGGCGCGCAGCGGCCTCTGGATCGCCCCGGGGGCCACCGGCTCCGGCGAACCCCAGGGCGGACAGCCCGAAGGGATCGCCTTGGGGGCTGCACAGCTCGATCAGATCGTCGGTGCGCATCCCGACGACCCTCGCCCCCGCGGCCTCGGCCAGCTCGATCCCGAGCACGGCGCCCCGGGCCCAGGCGTTGGCCTCTGGATCGATCAGGCTCGCGAGCAGCGCGGTGCGGACCTCGCCGGGCAGCCGACTGAGGAGGGCCTCGAGTCTTCCGCGCCCCGCTGGATCCAGCCGACCGGGCCACAGCGTCGCGTCTGCGTGCAGGGCCTCGAGGAGGGAGTCAGAGAGGACGGGCATCCCGCGGTTCATAACGGACGCTCCGCGAACGAGCGCGTCACCCCCCCGTCGCCTCGGTGGGGTCGGGGGCCCGGGGCGCCGCCTCGTCGCCTTCCTCCTCGTCCCACACGAGCTCCACCATCAGCGCCAGCTGACTGCACAGGCCCCGGGCGCTGGCCTCGGACAGCTGCGGAGCAGCGGCCTGCAGCGCCGACGCCACGGCGACCTCGGCAGCCTCGGCGATGGATCCCTGCGGCGACACCCCCGCCCCCTCCAGCTGCTCGAGGGCCGCGATCATCGCGCTGCGCTGCGCTGGGTCGTCTCCCCCACACCAGCGGGCCATCGCCGCAGCGACCTCATCGGCGGCCTCCTGCGAGGTGTGGAGGTGCTCCCGGATCTCGATCCGCCGGCTCTCGGGCAGCTCCGAGCGCGACACATGCTCGATCAGGGCCTCGGTGCGGGCACGATCCATCGTGTCGACCGACAGGGCCAGCCCCACATGATCCGCCAGCGAGCGGGTGGCCCGTGCGATCGCCGGCCCGCGACCGATCGGCGCGAGCTGAGCCTGAGCGGCCTGGTTGCCGTGGGCCTGCTCAGCCACGGGGCCGCCCCCCTGCCCCCGGGCCGATCCCAGCGGGCTCCGTCGCGCCTCGGCGGGCTCCCCGCCCTGCTCCCCGCCCTGCTCCCCGCCCTGCTCCCCGCCCTGCTCCCTGGGGCGACCCCTGCGTCGCTTGCTCACCGCGGGGATGGATCCCGGGCCAGGCGGAAGCCAAGCCCCGAGCCCCGCTCTTCGGGGAGTCGGAGCTCGATCGCCTTCGCCCAGGCCGCCATCGAGGGCTGGTCCCAGGCGCCGGGGTGGGTGGAGCGCCGCTCGTTGACCTCGTCTGCGCTCCACTCAGCGACGTTACCCGCCAGATCGCAGACCCCCTCGGGGGTGCGATCCCGCAGGTACAGCCCCACAGCGCAGGGCCTGCCGAGGACCTCCTCCTGGGTGTTGGCGTTGCCCTCCCCGAAGGGGCTGCCCCATGGGTAGGGGCGCCGCTCCTCGCCCCGACAGACCCACACCCGCTCGTCCTGGCGGGGCAGCCGGGCGTGGTGGGCGTTGGCGAACGCCTCAGCCTCCCAGTAGGTGACCCCCACCACCGGCTGATTCGAGATCGTGAACGGCTCGACCCCGTCGGCGTCTGCGTTGACCGGCCAGGGATCGGCGCACCGCTGGAGCCAGGCCCAGCCCTCCTCAGACCAGGCGCTCCGATCCTGGTAGCCCCCGGACTCGACCCAGGAGCGGTACTCAGCGTTTGTGACCGGGAACCTCCCGATCACGATCATGCCCGCGTCGTAGGGGACATGGATCCAGTAGTCGGGATCGCTGGGCCTGCGGATCCGGGGATCTCCGATCTGCCCAAGGCACTCGCCGAGGGCGAGGCGCTGCTTGCCCGTGCCCACCCCCTCGATCAGGGCCTGGACGATCCGGGAGCCCACGAGCTGGGCTGCGCTCTCCGTCTGGCCGTTGAACCCCCCATCGACCACATCCCGGGCGATTCGGGTGAGCTCCTCGGGGAGCTGCTCGTGCTCAAGCACCTCGATCGCCTTGAGACGGGACTTCAGGCTGTCCACGAGATCCTCCCTTGCCGCTGCGGACCCTGTCTAACCGTTCCGACGGGCCTTTCAAAGGGGGATCCGCAACCCAACCGGATCAGGCGATGGTGACGCGTCAGGCCCCAGAGCAGCCCCCGAGGCCCCGGTGATCCGCACGTCGAGGGGTCCCCCGCCCCGGGCCGACGGAGGCGACCCACGAGGTCCTCCCCGGTGTGGCTGATCCGCACGTCGAGGGGATCAGCCACACCGGGCCTCCAGCCCAGCCAGAGCCCCCGCCCGAGGGCTACTACCCGAGGTGGGCCGGGGGCCCCGCCCGAGGTAGACCTCGCTGGCAGCCTGACCGACCCCGAGGGCTACTACCCGAGGTGGGCCGGGGGCCCCGCCCGAGGCCCTACTACCCGAGGTGGGCCGAGCCCACCTCGGTGAGCCCACCTCGGTGTAGGGGCGATCGTAGAGCAGCCAGCGTGGGTGGGTGTCGACCAGGGTCGCCCGCTGCTCCAGGGCAGAGGACTGCCCGGGCTGTGTGACAGAGACCCGACGCGTTGTCCCGCTGTCGCGCAGGGCGAGAGCGCGTGTGGGGCGAGAGCGCGTGTGGGGCGAGAGCGCGCGCGCAGGGGATCCCGGCGAGATCGCTGATGAGGCGCCTGGCTTGTCTGTGCACGCGAAACCCGAACCGACGACAGCGGGTCGTGCTGGTGGGCATCGGCCGCAGTGTATATGGATCGGCATATGGATCGAGCCATGAAGATCTTGTCGCCCGTCCTGTGTTTGTTGTCCACCGGCTGCGCTGAGCTCACGAATGTGTTCTCCAAGACCCTGCCCACAGACGGGGTCGGGAGCGTGTTCTGCGACTCGGATCGCGGCGACTTCACCTACGCCGGTGGCTCGGAGGAGGTCTTCGACATCCAGGTCCGGGCCTGGGGAGCAGGCCAGAGCCGCCGTCAGGCCGAGGGGCGACGGGATCGCAACACCTGGGGGGCGGTGATCACCGACGACGGGCTGCTCGATCTCTGGGGTCGCTCCGAAGATCTCCGGGCGGGCACCGACATCGCGGTGGCCGGACCCTCGGTGATCGACGTCGAGTCGGTGCTGCTCGACGGCACCGCTCGCTTGTACGATGTCGATGGGTTCCACTACATCACCGCCAACCGGATCGAGGGCAGCGGCATCCAAGGAGACGTCGATCTCTACGCCGCCCTCGATGGGATCGACGTCGAGGTGTACCCCCACCCGGGCAGCACGATCCGGCTGGAGGCCTACGGCGATGTCGTGCTGAAGCTGCCCCTCGGCCTGGAGTACGATCTCGAGGCCTTCCCGGATCCAGGCTGGGGTGCCGAGATCCTCGATCTCGGCTTCGACGAGCTGTGGATGGCCCCCGACTACATCAGCGCAGTGACCGGCAGCGGCGCGATCCGGGTGGAGATCTACGTCGTCGGCGGCACCTTCTTCCTCTGGTCGGCGCCCTGAGCACCCGCTCCCCGGGGTCACCCACGCCCTGGAGCGCTCACGGCAGCAGCTGCAGCGCAGAGCCCACCGGCACGAGCCCCACCACATCGGAGGCCTCGACCACACGGTAGCAGCAGCTTGAGGGTACCGATCACGGCTACACCGAGACCCGCGAGCGCGCTCATGGTCGGTACGAGGTCCGCCAGCTGTGGCGTCTGCCCCGACCCCAGGCCGTCGACCCTGATGAAGACTGGCTCGGCATGTGCTCGGTCGCGACGCTCCGCAGGAGCAGAACGGTCGGGGAGGAGACGAGTGTCGAGGAGCACCACTTCACCTCCAGCGTGCTGCCCAACCAGGGCGACAGCGCGCACAAGCTGCTGGCGGCGGTTCGCGCGCACTGGGGGCATCGAGAACGGGCTGCGCTGGCGGCCCGATGTGCAGTTCGACGAGGACCACAGCACCACCCGCGCAGGGAACGCTGCCGAGAATCTCGCACGGGTCCGATACATGGCGCCCAACCTCCTCAAGAACGACGCCTCCATCGAGGTCGGCATCAAGATCAAGAGGCAAATCGCCGGGTGGGACCACAGCCATCTGCTCAAACTTCTCGGCCTCACACCGTAATTACTGGTGCGTACGCCCTGGTGCGTTGTTCCGTCGTCCGGGGGGGCTGGGGCTGTGAGTGCCTGGTCGCTGGCTGGGGTCGAGGGCTCGGTGGTGCGTTGTGCGCTGGCGATCGGCGGGCTATGACGGAGGAGTCCTGGGCAGGCCGCCGGTGGGTGGACTGGCTGGGCGGGATGCCCCCGTAGCTCAGTGGATAGAGCAACTGATTCCTAATCAGTAGGTCGGACGTTCGAGTCGTCTCGGGGGTACTACTTCAAAGACTGATTTTCGGCGAACCGCCCTCTCTCGAAGATGTACACCCTGTATGTACATGAGGGGTCGAGGAGAGAGGTCGTCGGTGGTGACGAGTCGCCGTCGGTCATGGGGTGGGCGTTGGCCGCGAAGCACATGCAGACGGAGCTGTTGTGTCTGACTGCGTTGTCTCGGGCCGTCGCCACCCGTCAGCCCGAGCCGGGCACGCCGCATCATTCGGGCCGAGGCAGCCGGCATACGAGCGACGACCACCACAAGGCGCTGGAGAACGCGGGGCTGGTGCCGTCGATGAGCCGCTGGGGCAGCTGCTGGGGCAACGCCGTGGTCGGGTCGTCCTTCGACACGCTCGAGCAGGAGCTGGTGCTACAGCAGGGGCTGCCTGCGGATGACCCAGTGGTCCGTCAAGCCGGCGCAAGCTCACCCGCTGTGCCGCTGGCCAGCCGCACCCCCCCGCCCGGCGCTACCCCTCTGCGTCGGGCTGCTCCTGGGCGAGGGCCTCGAAGTCGCTGGCGTCGTGTCGCTCGTGCAGCTGGCTCGCTGGATCGCCCCAGGCTCGGTTGACCCTCCGGCCCCGCTGCACCGCTGGGCGCTCGGCGAGCGCATCGGCCCAGCGGATCACGTGGGTGTACTCGTGCACTGAGAGGAACTCGCCGGCGTCGTACAGCAGCCCCTTGGCCAGCGCGCCATACCATGGCCAGATCGCCATGTCCGCGATGGAGTACGCGCCGCCGGACATGTACTCGTGATCCGCCAGGTGTCGATCGAGCACGTCGAGCTGGCGCTTGACCTCCATCGCGAACCGATCGATCGCGTACGCGATCTTGCTCGGGGCATAGGCATAGAAGTGTCCGAACCCACCGCCGAGGTACGGCGCGCTGCCCATCTGCCAAAACAGCCAACTCAGCGCCTCGGTCCGCTGCCTTGGGGCGGTCGGGAGGAAGGCTCCAAACCGCTCGGCCAGGTACAACAAGATCGCCCCCGACTCGAAGACCCGCACCGGCGGCTGGACGCTGTGATCCACCAGCACAGGGGTCTTGGAGTTGGGGTTCACCGCCACATAGCCGCTGCTGAACTGATCCCCTTTGGTGATCCGGACGAGCCATGCGTCGTACTCGGCGCCGCTGTGGCCCAGCGCGAGCAGCTCCTCGAGCAGGATCGTGACCTTCACCCCGTTGGGGGTGGCCAACGAGTACAGCTGCAGCGGGTGGACGCCCACAGCCAGCTCCGCCTCGTGGGTCGGGCCAGCGATCGGACGGTTGATATTCGCGAAGCGACCTCCGCTCTCCTTGTCCCAGGTCCAGACCTTCGGGGGGGTGTAGTCCGACACCGAGCACCTCCTGATCGGACGTCCGTAATGTCCCCGATCCAGGGCCGGCCCGGTCCCCCGGCCGGGATCGATCGGAGGAGGTTGCCGGGAGGCACCCCGGGCGCCCATCGAAGGACGTGGCGGTCCACGTCCTGACCGGGATCGATCGGGGGAGGCTGCCAGGAGGCACCCCAGGGGCAAGCCATGATCTCGCCTCAGCGGAGCGCGGGCGGACATCTGAATGTCCGCCCGCGCTCCGCGTCCAACGCGCCTTGGAGGTCTCGATGCGCTGGTTGACTGGTCTCGCCCTCACCCTATCCCTCAGCGCGTGTGAGGCCCTCGACACACTAGAGCGCGTCGCCCCCGGGTCCCAGGTCGCGAACCTGTACCTCCACCTCCACCTCGATCAGGGCGAGGAGAGACCCCGCATCGAGGTCACCCTCGGAGAGACCACGCTCAGCGACACCGAGCCCTCGGGGGGGATCTGCCGGCCCGGCCGGGGCTCCTATGGGAGCTTCGATCTGAGCTGGGGCGGGATCGTCGCCGAGCCCGCGGGTGAGGTCGAGGTCCTCCTCGACGGTGATCCAGTCCCGCTAGAGCCCGATCAGCGTGGTCTGATCAAGCAGGAGTCGCTGGCGGATCTCTATGGAGAGCTGCTGTTCTGGCCCACCGGCGACACGCTGTCGTTCTCGGTGGAGGGCTCGGGGATGGTCCCGATCCCCACTGAACCCTACGTGTCCAACGGGTTCCCTTCCCTCGAGGGGGAGGATCTGTTCACGATCCCCGGCGCCCCCCGCACGGTGACCGCCGAGCTCCAGCCTTCCGGGGAGCTGCAGGTCACCTGGAGCGGAGCCGACGCACCGGGATCCTGGGTGGATCTCGTCCTGGAGGGGGCTCTTACCTCGTCCTCGGGGGGGCCGTTCCCGCCCCAGATCACCTGTCGGGTCCTCGACACGGGCAGCTACACCGTCTCCGCCGCAGACATCGACGCGCTGGAGACGGATCTCGTCTCCCTGCTGCTGCTCCGCTCCACGGGGGTGGTGTACGAAGACACCAGCTCGGGCGTGCTCGTGATCGCTGGAGCGACCCACTCGAGCGCACACCCGGTGCTGCTCGCCCCGTAGACACGCGCCGGGCCCGGGCGGGCCCGATCCTGAGCCCGCCGGCTCTCTGCGGCGCCGGCTCTCCGCGGCGCTGGCTCCCTGAGCCTCCGCGTGCTGGATCAGGCTGACTTAGGCCTGCTGTGCACGTCATCGCCCCTGCCCTGGGGGAGAGACCGGGAACACCAGGGAGACCCGAGCGCCTCCGAGGGGGGACGTGTCGATCTGCAGGCTTCCTCCGTGGGCCCGCACCACCCGGGCCGCGATCGGCAGGCCGAGGCCCGAGCCGGTGGGATCGAGGGTTCTGGCGGATCGCCCCCGGCGGAACGGCTGCAGGATCTGCTCTCGCTCGCCCGGTGGGATCCCCGGCCCGTCGTCGTCCACGGACAGGCGCACCACACCGCAGGAGACCTCGATCTCCACCACCACCCGGGCGCTCGCATGGCGTGCTGCGTTCGCCATCAGGTTCCGCAGCGCGCGCCGCAGCAGCCTCGGCTCGACCTCCGCCGAGCCGTCCCCGTGGATCTGCACCGGGACCCGCTGCTCGGCCAGGCTAGCCACCAGCGCACGCAGCTCGGTGGGCTGCAGCGACAGGTCGTGTAGGGCGTCTAGGCGGAGGTAGGCGAGCAGCTCCTCGAGCAGACGCTCCATCTGATCTAGATCTTCGGCCGCCCGCTCAGCCAGCGCCGCCCGCTCATCGGGGGCGTCGGTGTCTGCGACCAGCTCCAGCGCGAAGCGCGCCCGGGTCAGCGGGGTGCGCAGCTCGTGGGACACGCCCTGCAGCGTCTCCTGCTGCACCCGCAGCAGGGCATGGATCCGATCGGCCATCGCATCGAACGCCTCGCCGACGGCCATCAGCTCGTCGGGCCCCTGGACCCGGGCCCGGGCCGCGAGATCGCCGGCCCCGAACGCCTGCGCCACCACCGTCAGCCGGTCCAGGGTGCGCCGCACTGGCCTCAGCGCCACCCACGCCCCCGTGCCGATCCCCAGGGTGGCCAGCAGCGCCAGGGCCACCCACCGCAGCTCGGCGCCGCCGGGCATCAGCGGCAGCGGCCCGAGGGCGAGCCAGGTCTGGGGATCGATCTCCCGGTAGATGTAGACCTCGGGATAGCCCAGCGCGATCACCAGCCCTCCGCTGCGCACCATCGCGGTGTCCCCGAGCGCGGGCGGGGGGGTGAGGGAGACGTGATCGCTGCGCCAGCCCTCGACGATCTCCGCCCGCTGTGCGCTGTCGGCGGCCTGCAGCCGCTCGACCATCGCCGCGGTGGGGGCGTCGAGCACGTCCGCGAGGTGCTCCTCGGCAAAGCGGGGGACGAACGCAGCGGCGGCGGCGGCCCACACCAAGACCCCCACAGCGTGCCCGACCCCCAGGGCAGCGTAGAACCTTGCAAACAGAGATCTCAACGCTCGATCGCCAGCTGGTAGCCCACGCCCCGCACCGTCTTGATCAGCCTGCGGGCCTCAGCGTCGCCCAGGCGCTGCCTGAGCTTGGCGACCCGGACGTCGAGAGAGCGATCGAGGCCGTCGTAGTCGATCCCCCGGCAGGCCTGCATCAGCTCCTGACGGGACACCGGCCGACCGGCGCTGCGGGCCAGGGCCCAGAGCAGATCGAACTCGGCGGTGGTCAGCTCGATCGGCTCCCCCGCCACGGTGACGGTGCGCGAGGCGGCGTCCACGATCAGGGCACCGACCTCCACCCGCGGCGCAGCGGTGCCTGCGCTGCGCCGGAGCAGCGCCCGCAGCCGGGCGAGCAGCAGCCGGGGGCTGGCGGGCTTGGGCACGTAGTCATCGGCTCCGACCTCGAGGCCGATCACCTGGTCCACCTCGTCGCCCCGGGCGGAGAAGATCAGGATCGGACCTGCATACTGCTCCCGGACCCGCCGGCAGACCGCCAGCCCGTCGAGCCCCTCCAGGCCAATGTCCAGGATCACCGCGTCGGGCACCTCAGCCTGGATCCGGGCCACCGCACGCTCGCCGTTGCCCTCCACCGAGACGACGAACCCGAGGCGGCCGAGGTACTCGGACAGGAGCTCTGTGAGACGGACGTCGTCCTCGACCAGCAGCAGCGTCTCGGCCATGGGGCGAACGTATCGCCAGCGCGGGGGGAGCGACAGCACGCTCACCATCGATCACACAGCTCCCCCCCACACCTCGATCAGGCTCAGGGACCCGACGCCCTGGTGATCGAGGTCCTCGGCACTTTGACTCCTCACCGCTGGCTGGGCTCACCCCGTGCGCAGCGCTCACCCCGTGCTTACGCATGCTTACGAGCGATAACCGAAACGCGACCGAGCCCCGGCGGCAGGATCGGTACCGTGCCTGCGGGAGGACGCTCGTGGACGTTCGGATCACCAGCATGGGTTGGTATGCAGCGGGGAGGGTCGAGACCGCGGCCCAGCTCGCCCCCCTCATCGGGCGCTCCGAGGACTGGATCACCAGGCGCACGGGGGTAGCCCGGCGGTGGGTCTCCGACGAGTCGATGGCCGAGATGGGGGCCGAGGCCGCCCGCCGGGCGCTGGGCGATGGGCCCCCACCGGATCTGATCCTCAACACCTCGCTGACCCCCGTCCAGCTGCTGCCTGACTCCTCGGTGTTCATCCAGCGTGCCCTGGGGACGGAGGGGATCCCCTCGTTCTCGATCCATGCGACCTGCCTGTCGTTCCTGGTGGGGCTGCAGGCCGCGGTCCACTTCGCAGCGGCGGGCACCTGGCGCAGGATCCTGCTGGTGAGCGCCGAGAAGGGCACCACCTTCCGCGATCTCTCGGCGCCGGAGTCCGCGGCGCTGATCGGCGACGGGGCCGCGGCGGCGGTGCTCGAGCCCGGCGGCGGGAAGTGGATCGACTTCGCGCTCCGCACATGGCCTGAGGGTGCGGCCTACGCCGAGTTTCGCGGTGCTGGAACCCGCTCTCCACCCGGGAGATCGCCCCCCGAGGACAACCTGTTCCAGATGAACGGTCCCCGGATCTTCCGCCTAGGCCACGTCAAGCTCAGGGAGGTGATGTTCGCCTTGCTGGACAAGCACGGCCTCACCCTCTCGGAGCTCGATCTGATCGTGCCTCACCAGATGTCCGGCCCGGGGATCGAGGCGTTCCGCCGCGGCGGTGTCCGGGACGATCAGCTGGTGGACATCGTCGGTGAGTATGGCAACTGCATCGCCGCGTCGATCCCGATGGCCCTGGCGATCGCCCAGGAGCAGGGCCGGTTGTTCCCGGGGGCCAAGGTGTTGTTGGTCGGCACCGGGGCGGGGATCTCGGTGGCTGCGGCGCTGATGCGGTGGTGATGCGGCGCTGATGCGGTGGTGATGCGGTGGTGATGCGGCGCTGATGCGGTGGTGATGCGGTGGTGATGCGGTGGTGATGCGGTGGTGATGCGGTGGTGATGCGGTGGTCGGCGGGGCCCACCGGCTCCCCACCGCGCTCCCTCCACCCCGCCGGCCCCGGGGGCAACACCGGCGGCGACTCCGCCGTCGGGGTCCTGCGCAGGGGGGGTGGGCCCCGGACAGCGGCCGCCACGCCCCCGCGGGAGAGCCGCGCTCCCGGCTGTCGTGCAGCGCGGACGAGCCGACGCCGTCAGCAGCCCACCGCGGGCCGGGGGTCAGGGAGGCGGCTCGACCTCCCTGCAGAACTCCACATAGAACGCCACGGCCCCCACCGGAGTCACCGCGTGGCGCTCCTGGGGTCTGACCAGGTGCACGTCCCCGGCCCCGAGGCGGACCTGCTCACCCCCGGCGGTGGTCAGCACCAAGCACCCGGACTCGACCACGATCCGCCCCCACACCCCCGCGCGGGTCCGATGATCCCGGAGCAGGCCAGCAGGTACCGTGTCCTCGGTAAACACGTCGGTCCGACGGTAGGGCTCCAGCACCGCTCACCTCCAGCGAGGGGTACCCACGGACCACCGCACCGTCAAGAGCCTGCGACCCAGCCCCTCCTCCTCGGCGGGCCCACCTGTGTGTCGGGGCTGGGCTCCACCGGAGCGCCCGCCGCCCTCCTCAGTAGGCTCGGTGGGCGCCCTGCCGCCGACGATCACGAGCACAGCCCCTCCGAGCAGATCGGAGATCATCGGGCGGTGTGGCGCACGTCACCCGGCGCTTGGTGAGCTACTCGATATAGCCGAGGTTTCGGAGCTTCTCGAGGCTACTGTCGACCACCTCTCGATCGTATCGTGCGTCCTCTCCCCTGGCGCGGCGGGTCCGCTCCCTGCGCAGCCAGGCGTCCCGCTCGGCCACCAGCCGGTCCACCTCGTCCTGTAGCGTCGCCCGTCGGCGCTGGCGGCGCTCGATCTCCGCCCGACGCGCGGCTGGATCCAGCCCTGCCAGCACGTCCGGCAGCTCCTCCTCGCTGATGGATCCCAGGCTCGCGCTGCCGGACGCTAGATCGTCGAGGAGGTCCCCCTTGCCCTCGGCGGTCACCATCTTCCCTCCCCGCTTGCTCAGCACACTCAGGCGCGAGGCCTTCGTCGAGAGGCTCGTGCCCTTGAGGAGCTCCAGCTTCCCGTTCGTCGCGCGCTTCTCGTCCACAGATCCCCAGGACAGGGCCGTCGACGACAGCTCTCGCTCGAGGCGCTCCAGCGCTCCGTCCATCGGGGAGGTGAGGCGCTCCACCGCACCGTCCTGAGCCACGGCGGTGTACACGCCGCCGCCGCCCTGGGCGATCGCCTCAAACTGGGCGGTCACGGCCCCCATCGAGCCACACTGGATCGCGTTCACGTAGATGTCCGCCTGACGCGCCCGGCCGACGATCTCCTCCAGGGAGGGCTCGTCGGCATATTCCTTGTCGGGGGCGTCGCCGACGAGGAAGAGCGAGCGGTAGACCCGGGGCCGATCCCGGGTCCAGGGCTGTTGCTCGACGCCATCGAGCAGGCCCCGGGCGACCGACTCGGGCCCGTCGCCGCCGCCTCCGGCCACCAGCCGGGACAGGCGCGCGTACACCGCGTCGAGATCGTCGGTGAGGGGGAGCACCTCGGTGACGTAGATGTCGCCGCGATCGCGGTAGGCGACCAGCCCCACGCGGATCTCGGGCTGGGGCTTCTGGCTCGAGAAGTCGTTCACCACCGACCAGATCGTCTCCTTGGCCCCCTCGATCAGGCCGGACATCGAGCCGGTGGTGTCCAGGACGAAGACGAGCTCGATCCGGGCCGCCTCCTCAGGCCCGGCGACCGCCGTCGCGGCGGGCTTGTTTCCGGGCGTCACGATCTCGGCGGCGAGCTCGTCGATCGGGGGCGTGGGCTCGCTGGTGGAGGGCCGTGGGGTGAGCATCGGCGCGATCGCGGCCGCCGCCACCACCAGGACGACGAGGCTCGCTGTGACATGGAAGCGCTTCATCTGTTCTCCGGGTCCTGGGGGGTGCGGACACGGCCCTGTCTCCCCGGTTCCATCACGGGATGTCACGATCTCCGGGACCAGGCAGTCCTTCTGGGGCGCAGGGGGATCGGTTAGCCCGGGCCACGGAGGTGCATATGTCCCTGTACGGCAGGCTGAGGCGCCGTGTCGGGAGCGACTTTGGCTACAGCTCCACGGCCATGGAGGTCACCGAGGGCGTGGAGCTGACGGGTCGACGCTTCGTGCTCACAGGGTGTAGCTCAGGCCTGGGGCAGGAGACCCAGCGGGTGCTGCAGCATCGCGGCGCCACCGTCGTCGGCCTGGCCCGCTCCGAGGACAAGGCGAAGGCCTCGGGCGCCGATGAGGCGGTGGCCTGCGAGCTGTCGGAGCCCGAGTCGGTCCGGGCCTGTGTCGAGGTGCTGCGCGGGGGCCCCCCCATCGACGGGATCATCGCCAACGCAGGGATCATGGCGCTGCCCGAGCTGCAGCAGCGCTACGGGCTGGAGCTGCAGCTCCTCACCAACCATGTCGGCCACTTCATCCTGATCACCGGGCTGCTGGATCGCCTGTCTGAGACGGCGCGGGTGGTGGTGGTGTCGAGCAGAGCCCACACCATGGCTCCTAAGGAGGGGATCCCCTTCGACAACCTCTCTGGTGAGCGCAGCTACCAGCCCTGGGTCGCCTATGGCGTGTCGAAGCTGGCCAACGTCCTGTTCGCCCGGGAGCTGGCCCGGCGCCTGCCCGAGGGCCAGGTGGCCAACGCCCTGCACCCGGGCGTGATCCAGACCCACCTCATCCGCCACCTACCCTGGTGGCAGTCCACCGTCTTCCGGGCGGCGGGGCCCCTGTTCCTCAAGTCGATCCCCGAGGGGGCCGCCACCCAGACCTGGGCGGCCGCCCACCCCGACACCAGCTCGATCACCGGCGAGTATCTGCAGGACTGCGACGTCGGCACCTCCTCCCCGGCGGGGCAGGATCTAGAGCTGGCGGCGAGGTTGTGGGAGACCACTGAGGGCATCGTCGCGGAGCTGTAAGGCACGCTGCGGGCAGCCTCGCTGCACCCGGTGGGCGTCATGGGGGGGGGGTTGACAGCTCGACAGCTCGACACCTCGACACCTCGACACCTCGACACCTCGACACCTCGACACCGGATCGGCTCTCGGGCCGCGCTCGGTGCCACAGGCTCGGTCTACGCCCGGGCTTGGGCGCGCCTTAGCCGGCGCCTTAGCCGTCGCCGTCGCCCATCGGCACCACCAGGACCGGGACGGAGGCCAGCCGAGCCAGCCGCTCGGCCACGCTGCCCCACCACAGGTGTGCCAGCCCCTGGCGCCCGTGGGTGGTCACCGCGATCAGATCGTACCCGGAGGCGACCTCGGACAGCACCGCCCCGACGCTGCGGCGCCCGGCGAGCAGCAGCAGCGGGGTCGCGTCGATCCCCGCCTCGGCCAGGCGCTCCATCGCCCAGGCCCGCTGAGGGTGATCGCCTGGCGCCACCACCCCGGACAAGACGTCGCGATCGGTCAGGGGCTCGTGATCGCTGAGCACGCTCGCCACGTCGACGTTCGCCCCGGGGAACCACCGCCTCACCGCCGACAGGGCCTCGCCCGACGGGCTGCCCGGATCGATCGCCACCAGGACTTGTTGGATCCGCACCGCCGCCGGGGGCTGCTCCGCCCTACGCAGCACCAGGATCGGACACGTGCTGTTGCGCACCAGGGCCTCGCTGGCTGAGCCCGCGAGCAGGCGCGCCAGGCCCCGGCGGCCCTGGGTCGCACAGATCACGAGCGATGGATCGAGCCCGGCTCCGGCGGCGATCTCCTCCAGCTCCCCGGACACGATCTCTGCGGTGCCCCGGATCGCCTCGGGGATCCGCGAGGCCAGGCCCTGCAGCGCCCTGTGCTCGAGCTGCCTGAGGCGCTGCCCGGTCGGATCGTCGGGATCAGGATCGGTGGGGACGGGCCGATCGGCCCACCGCAGGGTCGAGGCCGCCCGCAGGTGCAGTCGGCCCCCCAGGTA